>CAVHQB010000011.1:0-24980 GCA_963637895.1 Lachnospiraceae bacterium
GGTTCGTCTCCCGAGAAGCCGTTCATGGAGTTGTGCTGTTCGACGTACTGCTTCGTGTATGCTCTGGACTTCGAGGAGTACCTGTGGGCCCTGGGGATCACCGAGGACGTGACCAAAAACATCCGTGAACGCATCAGGACGAAGGCTCCCTTGGATGAGGCATCCTTGGACGCCCTGAACAGATGCTTCACCAGGTATCTGGCGATCGGAGGGATGCCGGATGTCGTCAAGAAGACGCTCGGCGAGGATGTCGATTGGAACGATGTCGACAGTGAATGCGAGCGCATACGCATGGACTATGCATACGATGTGTCCCGTTTCGCTCCTGAATCTATACGGATAAGGGTGCAGGCATGCATAGATTCCATGCCCGACCAGCTCGGGAAAGACAGCAGGAAGTTCATGTACTCGGCCGCAGAGAAAGCACTCGGGAACGGCGTCGAGAATCCAGGTCTGAGGGAATACAGGAGCCCCATCCTATGGGTCGAAGGGGCAGGCATGGCCAGCATCTGCCGCAATGTCACGGAGCCTGTGCTGCCTCTGAGATCGAGGCGCGACGACTCGCTGAAGATGTACTGCTACGACACAGGGATCCTCATCAGCGCTTTCCAGGGATCGAGGCCGAACGATGGTCTGCGCCTGAGGATCCTGCGCGGGGACACAGAGGTCAACGCAGGGGCCATAGTCGAGAACGCGGTCGCCAACATGATCGAAAATGCGGGTTCCAGCTGCATTACTTCGAGAGGAACAGGCCCATCTCGGAGGATGAGCCGACCAAGCGCGACCGCATCGAGGTGGATTTCATAGTCGATCTCGGGGGAGACCTGTCGGCCATCGAGGTGAAGTCCGGCAAGAACCGGAGGGCCGGCTCCCTCAAGAAGCTCCGCACCGACCCACGGTACACGATCTATCCCGTGAAGAGGTTCATCAAGCTCGAGAACGGGAACATACGCGTGGACGAGGACGGCGTCGAGCACTACCCGTTGTTCGCCGCGGCGTTCATGGACTCGATGTACGAGCGTCCCGAGCCTCCTCCGCTGCCGCCGCCCATAACCACGGCATGAGAGCCTGCTGTAGGCATCATGCGTGATAGCAACCCTGCTTATACTCTCCCGACGATTACTGTCCCGGTGAACAGCATGGTCTGTATTCCTGAAGATGTAATGAAAGTGCTGGGAGAGCCCACTACGGTGAAGGCCCTCGTGACCTCGGACGCCGCCGGACAGCCCCACGCAATCGTGTGCGGGTCCATTGTGGCTCCCGCCCCTGACAAAGTCATCGTCGGAGAGGTCCTGATGAAGAAGTCCTCCAAGAACCTGGAGGCCAACAAGAAGGCCGCGATACTCGTCTCCGCCGGAATGGCCGCATACGAGATCGTCCTCGCCAACCCCGTCCGCATCACCGAGGGGCCCGGGCTGGACCAGATGAACGAGAAGCTCGCCGCCGTCCACCTGAAGGCCGGAGCCCTCTGGATGTTCGACGTCGCAGAGGTCTACGACCAGGGAGCCAGCCCCAAGGCCGGCACCAAGCTCGCTTGAAACGCACCTTACCTGCGCTGCCCCCTGACGGGGCGGCGCGCCCTTTATATCGGCTTCTGCCAATCGTCGTTCCATGGACACATCGGAGATATCCGCATGGGTCGGCAACCATATGCCCGAGACCCTCCTGCTCATAGGAGGGATCGTCGCGCTGCTGATCGTGTTGACCTATGTGAAGGACAAGGACTCCAAGAAGTACAAGCTGATGGTCTTCCTCGGACTGGTATTCGGGATCGTGATGGCCTACGAGGCCGTCTCGGCCTTCGGGGACTGGAGGATGTCCACGGCCGTGATCATCCTGTTGGCGGCGTTCGCGCTGATAATCCGTCCGTTCAGGGATGTCCACTTCGCGGTGATCATCTCCGCGCTTGTGATGTGCATCATATACGTCGCACTGGCCGGGCTCAACGGATTCGTGCTGGCGGGCAACATCGACCTGACCTCCCTCTCGACGGGATGGCCCCGTGTGATAGTGGCGTTCCTCGGAGGCGCCGTGGTCTACATGGTGCTGAACTTCGCCGAGGCCCTGGTGAAGATGGTCGGCAAGCTGCTGAACTGGTGGCCTCTCCTGCTGGTCCTGAGCCTGATCTGCATAGCCGAGGCCGTGCTGATGCTGACCGGGAACGGGTCCGTCGGCAACTACATCCACACCTGATCCTGTCTTTAAGGTCATGAACAGCTCCGTCCGGGGCGATCCCGGGCGGGGCGCTTTTCCCCTTCTCCATCCAGGTTCCCTGTCGATGTTTGCGATACGATTATGACGGTGTTTCGCATCGTTCACCCATGGTCGCATCGGTGCCGAGAGCCAACGGGATATTCTCGGGAGCATTCCTCCTGATATTCGCTCTGATATGGATCTCCATCTCGTGGACGATGCCGATGTTCCCCATGAACCTCATGTTCTCCCTGATAGGGGTCCTGTTGATCGGGGTGGCCGTCAGGAACATCTACCTGGCGGTCAGGCCCGCGAAGGCCCCGAAGGAGGAAGGAGCCGAGGATGACGGGGCTCCGCATGCTTACACCGGGTACTGCCCTTCCTGCGGCATGCCCGTGGACGAGGGCCAGAGCTTCTGCTCCGCATGCGGGAGGAAGCTCTGATGGACCGCCGCACCTTCATAGTGCTCGTGGTCGTCCTGTTCGCCGCGATAATCCTCGTGGCGCTGCTGGTGCGTCCGGGCTTCGGGCTGCCGTTCTTCTTCCTGTTCATCCCGCTGGGGCTGATCGGAGGAGGCTTCACCAAGACCGAGAAGCGCCCTCGCCATGCCGACGGGAGCCATTGCCCCGAATGCGGCGGCGCCATCTCCGCCGGCGACGAGTTCTGCAGGGTCTGCGGAGCCACTCTGAAGAGATGAGGCGGGACGCCGGAAGCTGGCTGCAGATGGCATCTTGTGCCCGGTTTCTGATGATATCGCTGTCCGATCGGAGCCTTCTGGCCGTGCATCCAGCTATCATGGCGGGATCCCGGTCCGCTTCGTAGATAACCTTTAAATGGAATGAGTAAATGGAGGGGAAGAGTGGGCTCGTGGCTTAGCCAGGATATAGCGCTGGCCTTCTAAGCCAGACGCCCCGGGTTCGAATCCCGGCGGGCCCGCCAAGGATGCATGTCCTTCGGGACACATTCAAGGAAGGTAGGATCATGAAGAGAGGCTCGCGCGCCTGGAAGAAACGCGGTAACCAGCGTTGGAAATGGCGCAAGAAGAAAATGAGAAGAAGAAAGAGAGCAGCAAAGATGCGCAAGAAGTGATTGCAACTCGCAATCACGCTCAAGGGGGTATAGGCTAACCTGGCAGACTGGTGGGCTCCAGTTATTGAGAGTGATTGAAAATGGGTTTGCTGACAGTTGATGATTAACTGGAGCGATGACTCATTGATTCCGCGGAAGGTAGCTCCTTCCGTAGTGGAAACCCGCTGACGGGGGTTCAAATCCCTCTGCCCCCACCTTGCGCTTCTTTCTGAGCTCTTGCTTGGGCACTTCGGTGCCCCAATCCTTTTACCATCACCTTTTCCTTTTTCATACATGCTTTCGACGGCATGGCTGTGCATCTCTGGAGCGTCTTGCCCGAATGCTTTTATCATGAGCGGGCCGATTCCTCATAGTCTGGAGGTGCCTCAGTGGTCTACTGTCGTGAATGCGGAGAGCCTGTTTCCGAGAACGCTCTGTATTGCTCCAATTGCGGTGCGAGGCAGTCGGAGACGGTCGAGAAGAAGGTCGATGACGACGGCAGCATAATCTGGTTCCTGATCGGGCTCATCATACCGATAATAGGGATCGTCCTATGGCTCGTATGGATGGACTCGAAGCCCAAATGCTCCAAGAAGGCCGGAATGGGTGCGCTGATAGGCATAGTGGCCGTTTCGCTGATCAACTATGCTGTCTTCTTCGCGGTGATGCGTTGACGCCGTCCGAAGCAGGGATGAGATAAGGATGCGGCCCGAAGGCCGCTGTAATGTGTTTCGCTTCAGTTCTTGAAGCTGTGGATGGGCGCGGGGATCCTTCCGCCGCGGTTGACGAAGTCGGCGCATCCGTAGGGGTTCACGGGCATGATGCACGCGTCTCCCAGGAGCCCTCCGAAGTGGGCCCTGTCGCCGACCTTCTTGCCGATGACGGGGATGACCCTGACGGCGGTGGTCTTCTGGTTGACCATCCCGATGGCCATCTCGTCCGCGATGATCCCGGAGATGGTGGTCGCGGGCACGTCGCCGGGGATGGCGATCATGTCCAGGCCGACGGAGCATACGCAGGTCATGGCCTCCAGCTTCTCGAGCGTGAGCGCTCCGAGCTCGGCGGCCTCCGCCATGGACTTGTCCTCTGTCACGGGGATGAACGCCCCGCTGAGGCCTCCAACATACGAGGATGCCATCACGCCGCCCTTCTTCACCTGGTCGTTCAGGATGGCGAGGGCAGCGGTGGTCCCGGGCGCTCCGGCGTATTCCATGCCCATCTCGTGGATGATGTCCGCGATGGAGTCTCCGACCGCAGGGGTGGGGGCGAGGGACAGGTCCACGATCCCGAAGGGCACGTTGAGCCTCTTAGACGCTTCTTTCGCGAACAGCTGCCCGACCCTTGTGACCTTGAAGGCTGTCTTCTTGATCGTCTCGCACAGGACCTCGAAGCTCTCTCCGCGGACCTTGGACAGGGCGTTGTTCACGACCCCGGGCCCGCTGACTCCGACGTTGATGATGCAGTCCGCCTCGGTGACCCCGTGGAAGGCTCCGGCCATGAACGGGTTGTCGTCCGGCGGGTTGCAGAACACGACCAGCTTGGCGCATCCGATGGAATCCGCTTCCTTGGTGGCTTCCGCCGTCTTCACCACGATGTCTCCCATGAGCCTCACGGCGTCCATGTTGATCCCGGTCCTTGTGGACCCGAGGCTGATGGACGAGCAGACCCTCTCGGTCTCGGCGAGGGCCATGGGTATGGATTCGATCAGGTTCCTGTCCGCAGGGGTCATGCCCTTCTGGACCAGGGCGGAGTATCCTCCGATGAAGTTGACGCCGATCTTCTTGGCGGCCTTGTCCAGGGTCTTGGCGATGTGCACGAAGTCCCCGGGGGTCTTGCATGCGGCCCCTCCGACGAGGGCGATGGGGGTGACGGACACCCTCTTGTTGATCACGGGCACGCCGTACTCCAGGCCGATCTCGTCTCCCACGGACACCAGGTTCTCGGCGTATGTGGTGATCTTCCTGTAGATCTTGTCGCACATGGCGTCGAGGTCCGGGTCGATGCAGTCCAGGAGGCTGATCCCCATCGTGATGGTCCTGACATCGAGGTTCTCGTGGGAGACCATCTCGTAGGTCTCGAACACCTCATTGAGCTCTACCATGGGAATCAGATCCTGTGCATCATGTCGAAGATCTCTTCGTGCTGGGCCTTGATGATGCATCCGACCTCCTTGCCCACGCCGTCGAGGCCCTCGATGAGGTCGTCGAACTTGCCCCCGAACCCGGAGACGTCGACGATGAGGATCATGTTGATGTATTCCTGCACGGTCGTCTGCTTGATGTCCAGGATGTTTATGTTGTTCTTCGCGAAGTAGTTGCAGACCGCGGCGATGATCCCGACGTGGTCCTTTCCCACCAGAGTGACTATTGTCCTGCTCATTCCTTCACCTTGTCATCTTTTGAAACGTCATTCTGGAGCAATGCGTACTCCAGGGAGTCCTTGAGCGCTATGAGGCTCGCCTCTATCACGTTCTCCGACACTCCCACTGTGGTCCAGCTGGTCCTGCCGTCCGTGGTCCTTATCAGGACCCTGACGCTGGCTGCCGTGGCCGATTTCTCGTCGAGCACGCGGACCTTGTAATCGGTCAGCCTCACGTCGTTGAGAGCGGGGTAGAACCTGGCCAGCGCCTTCCTCAGGGCGTTGTCCAGCGCGTTGACCGGACCGTTCCCGTCGGCTGCGGTGTGCTCGACCTCCCCGTTGCGCCCGGCGACCTTTATGCTGGCCTCGGACTCCATCCTCCTGCCCTCGGTCTCGTACATGGAGATCCTGAAGGCCGTGACCTGGAACATGGATTCTATGTCGCCCCTGAGCCTCTTGACCAGGAGCTCGAAGCTGGCGTCGGCGCCGTCGAACTGGTATCCGTTGGACTCCATGTCCTTGACCATGCGCGTGATGTCGGGGCTGTCGTCTCCGATGCGGAGGCCCAGCTCCTTCAGCTTCTCTGTTATGGTGGCCTTGCCGGCCATGTCCGACACGAGGATCCTGCGCTTGTTCCCCACGCACGAGGGGTCGATGTGCTCGTAGGTCCTGGTGTCCTTGACCATGGCGGAGACGTGCATCCCGCCCTTGTGGGTGAACGCCCTCTCCCCGACGAACGGCATCCCCGGCTGAGGGGGCATGTTGGCCAGCTCGCCGATGTACCCGGACATGGCCGTGAGGTCGTCCAACCTGACGCCGCCCAGGTCCATGCCCATCTTGATCCTCAGGTTGGGGGCCACGGTGCACAGGTTGGCGTTGCCGCATCTCTCCCCTATGCCGTTGACGGTCCCCTGGACCATCCTGCATCCCGCTTCCACGGCGGCGAGGCTGCATGCGGTGGCCAGGTCTGAGTCGTTGTGGCAGTGTATGCCGAGCTCTGCGGAGACCTCCTCCTTCACCTTGCGGACCACGTCCGCCACGGTCCCGGGAAGGGTCCCGCCGTTGGTGTCGCAGAGGACGATCCATTCCGCTCCGCCCCTCTCGGCGGCCTTCAGCGCTTGGACAGCGTACCCGCTGTCCGATGCGTAGCCGTCGAAGAAGTGCTCGGCATCGAACATGACCCTCTTGCCGGAGCCCTTGAGGAAGCGGACGCTGTCCTCGATCATCGCGAGGTTGTCCTCCAGGGGCACGCCGAGGGCCTGCGTCACATGGAAGTCCCACGACTTCCCGAATATGCAGCACCATTCCACCGGGGCGGCGGCCAGGGCCTTCAGGTTGGGGTCGTCCTCCGGAGGGAGGCCGTGCCTGCGGGTGCTGCCGAACGCCACCAGCTTCGTGACGGACAGGTCCAGCTCGGCCGCTCTGGCGAAGAACTCGTCGTCCCTGGGGTTGGAGCCGGGCCATCCGCCCTCCACGAAGTCGAAGCCCGTGGTGTCCAGCCTCTTCAGGACGTCCAGCTTGTCCTCGCACGAGAACGAGACGCCGTCTGTCTGGGCGCCGTCCCTGAGGGTGGTGTCGTAGATCAGGACCCTTGCCATCACGCCGTCCTCTCGTCCATGATAGCGATGAGGTCGCTGAGGATGGCGGATGCCGTCTCCTTGCGTCCAGCACCGCGTCCGGTCACCGTGACGGGGCCTGCGAAGTCGCACATGATCTGAGCGGTGTTCATGGTCCCGGAGATGCTCAGGGGGTGGCCTTTGGGCACCAGCCTGGGCCCGACCTCCAGCTTGTCCTCGGAGATCTCGCCGATGAGCCTGATGACCATGTTGCGCGCGGCGGCCAATGCTATGGCCTCCTCGGTGATGCCCGTGATCCCGGTGATCTTCACGTCGTTGAACGTGACGTCCCTTCCGAACACGGAGTTGGCCAGGATGGCGACCTTGCAGGCGCTGTCGTAGCCCTCCACGTCGTTGGTGGGGTCCGTCTCGGCGTAGCCCATCTGCTGCGCCTCCTTCAGGGCCTGCTCGAAGGGCTGGCCCTTGTCCATCTTGCTGAGTATGAAGTTGCATGTGCCGTTGAAGATCCCGCAGATGGAGCTGATCTTCTCGCCTTTCAGGTTCTCGTGGCAGAGGTTGATGATGGGCATCGCGCCTCCGACGGATCCCTCGAACCTGATCTTGCACTTGTTCTCCCTTGCCAGGGAGATGAGCTCGCTGAACTTCAGCGCCAGCGGGCCCTTGTTGACAGTGATGACGTCCTTGCGGGACTTCAGGGCGTGGATTATGTTGGGGAGCCCTGCGCCGCCGGTCTTGACGTTCGTGGGGCTGACCTCGATGAGGATGTCGTAGTCGGCTTTGGAAAGGACCTCTACGGAGTCGGTGTACGTGTCGTCCCCGACCCTGCCGGTCTCCTGCTTCCTCTTGACGAGCTCCAGGGGGTCCAGGCCCTCCGGGCATATGACGTAGGTCTTGGAGTCCATGGCGCCCGCGATGACCACGTCCTGGCCGTACCTGGACCTGAAGAATTCCTTGCGCATGCTGAGCACTTCGGCGAAGCCCTGCCCCACCGTTCCGAATCCGCAGATGAAGACCTTCATCTCAAACACCCCTCACGTAGACTGTGCCCGTCTTGGCGCATTCCTCGGAGAGGAAGGCGTCCAGCTTGCCCAGGTCCTCCTTGCTGCGGGTCTTGACCGAGATCATCCCGCTCTTGTTGGCGGACGCGTCCGTCTTGGACGAGTACCTCACGTCGACGGCGTCCAGCGCGGCGACGTTGGACGCTTTGCCGATGAGCCCCTCGATGTACTGGGCGTCTATGTCGCCTATGAGGAGGTAGTCCATGGTGTACGTCTCGTAGACCGAGCCGATCTTGGAGATTATGATGTCCTTGGACTTCCAGATCTTCTTGAGCTCGGCGAGCTGGCATTCCTTGTCGACCTCGAAGGTGATGTTGACGCAGATCCTGTGGTTCACTATGCGGCTGCGGTCGTGCATCACGCTGAGGATGTTCCCGTCCACCAGGGATATGGGCTCTATGGAACCCACCAGCTGTCCGGGCAGGTCCTTGACGAATAACTCGGCATTGACTATCATGAGGAAGGCCTCCGTACATGAGGGCCATGAATGGGCTGATATAAATACGCGCGCGACACGCATCTAAGAGGAGACACAGGGATGTGCGCATTCGAGGGGAATAGAAGCGCCGAGAGGGAGATTTGAACTCCCGAGGGAAAGTTCCCACGAGCTTTCCAGGCTCGCGCCTTACCGGGCTGGGCCATCTCGGCTTGCAGAACGGGGGAATTGGTCGGGTTATTAAAACCTTTCTAGGGTTTCCCGATCAGACGCCCCAGGCGATATCGGAGCGGTAGTCCTCCAGGTGGCGGCGGACCTCTCTGGCCTCGGCGAGGGCATCGGTGTCCACCTGCATGACGGCCACCTTCTCCTCGGTGCCGCATTCCGCCACGGTCTTCCCGAACGGGTCCAGCCCGCGGGAGCATCCGTGCATCTCGCAGCCGTTCATCTCCCCGACGTTGTTCACGTATGCGGTGTACGTGACGTCCTCCAGGGCCCTTGCGGGCAGGACGGTGTCCAGGAAAGGCTTGGACTGCACGGCCGAGGCGGCCGCGCATATGTTGACGGAGGATCCGTTGAGGGAGCATCCGTGCAGGATCTCCGGGAAGAAGATGTCGTAGCAGATGCACATGCCGAACTTGATCCCGTGGTAGGACCCCATCGCCGGCCCCTTCCCAGGGATGTACCCGTCCTCCGCGTAGATCCCGAAGCTGGCCAGGTGCGCCTTGTCGTAGAACGTGTCGCCGTCGGGGGACAGGAAGGCCAGCGAGTTGTACGTCCCCTCGTCGGAGAACCTGGGCGTCCCGAAGCAGGCGGCCTTGTCCGCCTTGCGGCAGTAGTCGGACAGCAGGCCGATCGGAGCATCGACCATGTCTCTAGGATAGTCCATGGGCGCTCCGTATCCGTTCAGGAACATCTCCGGGAACACGAAGACGTCCGCCTCGACGGAGTCCATGGTCTCGGCTATGAGCCCCGCGTTGACGAACGGGGATCCCGGGACCGGCCTGACCTGGCACAGCGCGACTGATAGCTGCATGCGGCAGGTATCGGCTGGACCCCGATAAAAGGCTCTCGCACGAGATTATAAATCGCGTCGGGAGGATGCGGAGAGCAATGCCCGGAGTCAAGATTCCGAATATAACGAAGGAAGACGCGGACGGCCTGAAGGGGTTCATCAAGAAGACTGTGGACTCCATCGGATGCGCCGGAGTCGTCATCGGCCTGAGCGGAGGCATCGATTCGGCCACCGTCACCAAGCTGTGCGCCGATGCGATAGGCGCCGACAAGGTCCTGAACGTGTTCATGCCCTCCAGGGTCACCCCTGCCGAGGACTACAAGACCACGGCCGAGCTCAGCTCCATGTGGGGCACCGAGTACAAGGTCGTGGACATCCAGCCCGCCGTCGATGCGCTGGCCGCCGTGCTGCTCACCGGGAAGGAGACTCCCCTGGAGAGGGGCAACATATCCGCCCGCTGCAGGATGATCGTGCTGTACAACCTGGCCAAGAAGAGGAACTACATCGTCATGGGGACGTCCAACCAGAGCGAGCTCATGATGGGGTACTTCACCAAGTTCGGGGACGGGGCCTGCGACGTCACGCCCCTGGCCAACTACTACAAGACCGAGGTCAGGCAGCTCGCCGCGCTGATCGGGGTCCCCGAGCCCATAATCGCCAAGCCCCCGTCCGCGGGGCTGTGGGAGGGCCAGACCGACGAGTCGGAGATGGGGATAACATATCACGACCTGGACGGGATCCTCTACGACATGGAGCAGGACCGCACCGACGCCGAGATCGCAGCCGACACCGGGCTGGACCGCGAGAAGGTCGCGGAGATCCGCCGCCAGGTGGAGTCCATGGCGCACAAGAGGGCCATGGCCATCAGGCCCAGCGACTTCTGAACATCATCTGACGGCCCCGGCGGGACCCGCCTCGGCCGTCCAAACCGCTTCCATCCATCCCTTTTCATGCTGGACAGGCGCGGAAGGCAGTTTTCGAATAGAAAGGTTTATTAACAAGTTATTCATGCCTTGGTTTGTTGCTCCTGTGGTGTAGCGGCCAATCATGAAGCCCTCTCGAGGCTTCGACTCGGGTTCAAATCCCGACGGGAGCACTCATTCTCTCTTCTATCGTGCTGTCCCTTGTGGGATTCTCCATCGTTCCGATTCCGTTTCCGAGCCGGGATCCATGTCTTTCAACCGATCCCGATGCTGTCTGCACGATCCATGCGCCTGTCCGAGCCGGCCATAGCCAGGGCTGATCGGGATATTCTCAAGGGTCCGATCCCGGGCCTCAGATGCGTATTGCGCCGAGCAGGAAGGCGACGAGCCCGATGATCATTCCGAGCTTGGCCATCTTCTCCGCCTTGCGGGGGCTCTTGAAGACGACCGCCGCGCTGTAGACGAACACGATGTCCGCGACTATCACAGTGTAATACAGGACGCTGTAGGTCTCCTCGATGATCGGGACGATGCTGAGCACAGGGCCCAGGATGAAGAAGATACAGGCAATAGCAGAGGACGCCCTCACGCCGATGGACATCGGCAGGGTCTTGCGGCCCTCGTCGGAGTCCATGTCCTCTATGTCCTTTGCGATCTCCCTTCCGATGGACACCAGGCACGCCATCGCGGCGACGACTGCGTTGGCCATGACGTCCCCGACGAGCGCGCTTCCCAGAAGGAAGACCATCCCGGTCAGGACCGCTATGGTCAGGTTGCCGACGAACCCCCTCTGCTTGAGGAACAGCTCGTAGGCCACCATCAGGACAACCGCGATCGCCACGATCGCTATGCAGGCGGCGTCGAACGTGAACAACGAGACGATGAACGATGCGACCAGCATCACGACCCCTGCGTTCCTGGCCTCTTCCGGCTTCATCCTGCCGGACGGCACGGGCCTCTCGGGATGGGCGGTCTTGTCGATCTCCCTGTCGATGTAGTCGTTCAGCGCGTTCCCGCCGCCTATGAACGTGAAGACGATGACGGCGGACACGCAGAGGTTCCTCCAGTGGTCGGGCAGATCCGCGCCCACGGCCATGAATGCAGCGATCATCAGTCCGAGGACGCCCATGACCGCGTTTCCCAAGCGGAATAGCTGGAGATACCTGTTCATCGCGCCTTTACCGTCTATTATGGATAAATACCCAACTGGCTCGGCCGAGCGTCTATTTTATACATCCAGGTCATTGACACCCGCAAGGTCGTAAGATGCAGTCGCAGGATGTCGTGGGTCTGATTCTGGTTTACCTGATCATCGCGGCATCGCTGGGGATATCTCACTACTGCCGGAAGAAAGGGTACAAGGTGGACTACCGCAAGATAGTCCACGCCGGCGTCGGGTTCTTCGTCCTGGTCTGGTGGATGTTCACCGAGTCATGGATCATGCTGGTGTTCTTCACCGTGCCCTTCGCCATAATACTGTTCATCGCGATGTTCGACGGCAACAAGGTGTCGGACTCCGAGCTCGGGGACATCTCCAACAAGATGGGCCACAGGACCGGGCTCTTCCTCTATGTGATAAGCATCAACCTGCTGGTCATATTCTTCTTCAACGGCCATTGGACCGCGGCCACCGTGGGGATCGCGGCCATGACCTTCGGGGACTCTGCCGGCAGTGTCATCGGCCGCAGGTACGGCAAGCACAAGATAATCAACGGCAAGTCCGTCGAGGGGAGCCTCGCGGTGTTCGCCGTGACCGCTGTCTCCGCTGTCCTGCTGATACTGTTCTACGCTTTCCTGGCGTCCGAGGGCCTCTTCAACGGCACCGCGGACCCGTCCGTGAACATACTGGTCGCCGGCGCCGTGGCGGGCATAGTGGCATCCCTGTCGGAGATGCTCTGCCCCGGACAGCTGGACAACATCGCCAACCCGTTGCTGGTGGCGCTGGCCATGGTGGCCTTGGGGCTGTGATATCATGTGGTACGTCGTGGACGGAATGGACGGGTCGGGGAAGACCACCACGGGGCGCATCCTGAGGGAGGAGCTGGAGTCCAGGGGGAGGAAGGTCCTCCTGATAGAGCATCCCAACCGCGAGACCCGCCTGGGGAGGCTGGAGGCGAGCTTCCTCGAGAAGGAGGGCAAGCCCGCATTGATCGCCGCGATATCGCTGTACATCATGGACGTCATCAGATCGATCTGGCGCATGAAGCACGCCAAAGGATACGACGATGTGATCTTCGTCCGCTACATCATGGCTGCTTCGTACCTTCCGGAGGACCTGGCCAAGATGGGGTACAAGTTCTTCTCGTTCGTCCTGCCGTCTCCGGACAAGAGGGTCCTGGTGGACGTGGACGAGAATGTCGCTCTGGGAAGGATCGACGTCAGGGGCGATGCCCACGAGATGTTCGACGATATCGAGTCCCTGCGCGAGACCCGCAGGAAGATGCTGGTCCTCGCGGAAGGATGGGACATCCTGGACAACAGCGGGTCCACGGACGATTCCCGCAAATGGATCTCCGATTTCCTGAACGACGGGCCCGGCCTCTGAACGTCCCGCATTCACAGGTCTTTCTGCCGAGATGTTCCTATAGACTGTCTGTCGGGGGCCCCATCCTCTCCAACCTGTTATGTAGTTACATAAAGGGGATCGAAACCGGCGAACCATTAAGAAGGGGCGGGAAATCAATAGGAGCATGTTGCCGATAGGTGCCGAGAAGCCGTCGCTGATAAAGGCATATGCGCTCGACAGAGCCCCGACGGTCTTGATCGGGGGTGATTCCTCGTGACGGACAAGGGATCATCATCCTGCGATGAGTCGTCAGAAGAGATGAAGCAGGTGGACACGGGCGGACTGTCTTTCGCGAATCTACGCAAGAAAGACAAGTACTACGTCGACAAGACGCTCCTGATAAAGGATATCCTCAGTTCCAACGATAGCGGAGTCTATCTGTTCACACGTCCACGCAGGTTCGGGAAGACCACCAACCTGACCATGCTGGATGCCTTCTTCAACATTGAGTACAAAGGCAACACGTGGTTCGACGGTCTGGAGATCTCGAACTATCCGGAATACGAGGATTTCAAGAACGCATTCCCCATCATACACATCGATCTGGGAGGCGCAAAGGCCGAGACATATGAGTCGTTCATCGACGGGATGCGCGATGCCGTGAGCTTCTGCTTCGAGCCTCACCGCTACCTCCTCGATTCGCCCGATCTGAGAGCGCCTGTCAGGAATCTGTTCGAATCCCTGGACGATGAGACGATAGCCGAGAGCAAGCTGAAGACATCGGTGAAGTGGCTGTCTCTCGCGTTGACTGCCCACTTCGACAAGAATCCGATCATCCTCATCGACGAGTATGACAGTGCCGTGTCGGATGCGTTCGGGACCGAATCCCACAAGCCCATGATGGACTTCCTGAGCGAATTCCTGTACTACTCCGTCAAGGGGAACCCGTACAAACAGATGGCCTACATGACCGGCATCATGCAGATCACGAAGCAGAGCATCTTCTCAGGTGCGAACAACTTCAGAGTGAACAACGTCTTCTCAACAAGATCCGATGAGAGGTTCGGTTTCACGGAATCAGAAGTCAAGAAGATCCTGGAAGAATCAGGGCACCCGGACAAGTTCGACCTTGCCAAAGAATGGTACGACGGATACCGCTTCGGTGATGCAGAGGTGTACAACCCCTTCAGCATCATGAGCTTCGTATCGGAAGATTGTCATGAATCCGATTATTGGGCTGACAGCGGCAAAGACGCTCTGATCAGAGACATGCTCGAGAACATCTCCACTGAGAACTACACGGGCATCATAGAGCTGGTGGTCGGCGGCTCCATCAAGTCCAGTCTGATATCCACATTCCCATATGAGGCCATCGAGAAGTCCGGGGAGCCTCTCTACAGCCTGATGGTCATGTCCGGGTATCTCAAAGCGGTACCGACGGATGATCAAGGCAACAAGCTGTTCGAGCTGTCCATTCCGAACGAGGAGGTCAGAGGAATCGTCTCGGATATGATGAAGGTCGTGTATCCGTTGGACACTAACGACTTAACAGCGTTCAGCAAGGCAGTCCTGGACGAGGATGCCAGGGAGATGGAGAAGGTCCTGGTCAGGGTGATGGACGGCGCCAGCTACGTCAATCTCAACGAGGCGACCTATGCGGCAGTCATCATGACATTGACATACTCCCTGTCGAAGAGGTACAGAGTGAAGCTGGAGGCCCCGGATGGAACGGGCAGAGTGGACCTGGAGTTCTATCCCAAGGTCCCTGGCATCCCGCCCATGATCTTCGAGCTCAAGGTCGCCGCAAGGAAGAAGGACCTTCCTGCAAAGGTCGCAGAGGCCTTCGAGCAGATCCACGACCGCGAGTACTACAACGGCATGGAAGGCCGCGTGATCCTCGTGGGGATGGCGTTCTGGAACAAGGTCCCGAAGATCGAGGTCGGCTCCGTCATGAACGGCGACGGCTTCGCATTGTGCGACGAGAAAGCAGGAAGGGCATGAAGGCCCTCGGACCCCTTCCTCGATCGGCGGGGTCCGAGGTTCACACGTTCAGAACGGCAGCACGTCGCGTCCGTACTGCTCCTGGAGCACCTCCGCGAACGCGGTGTACATCGCCAGCAGCCCGCAGACCACTCCCACGATTCCGCCCAGCGTGAGCAGCGCGTCGACACCCGCCAGGTGCCCTGCGGACAGCAGCAGGAACGTCACCGTCAGGGTGGCGAACACCGCTATGGTGGACTTCCTGCCCTTCAGCGTCCCTACGAGGAGGAACAGGGTCAGCACGCCCCAGAGCAGGAGGTACGTCCCGATGGACGATTCCTCGAACGCCATCCCTTGGATCCCGGCATGGGTCGCGACGAACGTCATCCAGAACATCCCGTAGAGGGTGAAGGCCACGGTCCCGAAGGTGTTCCCGTTCCTGTACTCCATCACGCCTGCGAGGATCTGTGCGAGCCCTCCTACGAAGACTCCCATGGCGAGCGTGATCCCGTCCAGCTCCAGCGGCCCCGCGTTGTGCAGGGACAGGAGCACTGTGGTCATTCCGAACCCGAGAAGCCCCAGCGGGGCGGGGTTCGCTCTCTTGGTCGGCTCAGTCGTGTCGGCCATGGGCGATGATGGCCCAAGAGGTATATAAGGTTAACAATCGACGGATGAAACATACGTCATTCGTCGATTGAAAAGGTTTCAGCAGGCCTGTCCGGAAGCCTTCCCGGAAGCCTTCCCGGAGTCGTTCCAGGGGTCGTACCTGAGCAGCATGGCGGCCATGATGATGACGATGACCGATCCGATGTTGTGCACCAGCGCTCCGGCGACCGGCCCCATCAGCCCTAAGACGGCCATGACCATGGCGATGGTGTTCAGGATGAGCGAGAACGCGATCCCGGACTTGATGGTCAGCATGGTCCTGCGGCAGAGCTTCAGCATGCCCGGGACCTTGGAGATGTCGTCGTCCATGAACACGATGTCCGAGGACTCGGTGGCCATCTCGTTCCCCACTCCGCCCATGGCGATCCCCACGTCGGACCTCTTCAGGGTCGGGGCGTCGTTGATGCCGTCCCCGATCATGCAGGTCCTGTGCTTCCTCTCCAGGACCTTGACGGTCTTCAGCTTGTCCTCGGGGAGGCATTCCCACACCAGGTCGTCCATGTTCAGCTCCGCGGCGGTTGTCTTGGCGACGGCCTCGCAGTCGCCGGTGAGCATGATGGTGTACAGCCCCTGGTCCTTGATCGTGGATATGGTGCGCGCGCTGTCGGCCTTGATGGTGTCCGACAGGACGGCGTATCCGCAGGCCCTGCCGTCGATGCCGACGAACACGACGGTCAGCCCCTTGTCCATGTCGGCCTTGGCATGGGCGACGGTGGCATCCAGGTTGCCGCTGCATGATTCTGCGAGGAACCTTGCGTTGCCGGCTATGACGGAGCGTCCGTCGACGGTGCCGGAGACCCCCTTCCCGGGGATGTACGCGAAGTCCTGGACGTCCTTCGAGCCGTCGCCGTGCTCGGCGATGGCCTTCCCGAGGGGATGCTCGGACCTGGACTCCAGGGACGATGCGAGGGATGCGAGCTCCGCTTCGGGGATGTCCGAGGTGGAGACGAACCCGCGGCAGGACACCTTCCCTGTGGTGACTGTTCCTGTCTTGTCCATGAGCATGACGTCGACGGAGGCCATCCTCTCGACCGCTCCTCCGTCCTTCACCAGTATGCCTCTCTTGGACATGTTCCCGCTGGCGGCCATGATGGCCGTAGGGGTGGCGAGGATGAGGGCGCAGGGGCAGAACACGACCAGGACGGTGACCGACCTGTAGATGTCCTCTGTGAAGATGTAGGCGAAGACTGCGACGGTGAACGCCATGACAACTATCCAGACTGCCCACTTGTCCGCGGTGCGGACGATCTTGGAGCGGCCTGCATCGGCCTCGTCTATGATCCTGGACATGCGGGCGAGGGTGGAGTCCTCTCCGATGCTCTCGACCTTGATGTCCACGGAGCCGTACATGTTGGTGGCTCCGGAGCAGACCTTGTCGCCGGGGCAGATGTCCACGGGGACGGATTCCCCGGTGAGCATGGAGTTGTCCACGGTGGTGGTCCCGTCCATGACGGTGCCGTCCACGGGGACGATCTCTCCGGGCACGATCCTCACGCGGTCGCCCACGGACACGCTCTCTATGGGGACGACACTTTCCGTTCCATCGTCGGAGATGACCCTTGCGGTCTCCGGCCTCATGGAGATGAGCTTGCGGACCTCCGCGTTGGCGTGGTTGACGGTGGCCTCCTCCAGGAAGGCCCCGATCTGCATGATTATGGCGATCTCCGCGGCCGCGTCGTACTCCCCGATGAGGATGGATGCGACGATGGCGACGGAGACGAGCACGTCTGCGGTTATGTCATGCTCTTTGACGACGCCCACTATGGCGCCGTAGATGATCGGCAGCCCGCATATCGCGATGGGCACTGCGACGAGGATCTTCAGCGGCTCGGACAGGAACGAGGCGAACAGGGCCAGCGCTCCTGCGGCTATGCAAATGAACGGTATCTTCTGATCTGCTATCGCGTCCTTCACCAAGGACATAGCATCACCTTCTGATACCCCTACGGGGTACTGGTATTAATACCCTGATGGTACCCCTAGGGGGTATACAGGCGATGCCTTTTTCAGATCTTGGAGAACTGCTCTATGACCTTCGTGAACTCGGCGATGGTCTTCTCCGCGTCCCCGTGCTCTATGCCGTCGCGGACGCAATGCTGGATGTGCCCTTCCATGATGATCTGGCCGACCTTGTGGACGGCGCTCTTCACGGCGTTGATCTGCACGATGATGTCCTCGCAAGGGACGTCCTCGTCGATCATGCGGTCGATGGCGGCTAT
The DNA here is from genome assembly GCA_963637895.1 of Lachnospiraceae bacterium. GTDB lineage: Archaea > Thermoplasmatota > Thermoplasmata > Methanomassiliicoccales > Methanomethylophilaceae > Methanoprimaticola. The sequence continues at coordinate 18,000 of CAVHQB010000011.1, forward strand.
CTGGCCCGAGATCTTCTTCAGCCTCTTGTGGAGGTTCTCGGAGTCCATGCATTGTTTCATAGGGCACGGATAGGAGGGATTGTTTAAAAAGGGGATGGGGGCGGGCCCCATCCCATGGACAGAAATGCAGTTCAAGCGGGCTCAGCGGGCCTCTTCCTGTCGTGGGCGAGCGAGGCGATGATGGTCACCGCCAGGACGATTATGATGAACGCCAGCGAGAACAGGATGTCGATCTCGATGAACGAGTGCGTCATGAGCTTGAACGCCACGAACAGCAGGATGATCCCCAGGCCGTACTTGAGGTAGCAGAGGCTGCTCAGCCCTCCCTTTATCACGAAGAACAGGGACCTGAGCCCCATGACGGCGAAGATGTTGGACGTGTAGATGACCAGCGTGTCTTTGGAAATGGCCAGGACCGCGGGTATGGAGTCCAGGGCGAACACGATGTCGCTGAGCTCGATGACGATGATGCACAGGAACAGGGCGGTGATCATCCTCTTCCCGTTCACATGGACGAACAGCCTCCCGTGGCTCTCCTCGGAGTCGTCGAAGTCGAAGCGGCTCTTCATGAACTTGGCGATCTTGTTCTCGCCCTCGTCGTCGTCCTTGCCGGTCAGCGTCTTTATGGCGGCGATGATCAAGATGGCGCCGAAGATGTACAGCAGCCAGTCGAACCTGCTGATCAGCTCCACCCCGGCCACGATGAATATCGCACGGAAGACTATCGCTCCGACGACGCCGTAGAACAGGGCCTTGTGCTGCTCCTCGTCCCTTATGCCGAAGTACGCGAAGATCATGATGAACACGAACAGGTTGTCCATGCTCATCGCCTCCTCGATGGCGTATGCGGTGTAGTACTCCATCGTCAGGGTGGAGTCGTTGGTGACGTAGAACAGGAGCGCTCCGAACGCAAGGGCGATGGACACCCAGACGCCGGTCTGGATGGCGGCCGACCTGAGAGGTATGTGGTGGGCTTTGCGGTTCAGCCAGAAATCTGCGGCCAGCATCACCACGATGATGGCCGCGAACACATACCATAAGGCGGACTCTTCCATGGGCTCCGCAACCAGGTTCTATATATAAATGGGTGAGGAAGCGCGTTTCCGCCGGAGGGCGCCTTCTCAGGCGCCCTCACGGCCTCAGTGGGTGTGGGGGAACAGCAGTGAGAACACGAGGATCAGCACGATCCCCGCGATGACCAGCGCCAGGGACGCCGAGTCCTGCTTCTTCCTGTGGAACGCCTCGGGGAGCATGTCGCACATGCTCACGTACATGAACGTCCCGGCCGCGAAGGCCAACGGTATCCCGGTGAACTCGTCGATATCGATCCCGGAGAGGGCCAGGAAGAACACTATGCCTGCGACGGGCGTGATGAGCGAGAACGCGAACAGGCGGGCATAGGGCCTGTCCACATCGCCCAGCACCATCGTCGTCGACAGTGAGAACAGCACGACGAACTTGTGTATGCACATCCCGACGGTGGCGATGAGCCCGACGCTCTCGCCGGCCATGAACGTGGACGCCAGCGCCAGGCCGTCGCACGCGGCATGGACGGAGAGCCCGATGAACGATGACATCGACGTGATCTTGTGGCTGTGGGCGTCCTGGCAGCACTCGCACGAGCAGGTGCCCATGTGGCGGTGCTTCATCAGGTTCTCTATAATCAGGATGACGATGAAGCCCGCGGCGATGGCGCACATCATGACGTGGACGTCCACGCCCCCGTGCTCGCATTCCTCGATCGCCTCCGGCAGCAGCAGGAAGAACAGCAGCCCGAGGAATATCCCCGCGCTCAGGGACACCAGCAGGTGGGCCTGCTTGTCGTCCAGCTCCTTCACCCTCGGAAGGAACGCTCCGGCCATCGAGACCACAAGGAGCAGGATGGAGTAGAGGGTGAACGTGACCAATGAATCCATGCTCTGAGGGTTGGCAGGATGATATTAAAACCTTAGCGGATTGTTATTAACTTCCCCATTGCTTACCGTGAGGATGTTAATAACTCGGGACGGTGGCAAGACGGGAATCATCAGCGTGTCGTTGAACGACGAGAACATCTCCGCATTGGACAGGATACAGAAGACCTACGGCCTCTCCGGAAGGTCCGAAGCGGTCCGCACGGCCATAAACGCAGCATTGGCGGACATCAGGGAGATCGAGGGCCTGGACGGGACCGTGGAAGGCGTCCTGGTCATCGTCAGGGGGAACCATGCGGACCCCTGGATGAGCCTTATCCAGGCGAGGTACGAGAAGGCCATCAAGACTCAGATGCACTCCCACCTCCAGAACCACAAGTGCCTGGAGGTCATGGTGGTCTCCTGCGACGCCGGATCGCTGTCCGAGATGCTCAAGGAGATACAGCGGGAAGGCAAGGCGGACTACGTGAAGTTCGTCCGCGGATGACCCTGCCGGAAGCGTGTTTTCGCCCATCTGCGAGGGCCCTCGGACAAGCGGGAAAAAGCGTCCGAGTCGATATTAAATATTGAGAACACATAACGAAAGGCGGATGGGGTGCGTATGGCTAACAACACACGCAATGATAGCGGAGGCTCTCGCAAGAGCCTCAAGAATTTCCTGCAATCGAGAAGCATTCAGACTGCAGAGATCAAGAAGAAGATCAACGACATCGGGGACAGGACCAAGAACATGTTCCAGTCGAAGTCCGAGGTCTCCAAGGCGGAGTCCAAGGACTATTCGATGGGAGAGCGCCAGGTCGGCCCCTACGGATTCGAGAAGATCAACATCAGCGATGACTGCGGAGAGATCTTCATATTCAAGCGCCCGGACAAGATGTCCTTCGACGACCTGGACTTCGTTCCGTGCCAGATGACCGGAGGCAACGTCTGCGGGAGCAAGGACCCCGTGGCCGTCGTCACGCCCAAGGCGGAGGTGCCTGTCCCGGAGGCTCCCGCAAGGGACACGGCCTTCGAGGAGATGTTCTCCGCCTCCTCGGCGCCCAAGCAGATCAAGGTCAACTCCGGCTTCGTCGACGAGAACGGGAAGATATCCGTCACCAACGACAGCAACAGCATGTTCATGAGCAAGCTGAAGACCGGCAAGTCCATCAGCAACACCGGGGCCGTCCCCAGCGTGGAGTTCATCGACGATGCTCCCGCCGCAGAGGAGCCCGACATAGAGGCTCCCGTCGAGGAGGAGCATGTCGGAGAGATATTCACAGTGGTGGCTTCCGTCGGGGCACCGATCTTAGATGCTCCCATCGAGCAGACCGAGGTTCCCGTCGAAGAGGTTCCCGTCGAGGAGGCTCCCGAGATGGACACGTCCATCGTAGAGGCTCCCGAGGTCCCGGCCGAGGAGCCCGTCACGGAGGCTATCGAAGATACTCCTGTGATGGATGCCGCCGATACCGAAGACGACGATTACGCCTGGGTGAACTTCGATGACGATGCCGAGAATGAGGCCGATATCGAAGCGTCCGTCGCGCCTGCAATCGAGCAGGCCGAGGCTCCCGCCGAGCCCGTCATAGAGGCAATCGCCGCAGGAGCGGTCGCCGAGAGCATCGTCGAGCAGGCCGAGGCTCCCGTCGAGGAGGCCCCCATAGAGGTCGTCGCCAAGGCCCCCGCTAAGATCGAGGTCCCCGACACGGAGATCTCCGGCCTCATGATGGACGGCGATAAGCCATCCTCCGGATCGGAGGCCGATACTGCATCCGTCCTCAAGGAGGAACTGCAGACAGCGGTCACAGGTGCCGAGGTGATGCCGGAGCCCAAGGTCAGCAGCATCGCCGGCCTCAGCGAGGACGGAGAAGGCCGCAGGGCCCTCAGCGACCCCAAGGTCAGGCGCCCCCGCACCATGCGCTTCAAGAACGGAGTCCTCTGCAACAACACGGAGCCCCAGGAGGAGCTCCGCCGCCCTTTGGAGTGACGGGCCGCTGCGCCTTGGTGGCGAAGGAGTACATCAAGGTCGAGGACCAGGTCCGCGACCTGATGCTCCTTACCCTTCCGGGCCTCAGGGCCGACGGAGAGGACATCTCCGTCGATCCCGATGTCCCCATGCAGGACGACGGGATGGACGGCGCCTTCTTCGAGGCGTTCATCAGGGACGAGATCCCCAGGATGGACATGAGGCACGAGGTGCGCGACCTGATGATACTGGCAGAGCCTTCCCTCGCAGCATACGAGGAGGCTCGGATAGAGGACGAGTGCATCCCAGACGACAACGTGGCGATAGACTGGAGCGAGCCCGAGGCCGCGGAGGTCCCGGAGACGGCCGATGCCGTCCTGGCGATCGCTCCCGCACAGGCGGTCCCCGCGATCGCCCCTGCGGCGGCTGTCCCGGCCATAGAGGCCGCAGAGGCCTGCGAGGCCCTGGCCGCGCCCGTGACCCTGGTGCTCCCCGTGCCCGAGGAGGTCCCCGCCATAGCGGAGGCCGCTCCCGCGGAGGCGCCCGTCGCAGAGATGCCCCAGGCGCCCAAGATGTGGAGGGTCTGCTTCTCGTTCTGAGGGCGGCCCTTCATCGCACCCCTTAACATCTTCTCCTGACGGGAGAGGACGCCGGCCCTGACGGGCCTGCGGTCCCTCCCGCAGGCTCATGGGTCTCAGGTCCGACATTCTATTTATACAGCGATTCTTTTTTCGCCAGCATGGATCTTCTACAGCTGCTGCTCGCACTGGTAGTCCTCTTTGCACTCGCCCGTGTGGGTTCGGCTATCGTGTCAAGATTCGGACTGCCCGGACTGATCGGCGAGATCGTCATGGGAGTCATCATAGCCAACCTCGTCATCGGAGACTTCTCCCTCATGGGGGCGCTCGGCATCGAGATGTCGAACCCCGTCGAAGGGACCGACGGCAGCGCCGTCTACCAGGTCGTCTACGCGTTCGCAGAGCTGGGAGTCATATTCCTGCTGTTCACCGTCGGATTGGAGACCAAGGTGAAGGACCTGATGAGCTCCGGAAGGGCCGCGCTCCTGTGCGCCATCCTGGGAGTCGTCGTGCCGTTCATCTGCGGTTACGCCCTGGTCATGTCCCTGGGCGACGGCGACACCAACCACGCGCTGTTCCTGGCGGCCTCGATGGTCGCCACCTCCGTGGGGATAACGGCGAGGATCATCAAGGACATGCATCTTATGGACACCAAGGAGGCCCGCATCATCATCGCCGCGGCCGTCATCGACGACGTCCTGGGGATGATCGTCCTGGCCATCGTCAAGGGGATGGTGGAGTCCGGAGAGGTCTCCGTCGGCAACATCGCTGTGATCACGCTGCAGGCGGTGGCTTTCGTCCTAGTGGTGATCGCCGCATGCAAGTGGGTCGTTCCCCGCATATATGATTACTTCGAGGCCAGGAAGAAGGCCAAGGAGATGAAGGGGGAGGTCCCCGCATCCATCAACAAGCTGGTGCTCGCATTGATCGTGTGCCTGCTGATGTCCGCCTTCGCTGAGTACATCGGGCTCGCGGCGATCATCGGAGCGTTCCTCGCGGGGATGCTGTTCGCAGACCACGCATGGGAGTGGGGGCTGGAGGAGAAGATCGATGCGATCTCCACCTTCATGCTGTCCTTCTTCTTCCTCAACGTGGGGATGCAGGTCAGCCTGAGCTCCTTGTCCGGCAGCAGCATAATCATCCTGACCGTGGCCACGCTGGTCCTCGCGCTGATATCCAAGTACGTCGGATGCGGGCTCGGCGCCAAGATCGGAGACCGCAGCCTGGACAAGCAGTCCCTCGGCATCATCGGTGTCGGGATGATGCCCAGGGGAGAGGTCGGAATCATCATCGCCTCCATCGGCCTCGGCATCACGGTGTACGAGGACGGGGCGCTCGTGCGCGCCATGTCCGAGGAGCTGTACACCGTCGTCGTGCTGATGTCCGTCATCACCACCATCGTCGCGCCGCCCATACTGGCGAAGCTGTTCAGGAGGAAGTACCATGAGGAGTACAGGATCCTGGACGAGGACACCCTCTGAGGGATCCGATGGCCAGCAGCAGATGGCTCGAAGCCTACAAGGAGAAGAGGGAGCTCACCTCCTGCCCCTCCGACATAGGCTCCTACTTCTCGGAGGAGAGGGTCGGGGGCATGGAGATGTCCGTCATACAGGCGGGCACGTGCTCCGTCCCCTCCGGGAGGATGCTCGTCAGGGACCCCATGTCCTATCTGGCGGACCCCCGCGAGAAGCCGTACCTGGAGGAATGCCCCAAGGGGGAGTTCGGTGCGGAGATCGCCGTGGTCGCCGTCGACGGGAAGGACTCCTACGCGGCATGCCGCGTGAAGCTCTCGGAGGAGCCTGCGACCGCCTATTACGAGGCGCTCGTGGGATACGAGGACATCTACAGGATGGCTCCGGGGGAGTACTTCGGGTTCGAGACGGAGTCGGGACTGGCGTGCTTCTGCGACGAGGAGGCCCATCAGGCGTTCTGCGAGTGGATCGACATGATGCTGGAGGACGATCCGGATTTCGAGCTGTACTCGGACGTGCTGGAGCAGGCGTTCCTGGAGAACAGGGACGCCAATCCGGAGCACCAGGGCCCTTCAGGGGACTGGATAAGGTGGACGATCCCGGAGACCGGCTATTCCGTGATCATCGTCCAGGCCGGCAACGGCGAAGGCGCTTATCCTGTCTACTGGGGATACGACGCCCAGGGGAGGATCTGCCAGATCGTGGCCCAGTTCCTCGAGCTGGAGCCCTCGGACGAATGATCCCGGGCTCATGGAACGGGCATCCCGAGATACGGAAAGCGGGCTTTTTATACTTCGATGCCTGTGGTAGGGGTAGAGCCTGAGAACCCTGCCCGACGGGGCAGGTAAAGGGTTTGTCGGTACGCCTCACTGCGTACCGATTGCTGGTGCATCACCGATACACCAGCTGGAACAGCTCAACGAGCAATTGAGCCATTCCAATAACCAGGGTTGCAACTTTCCATCTGTCGGAACCCTGGTTCTCCTTTTCGGCGATTATTCTCACCTCCGAGAACTCTCAGGGCCTTCATCTGGACGCAGATTGGAAGTCTGAGTCCAGACTCCCTCCCTGGT
>CAVHQB010000012.1:0-23886 GCA_963637895.1 Lachnospiraceae bacterium
TGAAGAACTCGGAATCCGTGTATCGACGGGCCGAAAAGAAGTCTGAATCCGTGTAGGTTCGGCTGAAAAAGAACTCGGAATCCGTGAACATCCAGGCATAGCCAGACATCCACAGATTCTAAGTTGCAGTGGTCTCTATTAGGATTTGTGCAGGTAGGCCTTGGACTCCCTGTAGATCTCGTCCATGGGCCAGGTGTCGATGTAGTCCGGCGATGCCTGCAGGATCTTGAAGTGCATGTAGTCCGCGAACTCCTTGGTGGCCTTGTCGAACTCCTTCCTGTCCTCCAGGCCGGTGTCGATCTGCACCACCGAGGTGTAGCCGCACATCTCCAGGATCTCCTTGATGGTCTCCTTGGACCCGCCTGTCACGCCCTTCATCATGTCGGACGCGCCGATGAAGTCCTCCCAGTTGGTCGCCACGGCGGGCGTGAACAGCATCACTCCGGTGAACTCCCTGATGAGCCTCTGGTATCCTTTCAGCCCTCCGACGGCCACGCCTACGCAGTCGTCGCAGACCCTCCCGTCCCTGTCCCTGAACGTGGCCACGGGGTAGCTAAGCTCCTTCTCGGCCCATTTGGTGATGTCCCATCCGTAGTTGCCGCACATCCCGTAGTAGAGGGCGCATGCGTCGACCCTCCCCTGCATCATGAACAGCTCGTCCTGGACGAAGGCCATCAGGTCCTTCGGCTCCGCATGGAGCCCCAGGTCGTTCATCTTGATCACGACCCTGAACCTGCCGTCCTCCAGGGACCCGCCGTTCAGGAAGGTCCACTCGTCCATGACCGTGTACTTCAGCCCGCAGCCGTCCATCTTGCGCCTGAGGCTGACGTTCGGGGCGGTGTCTATGACTATGATGTCCTTCTCCTCGGGATCGGTGTCCAGGCTGTGGATCAGCTCGTCCTCCAGCATGGGGCAGGCCACCACGGCCAGGACCCCTTCGGTCTTCTTTTGATGGTCTTCCATCGGTTCCTCCTCCTGTTCCTTCCGCCATGACCGGCGGATGCAATGCTTGATATCTGCGATGGCAACCGATATAACCTTTGGCACATTGACTTCGTACCATGGCATTCGCAGAGGGGGAGACGGTCTTCCTGGAGGATTCTAACGGCAAGCGCCTTTTCGTCAGGGTCGAGCATGGGATGGTCAAGGTCCCTTCGCTCGGAGCGATAGACGGCTCCCGCTTCAAGGACCTTGACGACGGCGACAGGCTCACCATCGTCGGCAGGAGCTACACCGTGTTCCGCCCCGGGGTCCTGGAGCTCATGGGATCCCTCGACCGCGGAGCGCAGATCATCTCGCCCAAGGACGCGGCCACGATCCTCATGCACTGCGACATCAAGTCCGGCGACAGGGTCATCGAGGTCGGAGCGGGGTCGGGAGGCCTGACCACCGCATTGCTCCATGCCGTCGCCCCGGAAGGGCACGTCCACACCCTGGAGCTCCGCGAGGAGTACGCCAAGAAGGTGGAGAAGAACGTGTCCCGCACGGGCCTCGACAGATATTGGTCATATTCTATAGGGGACGCGAGGGAGATGGACGCCGGGATCGACTGGCAGGCCGATGCCCTGACCATGGACATGCCCGACCCCTGGCTGGCGCTCCCGAACCTGGAGAAGCACCTGAAGAACGGCGGCAGGGTGTGCGCCTATGTGCCCAACATGAACCAGGTGGAGTCCATCGTTGTCCTGATGAGGGAGTCCGGATACGCGGACGTCTGCGCGCTGGAGAACATACAGCGCTACCTGGAAGTCCACCCCGGAGGCGTCAGGCCGTCCTTCGACACGCTGGGCCACACAGGGTACCTTGTGTTCGGCAGGAAGAGGGCTCCGAAGACGGAATGACCCCTCGGAACCGCGGATTCTGAAGATATTCATTCGAAATCCGCAGTTTTCGAGGATTCTCAGGGATCAGACCGCCATTAGTATTATATAGAATGAGCTTATCCCAACTAAATACAAGCTTAAACTATCCACGGGCCTGTAGCTCAGCTAGGTAGAGCATCTGACTTTTAATCAGGTGGTCAAGGGTTCGAATCCCTTCAGGCCCGCCATGGACTTCATGAGCGATCGAACGGCGGATCAAGTATGAGGAAAGCATGCAGAGCATTTTCTCAAAAAACGATTTCCAGCTGACCGGGCTGGGCAAAAGTAGGTGAATCACTTGGCAGAAAGCAATTCGTTCAATGTGCTCAAGCACGAGCTCGTGCCTGAGCATCATCTCCTGACGGAGGAGCAGGCGGAGGAAGTCCTTTCCAGGAAAGGCATCACCCGCGACCAGCTCCCCAAGATCAGGAAAAGCGATCCTGGCATCAAAGTCCTGGAGAGCGCGCACGGACATCCTATCGAGGAGGGAAGCGTCGTGAAGATCGTCAGGAAGAGCGAGACCGCCCAGGAATTTGTGGCGTACAGGCTCGTAACAAGGGGGTAAGCGATTGAGGGACCTAGTCAATCTGTATTTCACCGAGCACAACACTGTGAATCACCACATCTCGTCCTTCGACGATTTCCTCTCCACCAAGAACAACGTCAACAGCAGGATGCAGAGGATCGTCGACGACATCCGCGTCCCCACCGACGACGCCGAGAGGGGAGTCATCAAGCTGGACCCCGAGAGGACCGGCGGAAGGAACATCGAGATCCGCATCGGAAGGCCCAGGGACGAGGACGGGAACATCGACCCCCAGGCCAAGCCCACCATCCGCATCGAGCCCCCCAAGGTCATGGAGGCCAACGGATACAGCCACGAGCTCACCCCCATGGAGGCCAGGCTCAGGAACCTGCACTACATGTCGCCTGTGTACGTCAGGTTCGAGGTCTACGAGGACGGCATCGAGAAGGAGATGCCCGAGGGGGAGAAATGGATCCACGTCGGAGACCTTCCGATGATGGTCAAATCCTCCGGATGCAACCTGAACAAGCAGGTCATGGAGAGGAACCTCGAGCGCACCCTCACCGACGAGGAGTACCGCGCCGAGCTCATAAAGCAGAAAGAGGACCCCAGGGAGCCCGGAGGATACTTCATCATCCTCGGTACCGAGAGGGTCCTGATCACGCTCGAAGACCTGGCCCCCAACAGGGTCATGGTCGAGTACAACGAGAAGTACGGCGCCGCAGTGGAGGTTGCCAAGGTGTTCTCCCAGAAGGACGGCTACCGTGCTCTCACCCTCGTGGAGAAGAAGAAGGACGGCATGGTCATGGTGTCCGTGCCCGTCGCTTCCGGGTCCATCCCCCTCGTGGCCCTCATGAAGGCCCTCGGGATGGAGTCCGATGAGGAGATCTACGAGACCATCGTCTCCGACGAGGCGATGAGCAACATCGTCTACGCCAACATCGAGGCGTCCTTCGACAAGAAGACCTACGCCCCCAACGGCTACCACACCAAGGACGATGCCATCCTGTTCCTCGAGAGGAACTTCGCCGCCGGTCAGGCGAAGGAGTACAGGACGAAGAAGGTCGAGAGCATCCTCGACCGCTCCCTGCTGCCCCACCTCGGAGACACCGAGGCGGACCGCATGAAGAAGGCCATCTTCCTCGGGCGCATCGCGCGCTCCGTCCTCGAGCTTTCCCTCGGGAAGAGGAAGGAGGACGACAAGGACCACTACGCCAACAAGAGGCTCAAGCTGTCCGGCGACCTCATGGAGGATCTGTTCAGGACCAGCTTCAGCAGCCTCATGAAGGACCTGAAGTACCAGCTCGAGAGGAACTGGGGAAGGAAGAAGTCCGAGATGAACATCGCATCCTCGATCCGCCCCGACCTCCTGACGCACAAGCTCCTCCACGCCCTGGCCACAGGGAACTGGGTCGGAGGCCGCGCAGGAGTCTCCCAGCTGCTCGACAGGACGTCCAACCTGTCCGCCATGTCCCACCTCAGGAGGATCACATCCTCCCTGACCAGGAGCCAGCCCCACTTCGAGGCACGTGACCTGCACCCCACCCAGTGGGGAAGGCTGTGCCCCTCCGAGACCCCCGAGGGTCAGAACTGCGGTCTGGTGAAGAACGCCGCGCTCATCATCGACGTCTCCGAGGGATTCCCCGAGAGCGACATCAAATGGATGCTCAGGGAGCTCGACCTGGAGTCCGTCAAGTCCGGCAACGGGACCCGTGTCTACGTGAACGGGGACCTGGTCGGAGTGCACTCCGACGCGACCAAGCTGGTCGACGAGATCAGGGCCCGCAGGAGATGCGGACTCATATCCAACGAGATCAACATCCGCCACGACGAGGAGATGGGCGAGGTCATCATCAACTGCGACGAGGGACGTCTCAGAAGGCCCCTCCTCATCGTCAAGAACGGAAGGCTCGTCCTCACCAGGAAGCACATCGAGGACATCCGCGAAGGGAAGCTCAGGTGGAGCGACCTGTTCCGCGAGGGCGTCATCGAGTGGCTCGATGCCGAAGAGGAAGAGGACTCCCTCGTCCTCGTCGAGCCCTACGACCTGCCCCACAGGTGCCCCTGCTGCGACCACGCGCTGTCCCCCATGGACGTCGACTGGATGAACCCCGGCAAGGAGGGCGACGTGACCCTCAAGTGCAGGTGGTGCGAGAAGGAGTTCGACGTGCCCACCAAGCTCGAGCCCAAGTTCACCCACATGGAGGTCGACCCCATGATCATCCTGGGAGTCGCATCCGGTATCGTCCCGTACCCCGAGCACAACTCCGCTCCCCGTGTCACCATGGGAGCAGGTATGGGTAAGCAGGCCCTGGGTATCCCCACCGCCAACTACAGGATAAGGCCCGACACCAGGGGCCACCTGATGCAGTACCCCCAGGTCCCGATGGTCCAGACGCAGACCATGAAGTACATGGGATACAGCCACAGGCCCGCAGGGCAGAACTTCTGCATCGCGGTCCTGTCCTACCACGGGTACAACATCGAGGATGCCCTGGTCATGAACAACAGCTCTGTCCAGAGAGGGCTCGGAAGGTCCACCTTCATGAGGTCCTACCGTGCGGAGGAGCGCCGCTACCCCGGAGGACAGGAGGACCACTTCGAGATCCCCTCCCCCGACATCATGGGCGCGCGCGCCGACATGGCATACGCATCCCTCGGAGAGGACGGTCTCATCTCGCCCGAGAGCAGGGTCACCGGATCCGATGTGCTCATCGGTAAGACCTCGCCTCCCAGGTTCATCGAGGAGGAGACTGACTTCCTCACGCCTCAGAAGAGGAGGGAGACGTCCGTCACCGTCAGGCCCGGAGAGACCGGATGGGTCGATTCCGTCATGATCACCGAGTCCGAGAACGGGTCCAGGCTCGTCCGTGTCAAGGTCAGGGACGAGAGGATCCCCGAGCTGGGCGACAAGTTCTGCTCCAGGTTCGGACAGAAGGGAGTCGTCGGAAGGCTCGTCGACCAGCGCGACATGCCCTTCACCTCCGACGGTGTCACGCCGGACCTCGTGGTCAACCCCCACGGTATCCCGTCCCGTATGACCATCGGGCACGTGCTCGAGATGATCGCGGGAAGGGTCGGTTCCATGGAGGGACGCATCATCGACGGGACCGCGTTCTCCGGAGAGAGCGAGGACTCCATCCGCGACGGTCTCCTCAGGAACGGGTTCAAGAGGAACGGTAAGGAGATCATGTACGACGGCAGGACCGGGCGCATGATCCAGACCGAGGTCTACACCGGGGTCATCTTCTACGAGAAGCTGCACCACATGGTCAGCGGGAAGATGCACGTCAGGTCCAGAGGGCCCGTGCAGATCCTCACCAGGCAGCCTACCGAGGGACGTTCCAGGCAGGGAGGTCTCAGGTTCGGAGAGATGGAGCGTGACTGTCTCATCGGTCACGGAGCGGCCATGGTCATCAAGGACCGTCTGCTCGACGAGTCCGACGGAACGCAGCAGTACATCTGCGGCAACCCCAAGTGCGGGCACATCGCCATCATGGACAGGCACGGCTCGCTGTACTGCCCCGTGTGCAAGAACAACTCCTCGATCTACCTGGTTCAGACCTCGTATGCATTCAAACTGCTCATGGACGAGCTCCTGTCGCTGGGTGTCGCCATGAGGCTTCAACTGGAGGACCTGAGATGACGGCCCGCGGAATCACTAAGAGAATCGGATCCATCAAATTCTCCTGCGTCTCGCCCGACGAGATCAGGAAGATGTCTGCGACGAAGATCATCACCGCAGACACCTACGATGACGAGGGCTACCCCATCGACCTCGGTCTCATGGACCCCCACATGGGAGTCATCGAGCCCGGGCTCCGCTGCAAGACCTGCGGATGCAAAGTGGACGAGTGCCCCGGGCACTTCGGCCACATCGACCTGGCCATGCCGGTCATCCACGTCGGTTTCATCAAGGACATCAAGATGCTCCTCGAGTCCACCTGCTGCAGCTGCGGCCGCCTGATGCTGTCTGACGACCAGATCCAGGCCCGCAGGGAGAGCATGGAGAGGATGGAGGAGCTGGGAGGAGGCACGATCGATGTCAAGAACTTCTCCAAGGAGACCGCCAAGGACGCTTCCGGAAAGGGGCAGTGCCCCTACTGCGGCGCCGAGCAGATCAAGATCAAGCTCGACAAGCCCACCACCTTCCGCGAGGTCGAGGACAACCACAAGCTCACCCCGAAGGAGGTCCGCGAGAGGCTCGAGAGGATCCCCGACGAGGACCTGATCACCCTGGGCATCGACCCTTCGACATGCAGGCCCGAGTGGATGGTGCTCACCGCCCTCGCCGTGCCCCCGGTCACCGTGAGGCCCTCGATCACCCTGGACTCCGGAGACAGGTCGGAGGACGACCTGACCCACAAGCTGGTCGATGTCCTCAGGATCAACCAGAGGCTCAGAGAGAACCGTGACGCGGGAGCCCCCCAGCTGATCGTGGAAGACCTCTGGGAGCTGCTCCAGTACCACGTCACCACCTACTTCGACAACCAGACGTCCGGGATCCCGCCCGCAAGGCACAGGTCCGGCCGTCCCCTCAAGACCCTGGCCCAGAGGCTCAAGGGGAAGGAGGGAAGGTTCAGGTCCAACCTGTCCGGAAAGCGTGTGAACTTCTCCGCCCGTACGGTCATCTCGCCCGACCCCCTGCTGTCGATCAACGATGTCGGAGTGCCCATATTCGCCGCCAGGGAGCTCACCGTCCCCGTGCACGTCAACGAGCACAACATCGAGAAGGTCCGCGAGCTCGTCGCCCGCGGTCCCGAGCCCGAGCAGCAGGACCCCTACATCCCCGGAGTCAACTACGTCATCCGTTCCGACGGAAGGAGGATCAGGGTCACCGACAAGAACGCCGCCGATGTGGCCGAGGGAATCGATATCGACTACACCGTGGAGCGCCAGCTCATCGACGGAGATGTCGTGCTGTTCAACAGGCAGCCTTCTCTGCACAGGATGTCCATGATGGCCCACCGTGTCAAGATCATGAAAGGGCGCACGTTCAGGTTCAACCTCACCGACTGTCCTCCGTACAACGCGGACTTCGACGGGGACGAGATGAACATGCACGTCCTCCAGTCCGACGAGGCCCGCGCCGAGGCGAGGATCCTCATGCAGGTCCAGGAGAACATCCTGTCCCCCAGGTACGGAGGCCCTATCATCGGAGCCATCCACGACCACATCACCGGAGCCTACTTCCTGACGCACAACAACCCCAGGTTCGACAGGTTCCAGGCCATGAACATCCTGTTCAAGCTCAACGACATCGAGGTCCCCGAGCCCCAGATCGACGAGAAAGGAGAGGAGTACTGGAGCGGGAAGGACCTGTTCTCCATCGTGCTCCCCGAGGACTTCAGGATCACCTTCAAGGCCAACATCTGCCAGAACTGCAAGCCCTGCCAGAAGGAGGCCTGCCCCTACGACGCGTATGTCAAGATCCGCGACGGGAAGCTCCTGTGCGGGACCATCGACGTCAAGGCCATCGGAAACAGCAAGGGGAAGATCCTCGACCACATCGCGAGGGACTACGGCTCCGACCGTGCGGCCAAGTTCATCAACCAGGTCACCAGGCTCGCCCTGGGAGCGCTGATGAACCACGGGTTCAGCACCGGTATCAGCGACGAGGACATACCCGCCGAGGCGGCCCTTCAGATCAACAACAACACCCAGGAGTGCATCAACAAGGTGACGAGCCTTGTGGAGTCCTACCGCGACGGCACCCTCGAGCAGATGCCCGGACGTTCCCTCAGGGAGACCCTGGAGGTCAGCGTCATGGGAACCCTGGGAGAGGCTCGTGACGGTGCGGGAACCATCGCCGGGAAGCACCTGGGAATGGACAACCCCGCGGTCATCATGGCCAAGGCCGGTGCCCGTGGATCCATGCTGAACCTGTCCCAGATGGCGGGTTGCGTCGGTCAGCAGGCCGTCCGTGGAGAGAGGCTGTCCAGAGGATACCACGACAGGACCCTGCCCCACTTCGAGAAAGGGGACCTGGGCGCATACGCCAGGGGATTCTGCTCCAACTCGTACAAGTCCGGGCTGTCCCCCACCGAGTTCTTCTTCCACGCGATGGGAGGAAGAGAGGGTCTGGTCGATACAGCCGTCCGTACATCCAGGTCCGGATACATGCAGAGGCGTCTCGTCTCCGCTCTGGAGGACCTGAAGCTCACTGCCGACGGAACCGTCAGGAACACCATCGGAACCGTCGTCCAGTTCAAGTACGGAGAGGACGGGGTCGATCCCGCCAGGTCCGTCAGGGGTAAAGCCGTGGACCTCGACGACGTGTTCGCGACCGTGCTCGGCGACGATGCCGATGCGCTGCTCCACGTGGACACCAAGGATGTCGGAGGAGACTACGGATCCCTCGAGAAGGACGAGATGGAGTACTACGACGAGGACTCGGAGGATTCCGAGGACACCGACGGGTACGAGTCCGACTACGACGGCGGAGGTGAGTGATAATGGCAAAGAAAGACACGCTCAAAGCGCTCCTGAACAGGGGCGTCAGCGAGGAGATCGCCTCGCTCGTGCTCACCAAGTACAGCTCCATGACCGCCATCAGCGAAGCCGGGGCCGATGCTCTGGTGGAGATGGGCCTCAGCGAAGAGGACGCCGCGTCCCTGATCGCCAAGATCGGGAAGAGGACGTCCTCCGCCAAGGTCAAGAAGGTCGTCGAGGAGGAGGTCCCCGCCGTCCACATGGAGGAGGTCACCAACTGGTACCAGTACTCCGAGCAGGAGCTCAGGCTCAAGGGGATCATGGAGAGGCTCGGCCTCACGCTCCCCATGAAGATCGTGGTGGACATCGCCAAGCGCATCGAGCATGCCGACCTGGACGATGAGACCTGCGAGAAGCTGCTGACCGAGGCCTGCAGGCAGTACACCGCCCACCTGATGGACCAGAACGAGTCCGCGGGAGTCATGGCGGCGCACTCCATAGGAGAGCCCGGTACGCAGATGAACATGCGTACCTTCCACTACGCGGGAGTCGCGAACGTGAACGTCACCCAGGGTCTGCCCAGGCTGATCGAGATCGTGGATGCCAGGCGTGTGCCCAGCACACCGTCCATGGAGATCCCCCTCACAGGCACGGCGGCCCAGGACGAGAACATCGCGAAGTTCGTGGCGTCCAACATCGAGATGACCTCGCTCATCGACGTGGCGAGCATCGAGACGGACCTCACCAACATGAGGCTCGTCATCTCCCCCATCGCGGGGAAGATGGAGGACAAGGGCATCACCATCGAGGAGATGCTCGAGAAACTGAACAAGGTCAAGGCGGTCCGCGGACTGGCGAGCATATCGGGATACGACATCCTGATCTCATCGGACGAGCCGTCTTACAAGAAGCTGCAGACGATGTACGACGCCGTCAAAGGCGCCAAGATCAAGGGGATCGACAACATCACGCGTGCCATCCTCTCCAAGTCCGACGGGGCTTGGAAGATCATCACCGAAGGCAGCAACCTCAAAGAGGTCCTGAAGGTCGAAGGGGTGGATGCTGAGAACGTCATGACGAACAGCATCCTGGAGGTCGCGGACGTCCTCGGTATCGAGGCCGCCAGGAACTCCATCATCCGCGAGGCCATGATGACCCTCGGAGAGGCAGGTCTGGACGTCGACGTCAGGCACATCATGCTCGTCGCCGACCTCATGACCAATGACGGATACGTCAAAGCTATCGGAAGGCACGGAGTGTCCGGAAAGAAGTCCTCGGTTCTCGCCAGGGCGGCTTTCGAGATCACCGCCGCGCACCTTCTGCATGCCGCGATGGTGGGCGAGGTGGACCACCTTGAAGGAGTCACCGAGAACATCATCGTCGGACAGCCGGTCACCCTTGGTACCGGAGCAGTAAACCTTATTTACACACCCAAAAAGGGGGATAAAGAATGAGCGATGAGAAAATCGACATCAGCAGGGCATTGAAATCAGCCATCACCACCGGAAAGGTGGAATTCGGAGTGGACCAGACACTGAAGGCAGTGAAAGACGGCAAGGCACAGATGATCGTGCTGGCCAGGAACTGCCCTTCCGCGGAGCTCCGCGACTCGACAGCGAAGAAGTACGTGTACGACGGGAACAACATGGAACTCGGCGCACTGTGCGGAAAACCCTTCTCTGTGTCTGCCCTTGTGATCATCGACAAAGGTAGCTCCAACATCTTAACGCTGTGAGGAACATGTCCGCAGATATCGTACTTACCGAGGACACCCTTAGGTACATCGCTCTCTTCGAGCAGATCACCAAGGCGAACGCCATCGACTGCATGGACACCGAGGACAAGCTCGTGTTCGTCGTCGAGAAGGGTCAGGGTAACATAGCCGTCGGAAAGAAAGGCGAGCATGTCATCAAGCTGAAAGAGAAGACCGGGAAGAACATCCAGGTCGTCGAGTACTCTGACGACCCCGAGCAGTTCGTCAAGAACGTGTTCCACATCTACGGTCCTCAGAAGGTCGTTATCGAGCAGCGCGGCAACATCACGCACGCCACGGTCACCGTGGACCCCAAACTGAAGGGCCGTGCGATCGGCAAGGCCGGCAAGAATCTGCGCATCGCCAGGGACATCGTGAACAGGCATCACGAGATCCAGAGCATCAGCGTCGATTGAAGCAGATCGGAGACCCCCTACGATCAACTCGTACGGTCGGGAAACATCTTCAGCAAACGGTTTTCCGGGTCCGGCAGGATCTTCTCTGCCGGCCCCGGACATTCAGTTCAGAGGCGTGCGCTCCACTTCGAGGCCGTCCGCCGTGGGGTACTGCTCGGAGAGGCAGCACTTCCATTCCAGCGACGGGGCAATCTTCTCGAGGATCCACGGCGCCACTTCGATGCGGTCCTTGCCCGCGTGCATCAGGTCGGCGGGGACCTTGGCCGCTTTCAGCGCAGCGGTCGATGCCTCTATGTCTGATGTGAACAGGTAGCCCCTGACGATGGTCCCGTCCTCGGTGACCTGCTGATAGGGCTTGCAGATGTGCGATGCGCGCCTGATGAGCCTCCTGCGGAGCTGGACGCCGTCCTTGAAGGACGAAGAGCAGAAGTGGACCCTCATCCTCTTGTTGGCCTTCAGGACCTCCATGGCGGTCTCTGCGGACCCCCTCACAGCAGAGGACAGGTCGTCCTTGACCTCGTAGCAGTACGCGTCCATCATGTCCCAGTTGCTCTCTGAGAACTCGAGCTCGTTGAGGTTCACGAATGACACTCCGACGTCCTTGCAGTAGGACACCAGGGCGTTGAGATCCGAGGCCTTCCCGGGCAGTGCTGGCACTTCCACTCCGACGGGGATCGTGAGGGCGTCGCAGACCTCCTTAAGCCTGGTCTCGGACATCCTCGTCCACTGCTCCTCCCTTGGATGGAAGCGTATCTCGTCCAGGCCCGCGTCCTGCAGGCGCTTCGCCTTCTCGGGGTCGATGGTGGCGGTGTACAGGTGGATGTGGTGCTCCTTCCCGAACCTGCCCTTGAGCAGCTCGATCATGTGCAGCGTGCGGTCCATGTCGAGCAGAGGGTCTCCTCCGGTGATCCCCGTCCCCAGGGCGTCCATGGCCTCCGCTTCGGCGAGGATCTCCTCGTCGGTGCAGACGCGCTTCTCGTTGGCGTAGACCACGTCCTTGCCTTTCTTCTCCAGCGACACGGGGCAGTAGTAGCAGTTCCACCCGCATCTGCCGGTCACGAAGAGGACCATCTTCGCCCCTTCTATGCATAGGCTGCATCCGCCGGCGACCTTGCCGCTGCAGGACGACCCGCATTCCATCTTCTTGAGCATGCGGGCTGATGGGCTGATACGGTTAAAAACAATGTCAGGCATCCCATTGCCGATGAAGAAGAGCAGCAGGATCATCCTAGCATTGGACGAGACCGATGGCAAGAAGGCCCTGGAAGTGGCCGAGTCGGTCAGCGGAATAGTCGATGCCATCAAGATCAACTGGCCCCTGGTCCTCTCCGAAGGGCCCGGGATGATCACCGAGCTGGCACGTTACTCCGACGTGATCTGCGACTTCAAGGTCGCGGACATCCCCAACACCGTGAAGCTGATCGTCGAGAACGCGATTTCCCGCGGAGCGTCCGGCGTGATCGTGCACGCGTTCCCCGGCGACGACTCGCTCAAGGCAGCCGTCGAAGCGGCGGGAGGAGCGGACATCTACGCCGTCACCGAGATGAGCCACCCCGGAGGAAGGCTGTTCACCGCACCCCACGCGGAGGAGATGGCCCGCATGGGCATGGAGTGCGGGGTCACAGGGTTCATCGCCCCGGCCACACGTCCCGAGAGGATCACCGCCATCAGGAAGATCGCGGGCGAGAAGCTCATCCTGTCCCCCGGGGTCGGGGCGCAGGGCGGGAAGGCCTCCGACGCCATCAGGGCAGGGGCCGACTACGCTATCGTGGGCCGCGCCATATACGGCGCCAAGGACCCCAAGGCCGCCGCGGAGTCCTTCGCGGAAGACGCCCGCTACGTCCGTTGAGCCGTTCCCAAACCATTTCCCCTCTTATATGCGCGTGCACGCGCGCGTTCCTCTGACCAAGGTCTAGACCTTTATTTATATAAGCTCGATAATCCCCCGCTATTCTAAAGACGGAGACTTTTAGAATGCGCAAATTTGGAAAAGAGTCAGCCGCTCCCGGGCAGACGGGAGCCGACCGCGAAAATAGCGGCAAAGGGTGGTTGAGAAGCCACTGGTGTGTGCTCATCCTGTGCTTCTCGGTGATCGTGGCCTTCGCGCTGCGCACCGTGTTCGCATACGGTATCTCCGCCGACGGGAATTTCGCCCTGTCCGGCGGCTCGGGTGCACAGTATCATCTGCATGTAATCGAAAGCATCATGAACGGCAGCTACTCCCTGACGGACTCTGCCGTCAACTACCCCAACGGCGGACTCGCACTGTATCCGCCTCTCATGGACTTCATATGCGCCGGAATCGGCTCGGTCCTGTCCGCTACCGGACTCTCCACCTCCGAGGCAGCCGCCGCATCCGTCGCAGCCTTCAACCCGATAATCGGAGCCCTCACGTGCATCCCCATCTACCTTCTGGGAAAGGAGATGTTCGACAAGAAGGTCGGAGCCATCGCGGCTCTCGTGTTCGCCTTCCTGGCGCTCCCTATCAGCACGACCGTCTTCTCCAGCGGTACCGAGTACGGCCTGGCAGCGTTCCTGCTCGCCTTCATGTCCCTCTTCGTCGTGAAGATGGTCAAGGCCGCCGACGCCGCAGAGCCCTCCAGGAAGAGCATCCTGGCCAACGCGGTCATCGCAGGCATCTTCCTGCTCCTGTCCGCGCTCACGTGGAACGGATTCCGCTTCGTCGTCGTGCTCCTGGTCGTCGCCATGGTCCTCCAGATCGTCGTCGACCGCTTCAGGGGAAGGGACTTCACCGATGTCCTCCTCGGATACGCAATCGTAATCGCACTCGGAGCCATCGTCTCCGCGGTCTACTACATCCCCGCGGGACTCTGGGACGCGGTCTTCTCCGGACCCTTCCTCATAGCAGTGGTCTCCCTCGTGCTCTCATTCGCCTTCCTGGCGCTCCGTGCCAAGCCGTGGGTCGTCACGATCCCCGCTCTGGTCGTCGTCTTCGTCGTCATCTGCGCCGTCATGGCCATCGCGGCCTCCGGCACGTTCAATGACTTCATCTTCGGCAACAGCATCTACTCCAGCTCCATCATGAAGAGCCTGGCCAGCAGCCATGTGTCCATGTCCAACGTGTCCTCGTACTACGGTTGGCTCACCATGTGGCTCCCGATCTGCTTCGCCATCTACAGCGCATACGTCTACCTGAGGAAGGACCACTCCGCCACCCAGCTGTTCATCACTGTCTGGATGTTCGTGATGTTCTTCGCGGTCTGGACCACCAGCGCCAACGCGGCCGTCGTCGGCTCCGTCTTCGCTGTCGGATCCGCCGTCGTCCTCGTCCGCGTCATTCAGGCGGCCGACCTCAGGGCATGGTGGACCTCCATGAGGACCGCCGGATTCCCCGGGTTCTTCAGGAAGATGATCAAGCCCCTGCCCTTCGTGTCCGTCCTTGCGACCGTCTTCCTCATCGTCGCCCCGAACGTCTCGTTCGCCGTCGATGCGGGGATCTCCACCAACTCCGACGCAGACTACTATTTCAGCGGCAACACCAGCTACACCATCAAGACCGGAGACTCGTACTCCGCAGAGAAGGTGTGGGACCACTACGCCGACCTCGACAAGAACGGCGCCATCGCATCCTGGATCGACTACTCCTACGATGCCGTCAACCACGGCGGCTTCGACAGCGTCACCGACACCATCGGCGGCGGTTCCACCGCAGTCGCCCAGATGCTCCTCGCGAAGGGAGCCGCAGGCACCACCGCGGCATCCATGATGCGCATAATCCTGGCCCACAACGTCGACGACTTCGCGTCCGCGTTCAACGGCCACTCCGATGTCTACAGCAAGATCTCCTCCTACGTCAAGGACCCCTCGACCGCCACCGCGGCCATCGATGCGGACCCCTCCACCTACGGGAAGATCAGGTCCGACATCACCGACGAGAACGCCGTGTACCTCGCATCCATCGAGGCCATGACCTCCTCCATGTCCACCGCGGACATCATGAAGGCCTACGAGTCCGTCTGCTCCGCTTCCGGAGACAAGGTCGGATACTACATGGTCGACGGATCCCTCCTGCCCCTGCAGTACAACGACGGAGACTACTTCTCCACCCTCGCTTACTTCGCAGACTACAAGACGGACAGCTACGGGGCCGCCAGCCAGTTCTTCTCCTACAACACCTACTACGGATACACCACCTACACCGACGCCATCTACGAGACCTTCCTCTGGAAGGCCATGATCGGGCCCTCCGCCAGCGAGGCCGGCTACTCCAGCTCCTACAGCTACCTTGTCGCCCTGGCCTCCAGCGACGGATCCAAGTCCTCCGCGATGGCCGTCCCCGGATACGGGCTCGCAGGATACTCTGTCGGATTCTGGCAGGTCAGGTACAACGCCGACTCCGCCGCCACCGTGTCCAGCGACGGCTGGGTGTACATGGACGGATACGAGGCCATCGCCAAGCAGAAGACCGACGGCGGTATCATCAACTACCTGTCCTCGATCGTCGTCCTCGAGTACGTGGGCGTCTCCCAGTCCTCCATCACCGGAACAGTCACCGCCGACTCCAAGACAGTCGACGGAGCCACCGTCTCCGTCTACAGCTACGACGAGACCTACGGGAAGTACGTCCTGTACTCCCAGGCGAAGACCATCAACGGCGCCTACAGCGCCTTCGTCCCCTCCGGAGACTACACCCTCACCGTCAGCGTGGGCGGAGTGGACCTCCAGAGCTACAAGTCCGGGGCCGTCCCCCAGGACATCCAGATCGAGACAGTCGACGTGTCCGGAGCCGTCAAGGTCGGAGACGACGTCTATTCCGCCGAGAAGATGAGGCTCGACCTCGTCGGAAGCGCATCCCTCCAGGGAGCTTCCAAGACCATCACCGTCCAGGTGACCGACGGAACGATCTCCCAGTCCTCCGTGCTCCCCGGAACGTACACCTACACGCTCTACAGCGAGACTGGAACCTCCCTCGGGACCGGATCCGTGACATTCGCCTCCGGCAGCACCACCGGGTTCGTCATCACGCCCACGACCAAGACCATCACGGCCACGGTCAACGACAAGTACGGCAACTCCGTCGAGGACGGCGCCATCGTCGTGGCCACCAACACCGTGACCGGCGCTCAGTTCCAGGCCGAGGTCGAAGACGGCAAGGCCGTCATCACCGCCGTCGCAGGCAAGTACAACCTGTCCATGGGACAGGGAATGGTGTCCATGTACACCAGCGTCTCCGATGTCTCGTCCGGCAACAGGACTGCGACCATCACCGCCTACGATGCCCAGACCGTCTCTGTCTCCGGAGCCTCCTCCGGCGTCCTCGCAGTCTACGCAGGCGAGTTCAGCACCCTGACCTACATGTCCGGCAGCACCATGATGTTCGACGTGCCCGTCGGCCTCGCCACCGGGTCCGTCCAGTACACCATCTACGGCGTCGTCGGAAGCAGCGTCTACCACGGCGTCTACACCAGCGGGTCCTCCGCATCCGTCTCGTCCGGATCCTACATCACCGTCTCCGGAACCCTGAAGGACGGGGACACAGCCAAGAGCGGAACCGTGAGGTTCATCAGCTCCACCAACGAGGTCTTCCTCGTCTCCACCGATTCCGACGGCAAGTACTCCGTCGCCCTCCCCAGCGGATCCTACACCATCTACGCCGACAACGGCAGCAACAAGGTCTGCTTCGAGCAGGGATACACCGCCTCCACCGCCACCAAGGACCTGAGCCTCGTGGACGGAAGGAAGATCACGTACACCCTGAGGTACGAGACCGGGACCAGCTCCACCAACGCGTACCTGCCCTTCGTGAAGTCCATCATGAAGTTCACGTACAACGAGAAGAGCTACACCCTGTACGGAATGAGCAACACCAGCGGAGCATCCGTGTTCTACATCCCTGACAACGTCGAGTCCACCGTCTCCTACAACAACGAGGACGGAACCATGGACAACGCGTACTTCCACTGCACCACGCTGAAGAAGACCGTCTCCTCCGGAACGTCCAACAACAGCAGCACCACGACCATCTCGGTCTACGACAGCTCGAAGACGGACCAGGAGAACTACGTCAAGCAGGTGAGCGTCACCATCCCCTACGACATGGAAGTGAAGTTCTACAAGGACGACAGCGACGTCAAGTCCACGTACACCGCCGGATCCACGCAGTCGCTCCGCCCCGGCCAGTACACCGTCGTCATCAGCGGTTCCACCGGGCACTACTACAGCGGCACCGCCTACATCTACCCCGGCCAGACCTCCTTCACCGGACTGGACGAGGACGATGTCCAGGATGTCGCCATCGTCGCCATCACCAAGGCCGATTCCGACAAGCTGACCGTCACCACCGAGGACGGCAGCTACCACTACGACACCGCGAAGTCCCAGTACTACTTCCAGGTCGGCTACGTGTACTACCTGACCTCGACCAACACGGTCGACGGAAAGGACACCATCGCCTACGGATACCTGGACCTCACAGACTCCTCCGCCGGATCCACCGAGACGGTTAATGTCACGGCTTCCCAGGAGAAGATCGAGGTCGTCGGGAACGTGGGAGTCGTCGCAGACGGGACCATCACCGTGACCTACACGGCCAACGGCAGGACCGTCGAGCACGAGTTCGACATCTCCAACGGCGGATACACCCTCCAGCTCCCCTCCGGAACCGGAGCGGTCAGCGTCGAGGCCAAGGTCACCGCCACGGTCGACAGCGAGACTGTCTACTACAGCGCCACCGGCACCATCAGCGACCTGAGGGACGGAGTCGTCCGCAACATCTCCGTCGTCACCGATTCCGACGGATGGGACGACGATGACGAGGACGACGAGGAGCAGTTCAACGCGAGCATCGTGTCCGCGTCCTTCTCCAACGGAACCGGGTCCTTCACCGTTAGCGTCAGCAACCTCACCGAGGGCGCGATGACCTATGTGTTCACCGCAGGCTCCGCTCTGAGCTTCGTCAAGGACTACAGCCTCGCTGTGGCCGCGAAGTCCACCGGAACCGTGACGATTGACGTCATCTACGACCAGCACCGCTACGCTCCCGGATCCGACGGATTCTCCGTCACTGTCGCCGACATCAACGGCAAGCAGACCGAGACGGTGGACATCACCATCGGAGACGACAGGACAGGATCCTCCGACATGGGCATCTACAAGATGGGCCAGACCGGAAGCAAGTTCAACGACAAGGTCTCCGCGTACCAGTACCTGTACGCCATCACCTTCGACAACAAGAACGTCTACTCGCACGACGTGTCCATCACCGTGACCGGTCCGGACTCGTCCTGGGCAGTGACCATCGTCGACGAGGACGGAGCCAACGTCCTTGCTCCCGGAGAGACCTTCACGGTCTACGGGCTGCAGACCACCGTGCTCTACGTGAAGGTCATGCTCCTGAACGCCGACAAGGGCGCTTCCGCATCCGTGCCGACGGTCAATGTGAGCGTCGACGTCGACGGCTCGTCCAGCTCGATGTCCATCGAGCCTCAGACGGCCAAGGTCTCCACAGGAGACATGAGCGCATCCGGTACCGACATCTACAACAAGAGGTCCGGAGTGCCCGGAGGAGTCTGGTTCCTGGTGGCGGTCATCATACTGCTGATCGTCGCCGTTGCCTGGCTCGCCAGCAAGAGGGGGGTGTTCTCACGCAGAAGCTGAAAGCAGGAATGATGGCCTTCGCCATCCTGGCGATGGCCGCCGTATGCCTCGTCGGAGCAGACGTCTCCGACGCGGACTACAGCGATATCACCGGAGAGAAGACAGTCGTCGGTACCAGCGACACGGCCGATTACAAGATCGTCTACAGCAACACCGACTTCAACGACAAGCAGAACCTGAGCATGGAGATCAGCTACACCGCCAGCCTGAAGGATTCCTCCGGGACCACCGTCAGCAGCGGCGTCAGCCCCAGCTCCGGCAGCCTGGACAACGGGGTCGCCACGACCCTGACCATCACCGCGCCCAAGACGGCCGGGCACTGCACCCTCGAGGTGAAGTACACGGCCAACGTCACCTACACCGAGACCGGGGACGATGGAACGGAGACCACCAAGACCGAGGAGGTCACGAGGAGCGACTCGTACCGCATCAACGTGGTCAACCCCATCACCCTCTCCGTGACCCTCGAGAACGGGAGCGATGTGCCCCTTTCCGGATACGGAGTCTACTTCGTCATCGACGGGAAGAGGATCGACGACAGCTACCAGACCGTGGACCTGGAAAAGGACGGGTCCACCACCGTGACCTACAAGTGGATCACCGATTCCGGCAACGGCAAGCACTCCTTCTACCTGGAGGCGGCCGATGGCGGGAACATGGTGAGCATCGAGGGCCTCGGAGATGTCCATGACTTCTACATCGGGGACAACAGCTACACATGGCTGGTCACCCTGCTGGTCGTCCTGGTCGTCCTGCTCCTGCTGATCATGGTCTGGGTCTACCGCAAGCCTGTCAAGAACTACGGCAAGCCCAAGGCAAGGCGCTGAAAACCTTTCGGGAGGGGCCCTCCCCTCCCTTTTTTGGATAATTCTCACCTGCCCTTACGGAACGGGCATTGTCAGGGATCTCAGAACGATCCGTAGAACGCAGACACAAGGTCTGCAGAGAAGCGCCCGTCGCGAGACCTCGCTCTCAGAACAGGGTCGGAATGGTCCTCGAAGGCCATTCCGGGATATTGGATGTCCGTCAGCGTGAGCGCATCCGCCCTGGCGACGCCGAAACCGATGTCCTCGCCGTTCAGGGCCGCTTCCACGTCGGAGAGGCTCCTGCGGCCGGATGCCACAGCCTCGATGGCCGCGGCGGTCCTGCGGACCATGTTCCACAGGAAGTACCTGGCGCGGTAGGTCAGGACGATCGTTCCATCAGACTCCGAGACATCGAGGGAGTCTATCGTCAGCGCCGTGGGCTTGCCGTCCGGACGGCAGAAGCGAACGAAATCATGGCTTCCGACGAAGAGTCCGGCGCATTCGCGGGCGAGGCCGATGTCCAGTCCCTCGGCGTCCAGGATGTACCTGTATCCGCGGGACGATGCATGGCGGGGGTTGAAATCCTCGCCGACTTCGCAGAACCCGTTGTAGAAGACGCCGTCGGAGACGGCATTGAGGGCTCTGAGGAGCTCGTGGGGGTCTTTATAATCAGAATAGAAGACGGCCACGTTGCCGAGGGCGTTGACGCCCTTGTCGGTCCTGCTGGCGATCCTCAGGCCGAGGGAATCCGCAGGCCCGCAGACCATCGAGAGGGCTCTGACGATCTCCCCCTCGACGGTCCTGGCGCCGGGCTGGACCTGGGAGCCGGAGAACCCGGCGCCCAGGTATGCGAACCTCACTGCAAGGCGCATCATGCGGAACGGAGTTCCTTCATGTGGTCGACCCTGCGCTGGACCAGCGCACGGGTGCCGATGTCGTGGCGGACGGCCATCGCATCGCACTTGACGAACTTCAGGGCGGCCTCGCAGTTGGACTCGGCCTCTTCCAGGGTGTCGGCGATGCCGACGATCCCGAGGGACCTGGACGTCCCGGTGACGAGCTTCCCGTCCTTCATGTCCACGTTGGCGTAGTACACGACGGCTCCGGCGTTGCGGACGGCCTCCTCGTCGACGGAGATCTCGTGCCCGGCCTCGGACTTGGTGCCGTAGCCCCTGGGGACCACGTACTTGCACACGGTGGCCTTCTTGGCGAACTCCACATCGCCGTCGAGGGTGCCGGTGGCCATCTTCAGGCAGATGTCCTCGAAGCTGCTCTCCAGGACGGACAGCACGTTCATGGCCTCGGGGTCTCCGAACCTGGCGTTGATCTCGATGATCTTCGGGCCGTTGACGGTCAGCATGAACTGGCCGTACATGGTGCCGCGGTAGGGGCATCCCTCTTCCGCCATCGCATCGACGATCTGCTGGAGGATGTCCATGGCGGCCTCCCTCTCGGATGCGTCGATGAACGGGAGCAGGTGGTCTGCATCGGTGTACGATCCCATGCCGCCGGTGTTGGGCCCCACGTCGCCCTCGTAGGCGCGCTTGTGGTCCTGGACAAGGGGCAGGGGGACGATATGCTTCCCGTCGACGAAGACCATCTGGGTGAACTCCTCGCCCACGGCCTTCTCCTCCAGGATGACGCCTGCGCCGCCGATGTTGTTGTCGAAGATCTCATGGATGTACTCCATGGTGTCCTCGAAGGAATGGAGGTGCTCTCCCTGGACCTTGACACCCTTCCCGCCGGTGAGCCCCACGGGCTTCACGACGATCTCGTGGTCGACGGTCTTCAGGTACGCTTCGGCATCTTCGGCGTTGTCGAAGTGGGCGAATCCCAGGTTCCCGCCGATGCCGTGCTTCTGGACGAGCTCCCTCATGAACGTCTTGGAGGTCTCGATCCTAGCGGCCGTCTTCGTCGGCGCGGCGCACTTGATCCCGGCGGCTTCCAGGGCATCCACGATGCCCGCCTCGAGAGGGGCCTCCGGGCCGATGAAGGCCAGCTCCACGCCCTTCTCCTTGGCATAGGCGCAGACGCGGTCGATGTCCTTCTCGTCGCAGAGCAGGTGGTCCTTGGACCTCGAGATGATCCCGGGATTTGCGTTCTTCATAACAGAGTATATCTCGGAACCGGAGCGGAACAGCGCCTCCACGGCCGCGTGCTCCCTTCCGCCTCCTCCAACGGCGAGGACCTTCATGTTTGACACCTTCAGAGTTTCAGGGCTGCGAGGATCTCGTCGAGCCCCTGCTCTTTCTTGACGCTGCACTTATAGATGTTCTTTATGCCGCCGGTGAGCTTGTTGTAGTCCCTGGCGATGACCTCGGGGTCCACATCCACCGCATCTGCGATGTCCACCTTGTTCAGGATGGCCACGTCGGAGTGGATGAAGATGTCGTGGTGCTTCCTGACCATGTCGTCTCCCTCGGTGGTGGACACGACAACGACCCTGTAGTCGGTGCCCAGGGGGAAGTCGGCGGGGCAGACCAGGTTCCCGACGTTCTCGATGAACACGACGTCGTAATCGTCCAGGTTGATGTCCGCCAGGGTCTTCTTGATGAGGTTGGCGTCCAGGTGGCACTCGTGGCCGGTGTTGCAGTTGACAGCGTCCAGTCCGGACTTCTCGAACCTGGTGTAGTCGTCGACTCCGGTGACGTCTCCCGCGATGGCGCAGACGCGGACCCCCTTGGCCCTGAGCTTCTCGGCGAGCTTGATGATGAGGGCGGTCTTCCCGGCTCCGATGGAGCCCATGAAGTCGACGGACTTGACGCCCTTGCTCTTCATGAGGCGGTAGTTCTCGTGAGCGATCTTGTTGTTCTCTTTGAGGACGTCAATCTCCATTCCAGGCTGGACTATGTGCATGCCTGCGGGAATCCCATGCATACTAATAATGTTGTCCGTGCTACTGCACGTATGAGCCGAAGCGGAACCGTGATATCTTCCTCCCGTCGTGGCCTGCGGCATGGACTGCATGCTGATGCATCTCGACGAGGAGGCGGCCTCTCTGACGATCGATGACACCACCGGGCTCATAGTCGATGTCGCATCGGTCCGCAGCACGGGCCTGCTTCCCGTGGGGACCGCTCCGCGGGGAGAAGTCGATGCGAGGCGCCTCAAGGAATGGTGGTCGTCCAGGGCCATGCCCGAGGGGCGCGAAGGGCTGAGGCCCCTCCTGCGCAGGCTGGGCATGGGGAGCACCGCGGAGCTCGCAGCCGGATCCATGGGGCTCAGCCTGACCGACAGGTACTGGTTGAAGCCGGAGGGGTCTTCAGCGTCATGGGACGGCTCGAACTTCTTCGGCAATGGCTTCTCGGAAGACATGGGCGATCTGCTCTTCGGGAGAGACGCCCTGAATGAGGGACCGGACCTGATCTCTCCGGACTGCACATGCGACGGCATGCTGGTGAAGAGATGGAAGATTCTCGACGGCGACCGCTGCCTCATCAAGGCCGGAGAGGCTCCGTACATGCAGGAGCCGTACAACGAGGCCGCCGCGGCGATGATCGCCGATTCGATGGGGATCGACCATGTGGAGTACTCTCTGATGGAGTACGAAGGGATGCCTTGCAGCGTCTGCAGGAACATGATCGACGGGATGGACGAGCTGGTGACTGCCCATCAGGCTGTCCGTTCGGAGATCCAGGATCCGGGAGTGCCTCTGTACAATCATCTCGTCGCGTGCTGCTCGCATCACGGCCTCGATATCGTTCCCGACCTTGACAGGATGATCGTGTTCGACTACCTCATCGGAAACACGGACCGCCATCTCAACAACTTCGGCATCATACGTGATGCGGACACGCTGGAATGGAAGCGCTTCGCCCCGTTGTACGACAACGGGACGAGCATGGGCTGCGACTGCTATCCCGATAAGCTGGTATCCGAAGCGGGCCTGGATGCGAAGCCGTTCAGCGAATATTTCCCGAAGCAGATGGAGCTCGTCCGCGACATCGGATGGATCAATATGGATGCGGTGCGCAGGGGGATCGGCAGGGCATCCGAGGTGTTCGATGCCGTCAGACGGTACCGCGAGGACGGCCGTGCCGAGGCCATACGCGGGTTCCTGATGTCCCGTGCGGACGATCTCGAAGCATGGATCGAGAGGCGCATGCGAATGCATCAGGGGACCAAGGGCAGGCTGGGGTACAACGAATCCACGAATCCGTGATCACGTAAATTCAAAATTTCCGGCACCCTCGCTTGAGGGCCATAGCTCACGCTGCTGTTTTCTCTGATCCTGCACCCTCGGAACCGCATGTTCCGGAGGTGCGAAGCCATTTTGCTGCCGACAGCCGGGACTCCTTGCCCGACCGTCCTCGCCGAGGTCGTTCCGATTGCATTTCCGAAATCGTACTACTATTTAAGGTCTTAATGGCTTTTTTTGTTTATAATATTTGGATTTTACGCATGTTTTTATATATTGAAAGCCTACGGAACTTAGGCTAAGAAGCCTGTTCCGAGTGATGAGAGATGGAGATAA
>CAVHQB010000013.1:0-5992 GCA_963637895.1 Lachnospiraceae bacterium
GGCGGAAGCCATGGAGGCCGCCGGCATAAAGCCCGGGGACCTGAAGGACGATCCTCTGAAAGCGATCGAGTGCGTCGGAGACCCCATGCTCCCCGCGAACATAGGGATCCTGTGCGGCGCGGCCAAGTCCGTGCCCGTGATCGTCGGCGGAGGCACCCAGCTGGCCGCCGTCATGGCGGGAGCGGTCGCACTGCACCCGGAGCTGGTGGGCAACTTCTTCCAGGGGACCACCAGATGGCTGATGAACGACCCCAACTCCAGCATGAGGAAGATAATGGACTGCATCTCGTCGGGCATCCCGATAGTCTACGTCAACGTGGACTACAGCGAGAGCCCCTACGAGGGCCTGCAGGCCTACGAGTGGGGCTTCATCAAAGAAGGAGTCGGATGCGGAGGAGCCTCCGTCGGCGCGATCATCGAATCGGCCGGGAAGATAACCTGCTCCGACCTCCAGGACGAGGTCCACAGGCTCTACAAGGAGATAATGGGCTTCTGAAATGCCTTCCCCTCCCCCGATCGAGGGGGAGGGTCATTCCCTGAAATAGCTGCGGGCCAGGTCGAGCTCCTTCGGCGTGTTCACGTTGACCGAGAGCTCCACCCAGTTGGTCTCGAAAAGGTATTCTTCAAGGTAATCGCCGGCGAGGGTGCGCGGGCGGTTCATTATGCACAGGCCCGACAGGACCCATTGCCTGCCGTTGCATTCCCTCGTGTAGGACGGCGTTATCCCGGTGCTCAGCACGGTGGCCTCATCGACCACCGCGATGGCAGATTCCATCAGGCCGGGCACGAAGTACTCGATGAACGTGTTGACGACCTCTGTGGTCAGCAGGGGGAGGTCGGAAGGGCATGTGAGGACGTAGTCCCCGTCCATCGACTCGAAAGCCTGATGCAGGTCGTCCATGAAGCTCTCCCCGGAGGTCCTGATGGTCTCGACCCCGATGCTCTTGAGGTACTCCTCGGTGTTGGGCGTGTTGTCGCTCACCGAGACGAGGATCCTGTCGATGTGGGTGGAATGCTGCAGCGCTTCCACAACCCTTGCGACCACCGGCCTGTCGCCGACCATGTGCATCGGCTTCTCGATCCCGCACTTCCCCATGCGGGTCCCTTTGCCGCCGGCGTTGATGAGGGCCTGCATCAGAATCCCCACACACAGAGCACGAGCGCCATGACGATCATGGCAACGGGCCTGCAGATCTCGTTGGTAGCTCCTAGGATGTCCCCGTTGACCATCCCGAAGGTGGCATTGGCCTTCCTCGCCATCAGGTATCCGACCACGATCGACGCGACCAGTCCGAAGACGAACGCCACCAGCACGAAGCCCCATCCCACATAGATGTGCTCGCCGTAGCGCCCGAGGATCAGGCTCTGGACGGCCCGTGTGACGAACACCAGCACGACACCGAGCACGAACGTCAGAACGATCGACTTCACGGCGGAATCGTTGGTGGTCATGGCCACCTGCTTCCCGGCCATCCCGTTCCCGGGCTTGCCGAACGCGGCCGCGACGACCATGGCGTTCTTCACCAGGACCTCGACGAGGGGCGCCAGCACGATCAGCCACAGAGCGGCGAACGAGTAGGCGGAGAACGAGATCAGCACCACGGTCAGCGCAACGCCGATCCCTCCTGCTCCCACGAGTGTGTCCTTGAGCGCGCGGATGTGGTCCTCCTGGGCGCCGGACACGATCATCCCGTCGCCGAAGTCGGTCAGGCCGTCGAAATGGATGAACTTGCTTCCGATCCACACGGCCGCCAGACAGAACACCGCGTAGAGCATGGAGGACCCGAACCCGTAGGAGAAGTTCAGCGCGGTCATCACCGCCATTATGACTATGAGGATCGCTCCGAAGAACAGTCCGATGACGGGCGCCAGATGGAAGTCCTTCTCCATGGCGTCCATGTCCTCCTGAGTTATGTCCTGCTGCCATATCGTGAAGAAGGACACCATGGCCTTCAGCGCCGAGCCCTTCTTCACACATCCCTCTTCGCTCATCTAGTAACACCTGCACGAACCAGAAGCGCCATGACGGCGCATTCCATTGTATCATCATAATCCAACTCGGACCCGGCTACGGATGAGAACATCCCCTCCAGCAGGTCCCGGAAAGAGGTTTCGCCGTCTTCGGCCATGGAATCGGCCCTGTCGCGGCAGAACAATGCGATGTCTATCATCGCCCTGACGTCTTTCATCGCCAGGGCTTCGGACACCTTCGAACGGAAATCGTCCTCGGAGAGGCCCGTTCCGGACATCTCCATCATGCGGCCCAGGCCGTATCCGGCGTTCTCCAGGAGCCTGAACGGCTCCTCCATGACCGGATGCTCGCACCTGCGCTCCAATGCGTAACCGACAGCGGAGCGGACGGCCCTGGCGGCTGCGATGCCTATGTCCGAGCCTGTTCCGGTGTAATCGATCCTGTCCGGCCCGATGGGGCAGAGCACGGCCATGGAATCCGATGTCGTGCCCGTCTCCCTGTAACCGCGGTCGGCCATTGCGGCGGACTTAGCCTCCACCAACGGGATCATGAGGTTCACCTTGCCGGTCATGGTCAGAGGGAAAGGAGAGAACACGGCGATGTTGATGGTCCCCGCGATGCGGGCGGCCCTGGCATCGGACACGATCCTCCTCTCGGGATAGTTCTCCAGGACCTCTCCGGCCACGACGTGGTTGCTGAGGCCTGCGGTGGCGATGGCAACAGCTTCCGTCCCGTTGTACTCCCCGGACGATGCGTTGAACACACGGGCCACTTCGGCGGCGGTCATCATGCCCACGGCGTCCTCGGGGAGCCCCAGCTCGTCCCTTACGCGCAGGACGTCCTTCATCGGATCGTCGCAGCAGTAGTCCTTCGGGACCTGCATTATGAACATGGCGCTGGCCAGGGAGTCCCCTCCGTTGAGCACGGCGCTGCTGAGCACCTCCATCCTCTCCTCGAACACAGCATACCCGACATCCCATCCGTCCACTTGGACGACGGCTGTCTCCTTCAGGAACCTCACAGGATCGTCCCCCAGAATCCGAACAGGCTGTCCTCCACGAACAGCTGGACGTTTATCCCTATGGTCCCGTAGAGGATTATCCCCACGGTCAGGATGAAGATGATGGATGTCAGCTCGATGAGCCTGCAGCACCTCTTCACGTCGACGGTGGTGGGCATGGGGCCTGTTCCCATGACGTAGACGCCCTTCTTCTCCATGCTTATCCCCAGCACCGCTGCCGCGGCGGTCATGGACCATCCGCTGTTAGGGCTGGGAGTCTTGGCGTGCTCTGCCTTTGCGGCGGGGATAGAGGCCCTCCAGTCCATGCCGAGCATCTTGCCGGCGACGGCGATGAACACGGGAGACGCCCTCGAGGTGACGAACCCGAGCACGTCGTCGAAGCGCGCGGGGAACCTGCCGAGCTTGGAGTACTTGTCGTTGAGGTACCCCCACATGGCGTCCATGAGGTTGGCGCAGCGGAACATCACAGCTCCGGGGAGCCCGAGGATCGAGAAGTACAGGACAGGCGAGCATACGCTATCGACCAGGTTCTCGGTGACGGTCTCGCAGCATGACGATGCGATGTGCTCGGCATCCATGCCCTTGGTGTTGCGGCTGACGATCATCTGGACCTTGGCCGCGGCGGACTCCGTGTCTCCCGCGTCCAGGTCGGCGCATATGGGGTCGCAGTGCTTCCTGAAGGAGAACACCGCGAAGCTTATCTTGAACATCAGGGCGGTGGAGAGGATCCACGCGACGGTGCCTGCGGTCTCCCCGATCCATGCGCCCACGGCGTATCTCAGGAAAGACGTTATGCACAGGCCCACGCCTGCGAACAGCAGGAACACGAAGAGGTAGGACAGAAACCCGATGACGATGGCCTTGTTGGACCCCCTGGACTCCACATGGCGGTCGATGGCCGCCAGGATGTTCCCCATCCACCTTAGCGGATGTACGGAGTTGGGGACCTCTCCGATGAAGCGGTCGATGGCCAGGGCCGCCAACACAACCAGTATGGCGTCCAGCCAGAGGATCATCTGATCACCCGTTCAGGACGGTGTCCACGGCCGCGATGAACCTGCAGTTCCTCTCGCGGTCCTTCACGCTGTACCTGACATAGCTCTTGTAATCCTCGCCGAATGAGGCGCAGTCCCTCACCATTATGCCGTGCCTGAGCATGCGCTTGACGAAGTCGGCGCCGTCGAACCCGAGGGATTCGACCGAGTTGAAATAGAAGAACGAGTCCGAGACGGGGCCTGCGGGGAACCCGACCTCCTTCAGGGAGGCGTTCATGATCTCCGACTCCTCGCCCATGACGGCCGCCGCATGGTCAACGTAGTCCATCTTGTCCCTCAGCAGGACGGTGGCGACGGTCTGCTCGATCTGCCCCACGTTCCATGTCATGCGGGTCTTCTCCATCTCGGAGATCAGGTCGGGGTTGGACATGCCGAAGCCGATCCTTATGCCCGGGATCGCGAAGGACTTGGTCAGGGAAGAGGCGACGATCAGGTTGGAGAAGCGACCGACCATGCCGGACATCGTTATGTCCGTGTAGCCGGGGACCAGCTCCAGAAGGGTCTCGTCGAGGAACAGCAGCGTGCCCCTCTCCTCCAATGCCCTGGCGATGGCGCATATCTTCTCGCGGGGCTCGACCCTGCCGGTGGGATTGTTGGGGTTGCAGATGTACACGGCCTTGGCGCCTTCGGCCTCTTCCAGAAGCCTGTCGGCGTCTATCCTGAAATCGTCCTCGGGCCTGAGCACATGGTTGGAGATGGCGGCTCCGACGATCTTGCATTGCTGTGTGTACTCTGCGAAGGACGGGCG
Source organism: Lachnospiraceae bacterium (assembly GCA_963637895.1). Taxonomy (GTDB): domain Archaea; phylum Thermoplasmatota; class Thermoplasmata; order Methanomassiliicoccales; family Methanomethylophilaceae; genus Methanoprimaticola. The sequence continues at coordinate 4,797 of CAVHQB010000013.1, forward strand.
GGGGATGATGACCTTGTCGCCCTTGGAATAGAAAGTGTTGGGGACGTTGCGGATGATGTCAGACGATCCTGCACCGATGGTTATGCAGTCCGCATCGATGTTGAACGCCTTGGAAATGACCTCTTTGAGCTCCGAGCTCGAATCATCGGGATAGTGGCCGACATCGGAGATCGCCGATGCGACGATCTCTCCGAGCTCCTCCGGAGGACCGAACGGATTGAGGTTGTGGCTGTAGTCCTCGATGCCCTCGAGCTTCCAAGCCTGGCCTCCATGCACGGTCTTCGGCAGACCGGCGAGCTCGACCCTCGGTGAAATACGTCCTTTCATCTTACCGAATCTCTAATGCCTTGAATGTATAATATTGCTAGGTTCATGGTTCCATCCATCAAGACCCAGACATGCCATATCTGATGGCTACAAATGCTCATTTGCGGTCATTGGTGACGGTGACGTTGGATCATAGAGACTACAGTCAATCACGCAAACATGCTAACGGGATGACGAAGACCCCATCGTCCCGACGATATCCGTACTCTGTGCCCGTGATAACGATCTTCAAATCTGGAAGCTTCATCGGAATCTCAGCCGTAACGTTATAATCCCGCACTAATGACTCGATCTTCAACAGATGCTTTGCACCATCATCAACACCTTTCTGTCCTAGCTTAACTTCGCACAGAGCATATCTCCCATCAGAAAGATGCAATACAGCATCCGCCTCCAGCCCATAACGATCACGATAATACGATACTCTCCCACCTAGTGAAGAAGAATATATCGATAGATCCCTAATGACCAAGGACTCGAAGAGGAACCCCAATGTGATAAAATCAGTGTTGAAATAACCAGGCCCTACTCCTAGTGCTGCAACTGCGATCGAAGGATCGATCAGGTTCTTCTTTTTTGTTGAACGGATGGCGGTTTTAGAACGTATGGCAGGACGCCATGCCTCCACATCAGATATTATGAATAATTTCTCCAATGCATGCACATAATCGTAATATGTAGATTCAGAGAGATTGACATTCGACCTGATATCTGACATGATCGTCTTGTTCTCAGTTGTTTGGCATATGTTGCGAGAGTATGATCTCAATAGATTTCTGATAACAGAAGGATTGCGTGAGATTCCGTCTACTTTTGATGCATCCACCTCGCAAATCTGTTCGAATATATCTTTGGCTACAAGAGAGGAA
>CAVHQB010000013.1:6002-23231 GCA_963637895.1 Lachnospiraceae bacterium
AGAGAGGAATACTCGATATCAGATTCTCCCAACGCTGATGGCCAGCCTCCGCGACAGATTGCTTTGATGATTCCGTTTAAATCCAGGTCGGAATGACATGCTTCGAACTTATCTGGCTGATCAAATAGATCTTTCAATGATACTGTTCCATTGGATTCACCACTCTCGAACAAGCTCATGGGGAACATCTTCATTCTAGAAATCCTCGCAGTGCCCGTATGTGGAACGTCTGCATTGCCAGTGGTGGAACCTGTAAGGATATACTGCCCTTTTCTTTGTGAATCGTCCACGGATTTACGTACTGCGCCCCAGATTTCAGGAGCATCCTGCCATTCATCGAACAGACGGGGCTTGTCTCCTTCCAATAATTTAGAAGGCATTGTAGACGCTATGACAAGATAACCACGCCTCAGGTCTTCATCTTGAAATTCAACAAAGCTTTTGCAATGCTCCTTTGCAGTCGTTGTCTTGCCACAGTTCTTAGGACCTACAATCAGAACTGCACCGAAAACCTTCATTTTTCTTTCAAGAACCGTATCTGCAATACGCTTTCTGTACTCTATCGACCCATTCACGATGTGATGAAGACATTTGTGGTATTTCAACATAGATATTTGTGGTATTTCGGCAGAGAGATTTGTGGTAAGGTCTCAGCAGGATCGGACTGGATGAGGAGATGCCCGGTCGATAAGACAGATCGGGCACAGTCCGGATGATGTTATTGCAAGCGGGCCCGTCGGGATTCGAACCCGAGTCTGAGGCTCCGGAGGCCCCCATGCTATCCAAGCTATACTACGAGCCCATTCAGAAATCTGTTAGAGGTTTATGAGAAGAAATAGAAGCCGGGGCGGGATGCCCCGGCCGGATCCTGAGCCTCCTGGTGAGAGGGTGGAGGCGGATTGAAGATTATCTTCTCAGTTCTGCTTGAACTCGGTGTATCCGCAGTGGCCGCAGGACACACGGTCCTTGTGGGTGGCCATGAACACGCCGGGGCCGCACTTGGGGCAGACGGGCTTGGTCCTGACGACCTTGTCTCCCTCGACCTGGTATGCGTCCTTCTTGCTGACTGCTTTCTTGGGTGCTGCTGCCTTTGCCATCAGAATCACTCCTGAGCTTCCTCAGCGGGGGCCTCGGGCTTGGGGGCCTCGATGCCGTTCCTCTTGAGCAGGTACGCCCTGTCGAACTCGAGGGCGGCTTCCATGTTGTCGTAGACCTTGGCGTATCCGACGGAGACGCCCCTTCCGAAGACGGACTCGATGCTGTCGACGACGACGCAGTTCCTCTTGGATTTGGTCATCTTGGCGATCTCCTCGGCAACTGCATTCCTGCCGGGGGTGGACTCGCCGCTGTGGTCGATGGTGAAGTGGACCTCGACCCTTTTCTGGAGGGGGTTCTCCCTCTGCTCTTTAATCTCTATCTTCATTCCGATTCCTCCATTAGCGCCACCAGCTCGGTGGCCCTCTTCCTGATAGCTCCGTCCGTGGTGACTGCCATCATGCACCTTCCGGGCATCCCGTAGACGATCACAGCGCCTTCGGGAGCGAAGACCATGCAAGGCAAAAGCGCCAGGTCCTCCTCTCCCTCGACCCTGATCAGGCCGGTCTCCCCTTCGATGCCCCTGCGGACGGCATCCGCCATCTGGGCGGTTATCCATCCTGCCGGGTTCGAGACGACCTCCTTCTCCTCGCCCTCCACGAGCTTGGCGAAGTCCGTCATCTCCCTGCGCTCCGTGCTACCGTCGTAGATGGACAGCAGCGGCCTCACGCCGTGCCTTCTGAATGTCAGGGATACCACGTCCCCGACGGTTATGAAACAGGTTTGAGCGTTATCGTCGATCTCGGACTCGTCCATCTCCCTGCCGACGGGCTCCTTGAAAGAGCTTCTGGCGGATTCCGGGAGGACGAGGTCCTTGTCGAACATTCTCAAAGGCCCCTCACTTGCGGACCTTCAGGGCGTACCTGCCGTTGGCGGATATCCCCATCTTCTTGGCGATCTCGGACTTCTCGAAATCTGCCACTGCGAGGAAGCCCTGCCAGTCCTTGGAGGTCTGTCCGCCGCAGCGGGGGCACACGTCGTCCTCCGAGATGAAGCTGCACTCCTTGCACGCTTTGTACACGGGGCCTGCCATCACTCGTCGCCTCCCTTGGACTTCTTCTGGTTGTCCTCCTCGATCCACTGGAGCTTGCCGAGGCCGGGCTGGCGCATGGTCAGTCCGATCTTGCTCTCCTGCGGGTTCTTCTCGTTGAGGTCCACGCTGACGACCCTCGCCCTGACGACGTCTCCGACGGCGAGGTACCTTCCGGACTCCTTCCCGACCAGCCTCTGGTTGGCCTCGTCGATGTCGACGCGGTCGTCCATGGCCTGGCTGATGTGGAGCAGGCCGTCCAGGGGACCGAACCTGACGAAGGCTCCGAACTTGAGGACCTCCACTACGACTCCCTCGACGATCTCCCCGTCCCTGGGCTTGAAGACGACCTGGTCGTACTTCACGGTCTGGTAGACGGATCCGTCGCCGTGGACGATGCGCCCGGGCCCGACGGTCCTGACGTTCTTGATCAGGACGGTGAAGTTCTTGTCCTCGCCAAGGCGACCCTCGTAGGTGTCCCAGGTGAGCTTGTCGATGACGCTGTCTATGTCATCCTTCAGATCCTTGGGCGGAATGCATACAACCTTCTCGACTTCGGTCAGCATGTACATGGTGGGTCCTCTCGAATATGACCGACTATATCCAACTCCTATATAAACCATGAGCCGTGCCCGCCTTATAATAAGAGAAGGGGCGGGAGCGCACAGGGGAGGGCATCACTACTGTTATAAACAACCGGCAACTAGCAGGCGGCAGTGACTATCATGTCAGGAAAACTCGAACTCATACCCGTTGAGGATATCAAAGTGACCAAAGGAATGACCGTCGACCAGATGCTCAGGGCCATGGGGCGCGCGGGCGGATTCACCGCCCAGAAGCTCGCCGATGCCACCGACATCGCCGAGGCCATGGTCAAGAAGGAGGGCTGCCTCAGGATCCTCTCGTTCCCCGCATGCATCATGGCTACCGGGACCCGCGGTGTGATCGTCGACCTCGTCAGGAACGGCATGATCGACCTCATCATCACCACCTGCGGAACCCTCGACCACGACCTGTCCAGGTCCTTCGCCCACTACTACAAGGGCGACTTCATGATGGACGACGCCAAGCTCAGGGACGAGTACGAGATCAGCAGGCTCGGGAACGTCCTGGTCCCCGACTCCTGCTACGGAGAGGTCCTGGAGGACAACCTCCTGCCCATGTTCGACGAGATCTTCGCCGAGACCCAGTCCATGACCACCCACGAGATCATCGACCAGGTCGGCTCCAGGCTCAAAGACGAGGACTCCCTCCTCTACCAGTGCCACAAGCACAACGTCCCCATCGTCGTCCCCGGGATCACCGACGGCTCCTTCGGATGCCAGCTCTGGATGTACTACCAGATGCACAGGAAGCTCAGGATCGACCTGTTCGGAGACGAGCAGATGCTCTCCGAGATGACCAACGACGCGGAGTACACCGGCGCCATCATCATCGGCGGAGGGATCTCCAAGCACCACGTCATCTGGTGGAACCAGTTCCGCGGAGGGCTCGACTACTGCATCTACCTGACCACCGCCGAGGAGTACGACGGGTCCCTGTCCGGAGCCCGCATCAGAGAGGCGGTCTCCTGGGGCAAGGTCAAGGAGGACGCGAAGAAGATGACCGTCGAAGGCGACGCCACCATCTCCCTCCCCCTGATCTACGCCGGCCTTGCAGAGAGGCTGCTCTGAATGCAGAAGGTGCTGCTGCTCCCCGGAGACGGGGTCGGGCCGACGCTCATGGACTGCGCCGAGCAGGTGATCACGGTCGCCGCCGGCCAGATGGAGGTCGTCCGCGGCGACATAGGCTTCGATGCCTACGAGCGCACGGGCGAGCACCTGCCGTCCGACACCGTCGAGCTCATGCAGGAATGCGGCAGCACCGTCTGCGGCCCTTTGAAGATCTACAAAGACGCCTACGGCAAGCCCCTGGACCTCTTGGACAGCATGAGGAAGCACCTGGACCTGTACGCCGTCGCCAGGCCGTTCGTGTCTCTGCGCGGCAGGGAAGGCGCCGCGAAGGTGTCGTCCTTCCTCTGGGGGTGCAACACCTCCAGGGCCTTCGATGTCTCGGAGGTCCGCGACATCGACGGCGTAGTGACCCTCAGCAAGTTCGTCAGCTCCTCCCAGTACGTGCGGATGATGTCCCGCGCCCTGTCCTTCCTGGAGCAGAGCGGGTGCAGGAGGGTCGACTGCGTCACGCGCGACGACCTGTTCCCCGATTCCAGCGGGATGTTCTCCGAGACCTTCGACGTGGTGTTCGGGTCGGAAGACTACGAGCTGCACCACAGCAACATACAGGAGTGGGCGTCCAGGGTCGTCAGGGACCCGTCCGAGTACCAGTACGTCGTCTGCGCCGACCTCTACATGCACGTCGCGGCGGCGATCCTCGCCGGCCTGTGCGGAGGGAACCACCTTTTCCCGATCGGCTACATGGGCGATTCCACCGCCCTCGTCGTCCCGGGGCTCGCCAAGACCTATGAAGGCGTCACCGAGGAGAGCCTGAACCCCACGTCGACCATACTCGCGGCGTCGCTCGCCCTCAGGAACAAGGGCATGGCCAAGGAAGCGGATTCCATCGTGTCCGCCATATGCCAGGCCTACGGGTCCGGCGACCTCACCAAGGACCTCGGCGGCACCCTCACGGCGCACGAGTTCACCGACATCGTCGCATCCCGCCTCTGAACGGGCGAACATTATTCTAATCATATCAGGATGACCTTCCATATTGGAAGTGTTCTGATGAAGGATGCCGGACACAGAGACTGCGTCGAAGCAGCATTGAGATTCGAAAGCACGGACAGGACCCCCGTCAACAACTTCGCCCTCGTAACCGCGGCACGCAGCGCCGGGTACAAGGTCGACGAGGCCAGATGGAACCCGCAGGTGTCCGCCAAGGTCGCCGTCGACTACGCACTGAAGACCGAGTCCGACTTCGTCAAGCCCATCCTGGACTCCCAGGTGCCTTTCACAGACCTGGGCATGGACGTCAGGTACCCCGAGGACGACTACGGCATGATCCCCGGGCATCTCGTCGAGAAAGCCGAGGACATCGACGACCTGGCCCTCTTCGACCCCTACGAGGCGTCCACCTGCCCCAAGTTCACCAAGGTCATGGTGGAGGCCCTTGAGGAGACCGCCAGGATCATCCCGGAGGACCTGCACATCTGCGGGCTCTCCTGGGGACCGATCACCACCGCCGGATACTGCATGGGCACGGAGGACATGATGTTCGCCACAATGTTCGACCCGGACATGGTCAAGAAGCTCGTCACCAAGGTCACGGACCTTGTGTCCGCCATGCAGAGGCGCATGATCGATGCGGGGGCCACCGTCATGTGGATGGCCGACCCCACATCCTCCGGGGACCTTATCTCCCCCGACATGTTCGTGGAGTTCTCCGAGGCCCACCTGAAGAAGGTCGTGGACGATGTGAAGGCGATGAGCGATGCGCCCACCTTCGTGCACATCTGCGGGAACACCCTGGGGACGATCAAGCACGTGAAGGCCACAGGAGCCGACTGCCTGAGCTTCGACCACGCCGTGGACATCGTGAAGGCGAAAGAGGCGGCAGGCAAGGACCTGGCCCTGATGGGCAACCTGGACCCCGTGTCCCTTCTCATGAGCGGGACGCCCGAGATGATCACCAAGGAGTCCTACAGGCTCATAGACGCCGCCGGACAGGACGGAGGGTTCATCCTCGCGCCCGGATGCGAGACCCCCATCTCCAGCCCCGACGAGAACGTGCTGGCCATGGGACGCGCCGGAAGGGAGTACTGGAAGCAGTGATCCCGAGGGCGGGGCTCCGGCCCTGCCCTCATCTTTCATCTCCGGAACGTCTGGACTGATGTTCTGGTCTTATTTATGTAAACCAAATCCTTATAAATAACATCTTTATTGCATGGCTTACTGCAAGGGTAGTCAAGCATGGCCAACGACGCAAGGTTGAGGGCCTTGTCCTTAGTGGTCCGCGAGTTCAAATCTCGTCCCTTGCACCACTTCATTCTCCAAAATCAATCTCGTGGGGGACTCCTTCGCGTTCCCGTTGCGATCTCCGGAACATCCGTTCGCGATCGGAGAACAACGGTCAGTTCAGGCCGCTGTACTTCAGGACGCATCCCCCGTCGCGGATGTCGAACTGCGCCTTCGCACCGTTCACGAACGTCATCCTGGGAGCCTTGTGGCCCACATCGGCATCGGTGATCACAGGAACATCCAAGTGAGCGAGCTCCGATTCCACCAGCTCCCTGTAGGGCTTCTCGCCGCTGTAGAACAGCGGCCTCCCGAACACGAACCCGGTGCAGTCCTCGAACCATCCGTCGGATTCCATTCCTCTCAGCATCGCGGAGATCCTCCCGGCGTCCATGTCGTAGGTCTCCATGTACCACACGATCCCCTCGCTGCCGTAGCGCTCGACGAACCCCGTCGGGTCCGCGGTGCCCTTGCGGTGGAACCACTCCAGGACGTCCATGCAGCCTCCGATGAGCCTCCCTCCGAACGCGGCATCCCCGCATGACGACCCCCACACTGTGGGCTCGTCGTCACCGAAGGACTCCAGGCCCGTGACCCTGTCCACGAAATCCCTGGCGTGGAATGGGAACGACTCCTGCTCCGTCCTGCGGCCCTCCAGGACCTCCAGGTTCTCGGAGATCGACCTGTGCCAATCGTCCATGCCGAAATCCCCGAAGTTCCCGCAGTACACGGTGGCGATGTCGTGCTCCGCGGTCATGACGAACGCCAGGGTCGTGTTGTCCGAGTACCCCTGGAACCATTTCGGATCCGCCTCGTAGGCGTCCCAGTCCATCAGAGGGAGCATCTCGAACTGGTAGTCCCCTCCCTTGGCAGAGAAGATGCAGGAGACCTCCGGATCGTCTATGAGGGAGATGAGCTCATCCGCCCTCTGCTGCGCCGGAGCGCTGCGCCCGGTCTCGTCGCAGGTGTAGACGTCGGGGGTCTCGATGATGCGGTACCCGCGGGCCTCCAGCTTGGAGCGGGCGGACGCGAAGCGCTTTGCATCCAGAGGATCGTCGACGCCGAAGGACGGTGCCGTGACCCCGAGCGAATCTCCTTCTCTGATCGGGCACGGGATTATCATGCCCTCCGAATCCCCGCACTGATAAAATATACATGCGCTCATCCAGTCCCCATGGGAATCCTATCTGACAGGGACATCGTCGAGAGCATGATGACAGGCTACATCGGGATCAGCGACTACAGCGAGAGAGGGCTGACGCCCAACGGCTACGACCTCCGCATCGCCGAGATATCCGTCCGCGGGGACCCCGAGATCAAGAAGGAAGGAACGGTCACCATCCCTCCGAGGACCATGTTCTACGTGTCCACCGTCGAGAGGGTCCGCATGGCCTCCGACATCTGCGCACAGCTCTGGCTGAGGACCACCTGGATAAGGAAGGGGGTCATCGGCGCGTTCGGGAAGATCGACGCCGGGTTCGAGGGCACCCTGACCCTCGGGGCGTACAACGCCACCGACGACCCCGTGGAGATCCCGATAGGGGAGAGGTTCTGCCAGATGGTGTTCGAGACGCTGAACTCCGAGACCATAAAGGACTACGCCCAGCGCAGCGGGAACTACCAGGGGCAGACCGGGATCACCCTGGACCCGCTCAAGAAGCAGTGAGCTTCGGCGCGGCGTTTTTCACATCATCCGGCGGGAGCGGTCGTCCTCGGCCGCCCCTGCCATCTTCTTGTTCCCGGCTTCCGACGGGCTTTGCGCATAGAGCGCTGCTTTGACAAAACACGAATTATTTCGATTTGTAAAAGCATAGCTTCCTATCCATCCTGAACAGATGAAAAAGAACGCCTGCATCACACCTCGATCCTGCTCATCGCCAGATGGCAGCGGGGGACCTTCGGCAGGGCCCTGTTCTTGAAGGCGGAGCTGTCCAGGTCCGCCTCCCCGTGTGCCATGTAGCTCTTGGGCTTGAACTCCCTCGTCTCCAGGTCCAGCCTGCCGACGTAGATCCTCTGCGAGACGGGATTCCGCTTCCCCTCGACGCGGACGCTGTTGGACTCGTAGAAGTACTGGTACTTCCCCCTGGTGACGCGGACGAGATGTGTCATGGCCCTTTCTACGGTTCTCTGTATATCAAGATTGCCGCAGATCCCGGCTCCGCGAAGCGCCGGAAGGGGTGTTTGTAGTTACATTTTGAGCCCGTTTTGCCCGTTTTTTGACCAAAATCCACGTTTTCGGCATATCTCCTTATATACTAGATATCGAACATCACCGTTCGCGACCAAACGGTCGAGGAGTGAGAAGAGTGTTCATAAGATACCAGCACGTGGAACGCATCGATGCAGACGAGGAGGTCGGACTCCTCGACGGCGTATGCCATGTGTTCCCGAAAATGGACGGATCCAACATGTGCGCCTACACGGAGGACGGGGAGGTCTGCACCATGAGCCGCAACAAGGTCATCCTGCCGCCCGAGCCCTTCGCGGTGTTCGCCAGGTCGAACGAGGGCATCGTCAGGCTCCTGAAGGACTTCCCCGGGATCCGCCTGTACGGCGAGTGGATGGTGCCGCACACCGTCAAATCCTACGTCCCCGAGGTGTGGAACAGGTGGTTCGTCTTCGACTTCATCTCGGAGGACCGCGAAGCGAGGTTCGAATGGGGCGACGGCAACGTCCTGGACTGCGCCGGGAGGGCGTACATCCCCTACGAGGAGTACGCGCCGATCCTGGAGCACTACGGCATCGAGTGCATCCCGCCCATCGCCATCGTCGAGAACCCCTCTGTGAAGGACCTGGAGGACATCGCGGACAACAGGAACACCTGGATGGTCGCAGAGGGCGCGGGCTGCGGCGAGGGCGTCGTGGTGAAGAGGTACGGGTTCGTGAACCAGTACGGCCACGTCACCTGGGCCAAGGTGCTCAACAGGGCTTTCTGCTCATTCAAGATCTCCGGAAGGGGCATGCGCCACGAGGAGAAGAAGGAAGGGACCACCAAGGAGCACGAGATCGTCCTCAGGTACGTCACCCAGGACCTCGTGGACAAGGAGTACTCCAGGATCGTCGCCGAGTCGGACGGGGAGGGCAACATCCCCAAGATGCTGCTCGGGAACGTTTGGCACTGCATGGTGACCGAATCGATGTGGGACGCTGTGAAGAGGTTCGGCCTGCCTACGGTGGACTTCAAGCTCCTGAGGAGGGAGTGCGAGATGAGGACCAAGATGATCCGCCCCGAGGTCTTCGGGCTGAGGGCGATGGAGGTCCCTGCCGAATGAGGAAAAGGGCGGGGCGGTCCGGAAGGGCCCCCTGCCTGCATATTCCGCATGGTGATGCATCATGGATGGAGATGTCGCAAGAACCAACCCCTTCATAGAGCTCCGCGAGAACGGCGGATACTACATAGACAAGACCATGCTGGTCAAGGATGTTCTCAGATACGGGGTATATATCGTCTGCCTGCGCCCTCATGGATTCGGGAACAGCATGAACCTGGCCATGCTGGACGCGTTCTTCAACATCGAATACAAAGGGAACACCTGGTTCGACGGCCTGGAAGTGTCCGAGCACCCCGAACTGGAGAAGCACAAGAACGCGTATCCTGTGCTTCACATCGACCTGAAGGACACGGTATCCGATGATGCCGAGGAGTTCTGCACCAAGCTGGAGACGTCGCTCATGGAGGTTTGCGACCGTTTCGCACCGTTTTCATACCCGGATGGCAAGAGATGCTCGATGAGCATGGTGTACGAAGCCATGAAATCCGACAGGAAATGGTGCGCTTCGTACTCGATGTGTGACCTGACAAAATACCTGTCCGAAAGATATGGGAACGATGTCATCATCCTGGTGGACAACCTGGATCTCGCCGTGGTCGCGCATCAGGGAACGGAGACATGCAGGAAGATCATGGACGAGCTGGGCTATCTGATGGCGTCCATTATGAAGGGCAATACCCACGCCGAATACGGATTCGTCTCCGGAACCCTCAGGATCATGGAAAGCGGTCTGAATCCGAGCTGGAACAACTACTGCACATACACCACGATCAACGATCGCCTGGGCAGGAGATACGGTTTCACAGAATCCGATGTCATCGGCCTTCTGGCCCATCACGGCCAATCTGAGAAGCTCGACGAGGCAAGGGAATGGTATGGAGGGTTCATGTTCGATGGAACCGAGATGTACAATCCGGGAAGCGTCATGAAGTACATAGAGAATGGCTTCACCCCAGGGGTGCATATCGACATTCCCGCCAATCGCTCTGCTTTGGATTGCGTTTTGGAAAACATAGAGAGCACATGCATGGACAGGGTCCTTGAACTGCTGAAAGGCGGCTCGTTAGACCACGAGATCGACTGTTGTATGTACTACCGTGGTGATGATTACATGAGATTGGACAACATATCGTTCATGCTCCACTACGGATTCCTGAAGGCAGCATCGGTCAGATTAAAGGATGGATATTACAAGTGCATAGTTTCCATCCCCAACAGGGAAGTGAAGGAGTTCTTCATCAAGGATTGCAAGAGGAGATCCTGCGAGAAGGCATCGATCCCGGTATCCCAATATGATTGTCTGGCCTGCTTCGACTACATCTTGAAGGATGCCGATATCGTTGCAACGGATGGGGAGTCCAACTGCTACAAGTTCCTCCTCCCATTGATCTGCTCGGCGATGGAGGACCATGACCTCGATGTCATGGAATACGAAGGGTGCAGCATAGTGGTCCTGAGATCCAGGACCGGAGGCACGGACATAATCATCTCATACGACGATTCCTATCTCAACAAAGAACCGGCTAGGGTCGCAGAAGAGGAGCTCCGGCTGATCCGTGGAAAGATGCAGCAGGAATGCAGGCCCGGGTCGACTCGCCTGTACGTCATCGCATCTTATTGGAACAAGTACAGCGTGAGGACGGACACAATCAATCTTTGAGGATATCGAGCGAGTAGACGCTCATGGTTGGGGAATAGGTCTTCAGCTCGAAGCTCGAGACCTTGATGACGTGCCCCTTGCCCTCGGCATCGGCCGTCATCTTCTCCACCAGCGCGGGGAAGTCGGCGCGCTCGATGATCTTGTACATATGGACCGTCCCGCCGTGGTTCAGGTGGTCCAGCGCATAAGGCAGGAACCTGTCCGCGATCTGCGGCAGGTTCATTATGATGCGGTCCGCCATCGGCAGCCCTTCTATGACCTTGGACGAGTCCCCGGTCAACGGATGGAGGCAGGAGACCCCGTTCCTCTCGGCGTTCATCCTGGCGAAGTGCTCCGCCTCCGGATTGAGGTCGATGGAGTAGATCTCCTTGGGGGACGCCAGCTTCCCGATGACCGTCCCGAAGGGCGCCACGCCGCCGAACATGTCGATGACCGTCTCGCCGTCTTCCACGAGGCCGGCGATGCGGGACCTCTCGCTGCTCAGACGGGGGTTGAAATACACTTTTGATGGGTCCGTCCAGAGGCGGACTCCGAACTCCCTGTGGACTGTCTCGGAACTGTCGTCTCCGGCCAGGTGGACCAGGTCCCTGATCCTGAACTCCCCCTTGACGCCCTGGTCCATGAAGACCGACTTCAGGTTGGTGTTGACGCTCAGCAGGGCCTCCCCTATCCGATCGCCGTAAGGGACGAGCTCGTCCGGCAGCTTTATCATCGCCACCTCGCCGACCACGTCGAACGAGGAGGGGAGATGCTCCCTCAGCTCTTCGGGCACATCGGCGATTTCGCGGTAATCAGTGGGACGGTGCTCCTGGACCTGCATCTCCGCGTCGACGACCTCGTAGCCCTCGAAAGAATCGCATAGAATGGGCAGAAGAAGGCTGTCCCCGTCGGAGCGGATCCTCGCAGAAAGGTCGAGGAGGCCCTCCGAGAACAGCTTGGAACGCACGGGCTCGCCATCCTTCTTGGGGACGCGGATGCATCTGGTCATGACGGGCCCATGCATGTTCCAGTCTTAAAGTGAACCGTGCTCTCTCTTGAACCTCTTGGGCAGGACGAAGAGCTCGCCCTCGCTGTCGAACCCGACGGATGCGCTGACTTCGTAGACGTCCTCGATCAGCTCGGATGTTATGACCTTCTTCGGGTCCCCCATGCCGACGATCTCGCCCTTCCTCATTATGATGCAGGTGTCGCAGTAGCGGGCCATCAGGGAGATGTCATGCTCAGCGACCAGCACGGTCATGTCCTTCTGGACCATGGCGTTGAGGTATTCCATGACCTCCAGCTTGTACTTCATGTCCAAGTGGGATGTCGGTTCATCGACGAGCATCAGACGAGGCTGCTGGACGTAGGCTTTGGCTATCAGCACCCTCTGCCTTTCTCCGGACGACAGCGCGCCCACGGCACGGTCCTTGAGATGGAGGACGCCGAACTTGGCCAGAGCGTCCATCACCATGGACTCGTCCTCCGGAGGCTCCCACCAGACGTTCTTCAGGTACGGATACCTTCCGAGCATCACGGTCTCGAACACCGTGAGGCCGAAGCTCCCCCTGAGCTCTGCCGGGACGTTGGCCACTTTGGTGGCGATCTCTCCCGGGGTCTTCTGGAGGACGGACTCCCCGTCTATCAGGACATCTCCCGCCGTGGGGTCGTGCATGCGGTTGATGCACTTCATCATGGTCGTCTTGCCGCAGCCGTTGGGCCCGATCAGCCCGACCAGCTGCCCCGGCTTCAGCGTGTACGAGACTCCGCGGACCGCGCGATAGCCGTCATCGTATGTCTTCTCGAGATTGCGGATCTCGAGCAACGGAACTTCATCCATCGTACATCCTCCCTCTCTTGATGAGGAGATAAGCGAACACAGGGATCCCGATCACGGTCGTGATGGCTCCCACCGGAAGCTCCATCCCGTAGTACCCTGTCCTTGCAAGGAGGTCTGCCAGCATCAGCATGGCCCCGCCGAAGCATATGGACGCGGGAAGCACCATCCTGTGGTCGCTCCCGAGGAGCATCCTGCACAGATGGGGTATCACCAGACCGACGAACCCTATGACTCCGCAGAACGCCACGCAGACGGATGTGAGGACAGATGCAAGGATCAGCAGGCTCCTGTTGAACCTGCGGACGTTGAGCCCCATCTGACGCGCCTGGTCCTCTCCCAGGAGCACCAGGTTCAGCTCCTTCGCCCATAGCAGCGGCACAGCCGAGAGGAACACGGAGAGGAACAGGACGATTCCCACCTGAGACCAGGTCACCTCCGCGAACGAGCCGTAAAGCCAGGTCAGGGCGTTGCTGAGCTTGCTGCCAGACATGGTCAGCATGAGGGTCTGGACTGCAGAGAAGGCCAGTCCGACCACCACTCCGGACAGGACATAGTTGATCGCGGAGCCGCCTGCCTTCTCGGCCAAGAGCATCGTGCACCCGAACGCGATCACTCCGCCGATACCGGCGGTGATGGCCGTGAGGAATATCGAATGCGACGAGAACAGCCCGAAGAACGTGAAATCGAACGCTATGACCGCTATCGCGGCCACACCGGCACCGGAGGACACGCCCATGATGTACGGATCCACCAGAGGGTTCCTTATGATGGCCTGGTAGATGCAGCCTGCCACGGAGAGCCCTATGCCCACCGCGAACGCGGCTATCGTCCTGGGGAGCCTGGTGATGTATACTGTCATCTCCGTGGAATCCAGGCCCACTCCGCCCTTGGATATGGCCGAGAACAGCGCAGAGTATGCCTCGACGGGATTCATCACGGATGTCGCTCCGACGCACAGGCACAATGTGAACGCCACGAACGATACGATCCCTCCCACCGCTATGACGAACTTGAGCCTGTGCTTGTTGCGTGTGTTATGGGAGATGTCGTCTCCGTAGAGATAGTGGAAGATCGTGGATTTGAGGTAGGAGAACGGATGCTCCTCGCCCTTCACGAACCTCAGGAACAGGTAGATCACGGCCATCGCCGCCAAGATGACGGCCACGATGATCAGGAGCACTGCGATCACGGGCAGGCCCCTGGACGAGTTGGGGTCGGAATAGGGCTCGAATCCTCCGGACAGAGCATAGATCCCTGTGTCTGTGCCGCCGACGAACAGGCCGTCGATGACGAGAGGCGATGCCATGTTGAAGTTGCGGACCCCTGCGGGAACCTTCGCCACCCCTTCGATCTTCCCGTCCAGGGAGATCATGTAGATAGGGTCCGCAGACGAATAGCTCTGTGCGAAGATGTGCCCGTCTGCGATCACCATGGCGGAGTGGATCTCCGCCAGGCCGCCCAGGATCTTCTTCAGCTCGTTGTCCGTGCTCATGCTGTACAGGGCGGTCTCAGTCCCGTCGGATATGAGGACGTAGATGCCGGAGAAGCCGTCCTTCTGAACAGGGAGCACATATCTCCCCATGGTCCCCAGCTCGTCGCTGAGATACTCCTTCGTGAGGCTTCCGGACACCTTGTTGAACGTGTACGCCGCGAGACCGGAGTAGCTCTGGTTCATTCCACGGCCATCTGATACGGTGAAGATGAGATGATGGGTGTTCCCGTCGGTTATCGCTGCGACCTGTCCGACGCAGCCGTACAGCTCGTCTCTGATCGTGACCTGATACACCGTCTCCGAAGCGATGATCTCGCCGGAAAATGGATCGATGACGCTCAATGAGCCGTCCAAAGAGCCGACATACAGGACCTCGCCTGCCAAGGTTGGCGATACGAGGTATGTGCTGCCGTCGAGCAGATACGACCAGATGAGGTTCAGGTCCGTGTCGAAGCAGTACACCATGCCGTTGGAATGGGTCACATATATGGCGCCGTTGCTGTAGATCATGGATGAGAATCCAGAATTGTACGTGTATCCGGTCAGATCCGCCAGTGCTTTGGATGGCGCTGCAACGGCCGAGGCGAAGGACGAGCCGTCGAAGGATGTGACATCGCAGTTGTCGTCTCCAGGACCTGTCTTCCAGGGCATCTTGTAGATGTATCCTGTCATGGTCGCTGTGTAGATGTAGTCCCCGACGATGAGAGGAGTGGAGGATTCGTAGTTCATCCCGCTCGGGAATGTGAACGTCCAGACATACTCGCCTGTGGACGGTTCGATGCAGACCAACCTGGCCTCCTTGTACGCCCCGTAGACCCCGAACTTCTGGAACAGGTATCCGCCTGCATACAGCATGTTCGCGAACGCGGTACCGTCGGCAGTCCACTGGGTGCTGTATGACCCCGTCCCCTGCACGGATGAGTCTGCGGCTCCGGAATTCGAAGCGTCTCCCCTGGACATCGACCATGCGGCCGGGTTGTCGGGCGTCACCAACGGCGTGATTCCATCGGGATAGTATCCCAGAGCGACCGGGCTTCCGCCGGACGCGGCATCGAGATCGAGCACCTCGGACCAGCATGAGCCGTCCCAGGAATACGCCCTCCACGATACGGAGACCGTGTTGCCGGTGGCTCCTGGAGTGCTCATCGAGCCTCCGGTCGAGCTCTGACCGACCACCTTGGGCCCGATGCCCTCGACGGTTATGGAATCGTCGAAAGAATAGTGCACCCTGAGGGACTGGAGCCCCCTTGTGATGACGTTCTTGAAGGTCCCGCCACTGCTCTCGGTCCACTGCACATCTCCATTGCCGTAATCTAACAGGAATCCATGCTCTTCATCCGCAGCCTCGATGTCAGCTTCCATGACAGAGACCGACACCAAGGTCGTTGCCATGAGCACTGCTGCGACGAAGAGCGCTGTGCGTCTTCCTTTGAACGTCATATTCTCATATCCTTGCTATACTTCAGATAATCGTGATAGGAGCTCCCGATGTACTTGGGGACCTCCGTATCGAAAGCTTCCGGGTACAGGATCATGGCCATGAGCTCCGCCACCTGCGCGGTCCTCGGACCGTAGCGTTGGAACATCTCCGCTGCATCCTCGCAGATCATGTACACCCGCCCGTTCTTCCAGGCGTCCGTGGACTTCCACTGCTCCGGAAGGTGGGAATAGAGGTAATCGTACTCGGACTGGGTGGCCTTGTACTCAGCTGTTATGACCACGATCACCTCTGGATTCGCATCCGGGATCATGTCAGCTGTCAGATGGGTCCATCCGCTCCATGACGGGAACGCATTGGCCGTGTTCAGAAGCTTCAGGATGCTGTCCATGTACGTGTCTTTTCCAGAAACCCAGGGGCTGATATCGGGCTCGAGTGACACCATCGCCTTCAACGAGCCATCAGCGTAGCCGCGCGTGTCCTGCTCTATGCAATCGAAGACATAGTTCGACTCTTCGATCACCATCTCTCCGGCCATATCGTATCCGAGGACGAGGCCGACGATGAACACGTTGTCTGTCACGCTCTTCAGCCCCTCTCCCGGATAGAGGACTATCGAGTTCACGGACACGTTGCGCAGCTGTTTTGAAACTTGATAATGTGAATATTGGGATCCGTCGCAGAGGACCATGTCCGGATTGGTCGAGGTGATGACCTCGAAGCTGGGGCTGGTGTACGTCCCTACCATGGTGATGCTCCCGCTCTGCCTGGCCTTCACGACCGAATCAGGATAGTCTGAGTAATAATCGACCCCGACGAGGATCTTCTCGGCTCCTACCGCAGCCACGATCTCCGTGGTCGTAGGGGACAGGGAGACCACCCTGTGCATCTGGGAAAAACCGTATATCGGGTTGCCGGCACCATCGACGGCCACTGTGGGCTCCTCCCCTTCGGCACGGTACGCCCAGGAAGTGATCGTGTAGCTGGACGGGTCCTGATTGTACGGGGGCTGGAGGCTGGTCCATGCTGTGCTGCCCTTGTTCACAGCCCATAAGCCCCATTCGCCTTCATCGCCCGAGACGACGCCATTGATCTCCACGATGCTCCCGTCGTCCGAAAGCGTCAGCGAATAGCCGTTCTGCTCGCATACGCGCTTCAAAAGGTCCACGGAGCTGACGCCTTCGGACAAGTCGGCATCAGTCCAAACCGTATCGTAATCTGAAAAATCGATGACAACGCCGCTGGCTTGCTCTGTCACCGCGGATTGGGAGATCAGCCCGGATGAAACGGCCAGGACCACCCCTGCAATCACTATGATGGCAGAGAATAGCACCCTGTTCCCCGTCTTCAACTTCGCAACACTCCAGATCAAAACAAAGGAAGAAGGGGCATATGCCCCTGTTTAATTCACTGGAACGGTCCGCCGGCACTCACTGCGGCATCCGTGGTTTCTGGGTTCAGGAGATACGT
>CAVHQB010000014.1:0-22765 GCA_963637895.1 Lachnospiraceae bacterium
TCGTCGGACCCGAATCATCAGCTCCAGACCTTGTTGTCTTCGGAAACGGCATAGACCGTTGTCATTTTGATGAGATAATAAGAATGGTCCCCACTCCCTGATTTGAACAGGGGACCTGCTGATTTCAGCGGCTGCATCGGTTTCTTCCGAAAACACTCTACAGTCAGCCGCTCTGGCCAGTCTGAGCTAAGTGGGGTTGATTTCTGGGATATCGACCAGTTATATAAACATAGTGCATCGGGCGCATCACAGGAAATCAGTGAAACCGGACATGTCAAGCACTTCCTTCACGTTTCCCGATGCGTTGACGATGGTCAGCTTGTTATCGCGGCCGGTGGCCTTGTCGAGGGACAGGATCGCCCTGAGGCCCGCGCTCGAGAGGTAGCTGACGTTCTCCATGTCGAGGGTGGCGGGCTTCCCCTTGCACTTCTCGACTGCGGCTGTCTGGAAGTCGGGAGCTGTGATGGAATCGAGCCTTCCTTTGAGCTTTATGACGACTACGCCGTCATTCTCAACGTAAGTGGCTGTGAGGGGTTCCTCCTGCTTCTTGAATCCGAACATGGCCTATACCTGATTGTTGCATGGGCGCATAGGATATACTGATTTCGATGCTCAGCACCCTTCCAGGCCCGTAGCGCCCTGTGCTTTCATCAAGGCGTCCATGAGCTTCTCCTCGTACTTCCACTGTCCCTTGATGTGGTTGTTGAACCTGATGTTGGACATTATGATCACGATCAGGGAGTACAGCCCCAGGGTGATGACGAACAGGAACGTGTTGATCATCGGATGGAGGTTCCCCGTGTTCCTCTTCATCGGGTCCATGGCGATGCCCTTGGAGCGGAGCTCGTGGCAGAGGGCCTGCGTGAAGTCGCACTGGAGCTTGTCGTGCTTGTTGGGGAACCTGGAGATCGAGCCGGCGGTGAGGAGGTACTGGGCGAGCAGGAGCACGTAGCACACGACGCAGATCGCCGTCACATGGGAGTCCAGGATGTCCGCGTTGTTGTAGGACAGGAGCCCGATGGCGCATATGTACAGGGCTGTAAATGCCCACATGGCTGTGGACGCGCCGTTGTTGATCTTGGCCGTCAGCATGTCCGCGCTCTTGGCGATCCTCCTCATCTCCGTGGAATCGCCTCCTAAGCTGTCCACATACCCGCAGAGCGAGGACATCCACTCCACGTCCCTGCGCATGTGGCGCTTGGACCTGCGGCTCATGAAAAGCAGTATGAAGCTGATGATCCCGCATTCGACCGAGACGACTATCGCAGTGGCTATCTCAGTGTCGCGCTGGGATTCGAACATCTCCGGATAGCGGGCCGACACCATGAACACCATGATGATGCCGAACAGGACCGGCACCAGCATCGAGACCAGGATGAGCGAAGTCCTGGTGACCGAGTCGTGCTTGCCACGGCTCACCACGCAATCGACGAACCTGTCCGCATCGGCGTTCCTTGCCATGCGATGGGAGAACCCTTTATCAGATATGAATCCAGTCCAGGGGCGATGTCTGATATCCGCGAGCTGATCTCCAAAGGCAACGTGAGGGAGGTCCCCACTATGCTGATGTCCAAGGCCGTCCGCCCGGTGGCCCTGAGGGTCGCCGAGCTGTTCATGATGGCCATCGTCGGGATATACGTGGCCAAGCTGGTCGTCCTCGGCATAGGGTTCTCGTCGGGATACGGGTTCCGCGATGCCGCGCTGATCTCTTTCATCGTCGACACGGCGCTGATGTTCATGACCGTGGACTCGCTGCTCACGCTGTCCTCGGCGGACCCCCGTTCATGGAAGAAGGCCGTCCGTGCGGCAGTCCTGCTGGTGGTCGTCAACCTGCTGTACCGCTTGGGCATCTCCGCCACCGCCGCGGGGATCGTGTCGTTCAACCCGGTCCTGATAATCGTGGTGTCGGCCGTCGTCCTCGTGTGCCTGTTCGACCGCCGCGTCCGCGGCCATTTCGTCCCGCCGGGGCTGGAAGAGCCTCCGATGAAGTCATGGATCCTCTTCGCCGCTTTCTGGCCGCTGTTCCCGTCGGAGCACTACCGCATGGCCTTCCCCGGAGAGGACGGGCCCGAGGCCTGACCTGTCCTGCAGGCATCATATGGGGGCTTTCCGGCGTCTGTCGTATGCCTGGATTAGGATTGGATGATAAATCCAATACGGCATCCACCCACCTATTAAAGTATGAGAAAGCGATTAGACGGCGATGCGGTTCAGGAAGAAGTCCTTCTCAAGAACGCTGAGCGTTCCCTCGAAGGCCGAAGACCTTTACCAGGTTCTCGATTTCATCAATTCGTGTTTGTCCAGCAGCTCGCCGTCGAAGGAGTTCGTCTCCCAGCTCCAGCTGGTGGTCGAAGAGGTGTTCGTGAACATCGCGAACTACGCCTATCATCCGCCGGGCTCCGGTAAAGTGAAGATCACATGCGCGGTGGAGAAGGACGTCATGAAGGTCGCCCTGACGTTCGAGGACACCGGCGAAGCGTTCGATCCCCTGCAGAAGCCGGATCCCGACACCACCGAGCCCCTTGACGACCGCAAGATCGGCGGGCTGGGGATATTCCTTGTAAAGAACCATGTCGATGGCATCAGCTACCGTCGCGAGGACGGCAAGAACATCCTGACCATCGAGAAATCCATGCTCGATCACTGCTGAGCGGTGCGGCCTTTCTCTTTTCCGTTGTACCTGAACAGCAGCATCGTTATGTCGTCGAACTGTTCCGCATGGTGCGTGAACTCGGCGATGTCCTGCCTTATCAGTCTGACCTGGTCTTCCAGAGGCTCGCCCTTGTGCGCGTTCAGCATGGCCTTGAGGCGTTCCATCCCGTAGAACTCCTGATAGCCGTCGTTGGCCTCGGTGACGCCGTCCGTGTACAACAGGATGCTGTCCCCTACGGACATGTCGATCTCGAAAGTGGTGTACTGGACCCCTTCCTTGGCGCCGAGGACGAGGGACGGCTTGCACATCACCACCTCGGCGGGAGCATCGGCCCTGACCAGCACCGGCGGGTTGTGGCCTGCGCTGCTGTACCTCAGGTTCCCCGTGGACAGCTCCACGATCCCCAGCCAGGACGTGACGAACATGTTCTCATCGTTGTTCCTGCAGAGGTTGATGTTCACCTTGGCCATGATCTCGCTCGGCTCCAGCCCGGGCCTGGACTGGCTCTCGATGATGGACTTCGTGACCGCCATGAACAGCGCTGCGGGCACTCCCTTTCCTGAGACGTCTCCGATCGCAAGCCCGACATGGTCGGCGTCGATCATGAAGAAGTCGTAGAAGTCCCCTCCCACGTACCTGGCGGCATCCATGGACCCGGCTACGGACAGCCCGGTGCCGTCCATGGAGTCGAAGTTCGTGGGGATGAACGATTCCTGGATGTTCTGGGCGACATCCAGCTCGGCCCTGTACTTCTCCTGGGCGCTGTTCAGCGACTTGATGTCGTAGATGTACTCCTCGATGTCGTCGGTCATCTTTGTCAGGGACTTGGCCAGCTCTCCGACCTCGGTGTCCTTGTCCGTGATGGGCATGCATCTCCTCTTGAACTCCACGCCCGAGTCCCCGTACTCGTCGTCGATGAAGTTCCTGGCCGCTGAGGACATGGTCTGTATCGGGACGGTGACGTTCCTCTCCAGGTACCACAGGAACGCGATGGAGGGCAGGAAGAACCCTGCGAGCACCACGCTCATGTAGAACGTGGTGGCTTGGCTCTCCGTCAGGCCGAATATGGGGGACAGGATGCCGACCATGGTCCCTATGACGGTCGCTGCGCACACGGCCACTCCGTAGATGAGCAGCAGTGCGATCATGCGCTCTATGAGGCTGGCGTTGAACGTGTTGACCCTCAGCCCCCAGACGATCTTGGTCTTCTCCGTCGACGTGGAATGCTCCACGGGGATGGCGAGGAACATCAGCAGGAGCAGGTATGTGCATGCCGCCACGATCAGGACGACAGATAGATCGTCGACGGTGATGAGGTACCACGTCGGGGCGATGATGGCGATCACCAGGAAGATGTAGAACCATCTGCGGTCCAGGCTCCTGCGGTAGCCGTCGGGGGTCCCGCCGAACTTGGGCGTGTAGAACCTGAACCCGAAGTACCTGAGTATCAGGATCGCAGAGAGGCCGATCATCATCGAGAACGACATCGCGTTGAAGAACGTGGTGACGTCCGTGATCGACAGGTCATGGGGGCCCAGCACGACCACGGTGGTGATGTTGCAGATGACGCTGTACACCAGGGACGTGGTGGCGATGACGGCGACGTATTTCACGACGTTCGACACGGAGTCCAGCACAGGGGGACGGTTGTCCTTGGTCATGTCCGTGCTGTACCACAGCCTGTACGGGATCATCGTTATCACGATGATGTTCAGCAGGTTCAGGGCCGTGTCCTCCATGTCCGACCCCATCAGCACGCACGCGACGGTGCTGACTATGGCCAGGCTCGCGCAGGCGTAAGGGCCGTAGAGCAGCCCGCCCACGATGCACAGGATGAGGATCGGAGACACGAACGGAGGTATGGTCATCTCCACGATCGAGGCGAAGACGGCCACGATCATCACGGCGAGCATGATGAGGATCTCACGGAGCCCGATGTAGTCGCTGATCCTCTTGCCCCTCAGATGTATCATGGTCCGCCTCCGTTTCACTGAATGTAGCTGAGGTCCTCTCTGGGGGCTTCTATGCCCTCCGGCTGCGCGGGGGCCATGCTGGCCTCCTCTATCATGTTGACGAACTCGGAGTAGCCGGACGTGTCCACGTCCGTCCCGAGGATCGCGCTGACAGCATGGACCACCAAGGATGCGCTCCTGTGGTCCACGATGTATCCCGAGGTCTCCCCTATCACGGACATCGCGGGAACGCCGTACCTCTTCCCCATGGTGAGGAAGAGCGCTGCGGCTCCGACGACGCCCCCTTTGGGCTCCCCGTCGTAGAATCCGATCCCGGCCTTCTCCATCTCAGGCTTGAGGCAGGCGTCGGTGACGACGCCCAGGATGCGGGGGGCCTGCTTGAGCTCTCCCGTGCCGTACCCTCCGAGCGTCACGATGAGCGACGGGTCGTAAGGGAGGAGGACGTCGAGGATGTAGCCTGTCAGGTCGTACTGGCCGGACGGCGTGGTGGCCTGGGACTCGCCCAGGATGAATATGATGTCGCGGGACTCTGTCCTGGCCAGCGACAGCTTGATGCAGATGGGCTCCGCTGTGCAGTCCTCGTTGACGAGGATCTGCGGAGGGAGCTCTGAAGAATAGATCCTTGCGAAGACCTCTGCCTTCAGCTCCTCGGCCATGAGGTCGGCCGCCAGCTTGCCGACGTTCCCCACTCCGGGAAGGCCGACGATGACGACGGGATGCGAGATGCTGACGCGCTTCTCAAAGTCTGTCGAGCTTGCCATTCTCCCCGTACCTCTCGCGGATGGTTCTTCTGCGGTACTCGCCCATGCGGTCTTCAGGGGAGTATCTGGGCGGGACGGGGCATACGGTGCTCTGTTCGCAACGTCTGCACTGGGGGAGAAGCGTGTACCTCCCGCAGGAGGGGCATTTCCTGATCTTCGAGGACATCTCACTTGCTCTCGCGTTTGAGAACAGCGATGCCGTTGTTGGACGTGAGATCGTCTATGGCAGCGGAGGAGACGGCTTTCATGATCTCCTCGGCCTCCTTGTACTCGGCGGCGTTGACGACCACCCTGTACTTGGGGCATCCGACGCAAGTGATCTCCACGTCGTAGTCCTGCCCGGCCTCTTCGGCCGCCAGGAGCGCGTGCTTGATGAGCTCCATTCCATCGGGGGCAGAAGACGTGAGCTCGAGGATCCCGTCGATCTGAACGGACGGCGGGATGACGTTCTCTTTGGCCACCTCGATGAAGGTCGCCAGCCAGTCGCCGGAGAATTCCTCGCAGAACTCATCTTCCTCGGCGACTGCTGATTCGAAGGCACTGTAGAGAGTCTCGTAAGCGTCCAGCAGGTCGTTTCCGAACATGTCGTAGGCATCGTCCACGGAGATGCTCATCCTCTCGGCGATGATCTCCACGAGCTTCTCTGCCTTCTTCTCGTTCTTCCACTGCTGGATCTTCTCTCTCTTCTGGTGCTCGTTTACGGATTTCAGGGAAAGGTCGATGTGTCCTTTTGAAGAATCAACGCCCAGGACCTTGCAGACAATCTTCTGTCCTTCCCTGATGTAGTCCCTGATGTATTTTACCCAGCCAGAAGCAACATCCCTGACATGGACGAAACCTTCTTTGTCGTCATACTCATCGAGTGTGACGAATGCACCGAAGTTCTTGACGTTCTTCACAGTGCATACGACGAGCTCGCCGTGTTCGGGGAAGCCCCTGACCCTAGACATCAGCCTACTACCTCGAGGATCTCGCCTTTGATCTCTCCGACACCGCCCTTGGGGACGATGAGTGCGGAGCCGCAGACGTGGCAGGTGACCTTGGTCGCCGCCTTCCTGAAGGCGATCTGCTCATTGGCGCAGTCGGGGCATTTGATCTTGATGAAATCTCCAGTCATTCAAATCACTCCGTGAGCTCGAATTTCTTGGCGCGAATGCAGGGGGAGATGTTGGCCTTCTTGCACTGGGTGCATCTGTACCTGAGGTTGATCCTCTTGGTGGGCTTCTCCCTTCCCTCGGGCTTAGGCCTGGGGAAACCTCCGTAACCGGCGGTAACCTTTCTGAATCTCCTCTGACCCCACTTGAGTTCGCTTGCTTTCTTCTTCTTGACCCTCTCCACTTCCTGCTCGGTGTGAGCCTTGCAGTAGGGGCAGTATCTCTTGATGGTCCTGGGCATCTTCATTATAAATCACCTTTAATGTGAATCGGAACGTGCTAATATCGAGGTTATATTTAAAGGATATCTACTGGCAACCACCTGTTACAACGGCTGTTAGCGGCATCTTCAGGATTTGCCCGACAGGGAGTCGCTCATCATCGTCACTTGGCCCTGTTCGTCGCATATCAGGACGTCGAAGGCGGTGTTCAGGAACAGGCCGTTCTCGACCACTCCGGGGATCACGTCTATCCTGGACTCCAGGAAGAACGGGTTGTCGATCCCCTCGGGGAACCTGCAGTCGTAGATGTAGTTCCCTCCGTCGGTGACGAACGGCGCGCCGTCCTTCATCCTCAGGACGGGCTCGCATCCCTGCCTCTTCAAAGCGAAGCAGGTGTGCTCGTGGCCGAACCTGAGGACCTCGACCGGGAGCGGGGCCTTGGTGCCGAGCTTCCCGACCTTCTTGGAGGCGTCTGCGACGATGATCTCCTTGACAGTGGCGGCGGCGACGATCTTCTCCCTGAGGAGAGCGCCTCCGAGGCCCTTGATGAGCTGCATCTTCGGGTCGACCTCGTCGGCCCCGTCGATGGTGACGTCGAGCTTGTCGACCTCGTCCAGCTCCACGACCTTTATGCCGCATTCCCTGGCGAGGTTCTCGCTGTTGACGGACGTGGCGACGCATGTGAGGTCGTAGCCCTGGGAGACCAGCTCGCCTATGCGCTTGATGGCATAGTATGCAGTGGATCCCGTTCCCAGGCCCACGTTCATGCCGTCCTTGACATATTCGTCGACTGCTCTCTCTGCAACGATCCTCTTCATCTCCGCGGCGTCCATCTTAGCTCGCTCCGGGCCCCTCCATGCGGTCCCTATAATAATATCTATACCCCGGCCCGGCGTCCGAAGGTTTGAAGGTCATCAGCGCATCGGGATGCCATCATGAGGCTAGCGTCCCTTTACTCCGGCGGCAAGGACTCCACTTTCGCATTGTATCTTGCAGAGCAGATGGGCCACGATGTCCCCTATCTCGTGAACATCATGCCCGAGGACGAGGCCTCGTGGATATTCCACACGCCCAACCTCGGCATAGTCCCACTCATGGCCGAGTCCATGGGGAAGGAGCTGGTCACGGCGCCCAGCACAGGGTCGGAGGAGGGCGACATGGAAGGCCTCAGGAACGCGCTGGAGGGCCTGGACGTGGAAGGCGTCGTCACCGGGGCCGTCTGGTCCGATTACCAGTGGGACCGCATGAACATCGTCTGCGGGGACCTGGGCCTGAAGGTCATCACCCCCCTGTGGAGGAAGGACCAGGACTACGTCATGGACCAGTTCCTGGACTCGGGTATAGTGTCGATCATAGTCGGATGCTACGCCGAGGGCCTGGACGAGAGCTGGCTCGGGCGCAGGATCGACCGCCAGTCGGTGGAGGAGCTGAAGGCCCTCCGCGAGAAGCACGGGATATCCATAATGGGAGAGGGAGGGGAGTACGAGTCACTCACCCTGGACTCTCCCATGCACTCCCGTCCCCTGAGGATAGAATCGGCAGAGCGCGAATGGAAGCGCGGCGCCGGGACCCTCAAGGTCTCTTCCGCATCGCTGGCGGACAGAAGCCTCTGAGCCTCATCGCGTTGCTCACGACGGATATCGAGGACAGGGACATCGCCAATGCCGAGAGCATGGGCATCTGGTCCACCAGCCCGTCGTAGCCGAACAGCACCGGGAGGCCTGCGGCGATCGGGATGCAGACCGCGTTGTAGCAGAAGGCGAAGAAGAGGTTCTCCTTGATGTTCTTCAGCGTGGCGGACCCTATCTCCAGTGCCGCCGGGACGCTGCGCAGGTCGTCGTTCATCATGACGATGTCCGCCGACTCCACCGCTATGTCCGTTCCGGACCCCACGGCGATGCCGAGGTCCGCCTGAGTGAGCGCGGGGGCGTCGTTGATCCCGTCCCCTGTCATCGCCACCCTGGCCTGCTGGACCTGGAGCTTCTTGACCATGCCGAGCTTGTCGCCCGGCTTCATGCCCGCATGGACCTCGTCGATCCCTATGCGGCTTGCTATGTCCATGGCGGTGCTCTCCCTGTCGCCGGTGAGCATCATGACCCTTTTGCCATCGGCTTTCAAGGAGGCTATGGCATCGGCGCTCTCGGGCCTTATGGGGTCCTCTATGGACACGGTGCAGGCGTATGCAGAGCCCACGGCCATGTGGATGGCGGTGCTGCACTCCTTCGCGGAGCCTGCGCCCTCGGGCACCTGGACGCCGATGGACTGCAGGAATTCCGCGCTGCCCACGGCCACGTCTTCGCTTCCGACCTTGCATCTGACCCCTCCGCCGGTGACGCTCTCGAACCCTTCGTGGTCCGGGACCGCGATCCCCTGGGATCCCGCGTACCTGACCACCGCCTTCGCATAGGGATGCTCCGAATCGGATTCAGCCGCAGCCATGGTCCCGATGCATCCGGGATCGGACACGGCCACGACCTCGGGATGCCCGATGGTGCAGGTGCCCGTCTTGTCGAGCACGACGGTGTCTATCCTGCCGGCCATCTCCAGGGATGCGGCGGTCTTGTAGAGGATGCCGTGCTTGGAGCCCACTCCTGTCCCTATGACTATGGCCAGCGGGGTCGCCAGTCCCAGCGCGCAGGGGCAGGATATGACCAGCACGGATATGGCGATGGTGAGGCAGAACTGCGGCTCGCGGCCCGCCAGGAGCCATCCGAGCCCTGCCAGGACGGCTATGAGCATGACCACGGGCACGAAGACGGCCGCCACCCTGTCGGCGATGTCCGCCACGGGGGCCTTGGTGCTCTGGGCCATCTCCATCATGCGGGCTATCTGGAACAGGACGGAGTCCTCCCCGACCTTCTCCACCCGGGCCCTCATGCTCCCCGCACCGTTGACGGTGGCGCCGTAGAGCAGGTCGCCCTCCTCCTTGTCGACGGGGACGCTCTCGCCCGTGAGCATGGACTCGTCCACAGTGGATGTTCCCGAAACGACCACGGAATCGGCGGGGACCTTGGACCCCGGCCTGATGAGGATGATGTCGCCCACTGCCAGCTCGGACGACGGGATGACGGATTCGGTCCCGTCCCTGATGACGACGGCCTCGTCGGGGGCCATCGACAGCAGCTTCATGAGAGAGTCGTTGGTGCGGATCCTCGACCTGGCCTCCAGGTACTTCCCGATGCTGACCAGCGAGATGATCATGCCGACCGAGTCGTAGCTCAGAGAGTGCATGGCATGCATGTCGCCGCCGTAGACCAGGTACGTGTTGTACAGCCCCATGAAGAGGGACGCCAGCGTCCCCACGGAGACAAGCGAGTCCATCGTGGGGTTCCTGGAGAAAAGGGCCGGGATCCCCTTCTTGTAGAACCTCCTCCCGCCGTACATCACAGGGATGCACAGCACCAGCTGCAGGAGGCAGAACGGCAGGGGGTCCAGAGGGATCTCCAGGCCGAACATGTGCCCCATGGCGACTATGGTCAGCGGGATGGTGAAGGCTATCGAGATGATCAGGTCCCTGAAACGGACCTTGAGCGCGGCCTTCTCGTCTTCGGAGGCTTTCACTATGTCGTCGTCCACCACCTGGTAGCCGGCGGCCGTGATAGCACGGGATATGTCCTCTTCGCCGACCTTCCCGGAATCGTACTCCACCGTCGCGGTGTTGCTCCCGAGGTTGGCCGATGCCGAGGACACCCCGTCGAGGGCGCTTATCGCCCCTTCGACCCTGCCGACGCATGCGGCGCAGGTCATGCCTCCGATGCGGAAGGTGCGCGTCGTCATGAGAACAGTCCGTGCTTGACAGATGCCCTGAAGCCGGCATCGACGACGGCGGCGATGAGCGCCTCGTCGGAGACCCCTTCCTGGACGACCGTGGCGGTGCCCTTCTTCAGGTTGACATCGACGGACTGGACGCCGTCCACCTTCTCGAGGCCGGTCTTGACGGACTTGACGCAGCCCTCGCACATCATTCCTTCGATCTTCAGAGTCGTTTTCGACATATTCCGAGCATTCCGCTAGGAATATATAGATTTAGCTAGTCCTAAAAAGGAAAAGGGGAGGAGGGAGGCTCAGGAGAGCCTGGCGAACTCCTCCATGGGTTTCCTGACGCCGTGGTTGGCGGACGTCTTGTCGGCCCTGCGCCCGACGGCCAGGATCCCGACCGGGGAGAGCCTGTCGCCGAGCCCGAACGCTTCCGTGACCTTGACGGGGTCGAGCATCCCGATCCAGAGGGTCCCGTATCCGAGCTCCTCGGCGCGGTACATCATCTGGGCCATGACGATCGTCGCATCCACATCGCCGAAGCGCTTGCCGTCGTAGGGCCTCTTCCAGGAGGCCTCGGTGTCGGTGCACACGACCAGGGCAAGCGGGGCGCCGTACCTCTTGCATGCGGTGTCGATCTGTGCGAGCCCCTCGGCCGACCTCACGGCGATGACCTCCGTCGGCTGGAGGTTGCGTGCGCTGGGGGACATCCTTCCCGCTTCCAGCATCTCCATCAGGTCCTCATCGCACACCTCGTCGGGAGCGAACGACCTGCATGAGTACCTGTCCTTGTACAATCTCTCGAAATCCATGGTATCCCTCAGTGGGCCCTCTCGATGGCCTGGACTATCCTGGAGATCTCCTTCTCGGGGTCCTTCCACATGCCGGGGGTCCAGACCCTGTGGATCTTCCATCCCCTGGACTCCAGGTACTTCTGCCTGTGGTAGTCCCTCTCCCTGGTGGAGGAGGACATCTCGTACAGCCTGCTGTCGCACTCTATCCCGAGGATGAACCTGTCGTTCTGCTTGACGGCCAGGTCGATCTGGTATCCTCCGATCCCCACGTTCCTCTCCACGGTGTAGCCCTTGCGGGTCAGGGCGTTGTACACCCTGTCCGCTATGCGGCCGGAGTCGAAGCTCTCCCCGGTCTTCCAGCGGTCGTCGCCGAAGGAATGCAGGATGGTGTCGGCCAGCTCCCTGTTGCCGTTGCTGACGGCGTTGGCGTACTGGAGGTACTTCTTCAGGATCCTGGGGCCCTCGTTCTTGGTCTCCTCGACCTGCAGGTCCTCCGGATCGAAGGACGTGACTATCATGATCTTCTTCTTGGCCCTGGAGATGGCGACGTTCAGGCGGTTCTCCCCGCCGCGGTTGTTCAGCCATCCGAACCTCTGCATCAGCTTGCCTTCGGAGTTCTTGGCGTACCCGACGGAGAACATGATGACATCCCTCTCGTCTCCCTGGACGCTCTCGATGTTCTTGATGAACAGACCGACGTCCTCTCCGTTGTCGAACCTCTTCGTCTCCTCGGCCACCATCTTCCCGAAGGTCGGGTCGTTGGCGCATTCCTCGTCGATCACATCGTTGATCAGGTCCCTCTGGGAGGCGTTGAACGTGATTATCCCCACGGTCTCGTTGTTCTTCCTCTGGATGAAGAACTCCTTCAGCAGGGCGAGGATCTTCTGGGCCTCGGCGCGGTTGGACTTGTCCTCCCACAGCCCGTTGACCTTGAACACCTCTATAGGGGGCTTCTCCGGCTCGTTAACGTTGGGCGAGACGTACAGCCTCCCGCCGTAGAACGCGTAGTTGGAGAACGCGATGAGCTCCTCGTACTTGGAGCGGTAATGGAAGTTCAGCAGGATGGAGTCGTACCTGGCGCGGGCCAGGTCGAGGAGGCTCTCCTCCTCCAGCGCGGCGGACACTATGTCCTCCGGGTCGTCCTCGTCGCTGTCGTACTCGATCCTCCCCACTCCGAGGGACGACGGGCGCAGCTGCTTGTGGTCGCCTGCCACGACGACCTTCTTGGCCCTGTAGATCGAGGGCACTCCCTTCTCCACGTACATCTGGGAGGCCTCGTCGAAGATCAGCATGTCGAATATGCCCATCTCGAGGGGCAGGATCTCGGACACCACTTCCGGCGTGAGCAGCCAGACGCGGACCCCCTTGAACAGCTCGTACCCGTACCTGGAGACGAACTTGTTCAGGTTCCACTTCCTCTTGGACTCGATGATCCTGTTGATGTCGCCGCGCCTCTTGGACTCGGTGATGTACTTCAGGTTCTCCCTGAAGACCTCCTCGGCCTTGTCCTTGGAGAGGCTCCTCTTGGCCTCGATCTTCCTGTCCATGTCGGCGATGATGCTCTCGAAGTCCCATATCTCCTGCATGATGTCCTTGTGGGACGCGTCGAACCTCTGGAGGTGGTCGTTGAGGATCCACTTGTACATCCTGTCGTTGCTGTCCGCATAGGACATCCTCGTGGCCGAGGACACGCTCAGGATGTCGCCGCCGTAGCTGCGCTCGTGGGGGGTGAGCCTGGAGTAGACGGTGGACCTGGCGGAGTACGTGCCGTATCCGTCCAGGGCGTTGAACATGG
This sequence comes from Lachnospiraceae bacterium, assembly GCA_963637895.1. GTDB lineage: Archaea > Thermoplasmatota > Thermoplasmata > Methanomassiliicoccales > Methanomethylophilaceae > Methanoprimaticola. Next base: position 13,108 of record CAVHQB010000014.1, read on the forward strand.
CCTTGGGGTCGGCCATGACCTTGTCCACGGTGTGCTTGTTGATGTCCGTGAAGAACTTCCCGGTGAGGGCCGTGGCCTCGCGCTCGACCTTCCCCTTGTTGAACATCCTCCCCAGGAACCCTTTGGAGTTGAGCTCGCTGATCTGCCTGTCCAGGTCCAGCAGGTTCGCCTTCATCTCCCCGATGTCGAACTCGGAGAGGTCGGGCTTCATCTGCGTGAACCATGGGTTCTGCTCGGTGAGCTGCATGTACTCGTTGAAGTTCTTCATGAGGGCCTGGTCCCCGAACTTCCTGTGCAGCTCGGAGATGTCGTCGTACTTCAGGCCCAGGAGCGAGGGCTCGATGCAGGATTTCAGCGTGCGGTACTCCTCCACCTGGCGGCTGTCGTTGGGGTCCAGCCACCTGTCCATGGAGTAGAGCTTGTACGGCGCTATGCCGAATTCGCAGGGGCTGTACATGGTCTGGGCGATGTTCTCCAGAACGGAGACGTCCTTGTCTATGCCGTCGGAGACGGTGTCCAGGTCGACGTAACCTTTGGGAGCCCCGGATTCCAGCATCCTGCCGAGCTGCTTGTAGAACAGCTCCTTGTTCCCGACGTCGTCGATGAGCAGGCAGTACTTGGAGAGCGTCCCCATGCGCGAGTAGACCACGTCCAGCGCGGTCTTCTTCTCGGACACCATGAGCACGGTCTTGCCTTTGATGACGGCGGATGTTATCAGCCCGGTGATGACCTGCGACTTCCCGGTGCCGGGAGGCCCCTGGACGACGATCTCGTCGCCCCTGTCCATGGCCGTGAGGATGTTCTCCTGGGAGCTGTTCAGGGAGTTGATGTACACCAGGTCCTTCTCGGAGGCGTTGAGCCCCTTGTCCTGCAGCTCCTTCTCGGTCAGCGGCGCGGGGGACTCGGAGAGGAAGTCGGTCTTGTTCAGGTCCACGATGAGGTCGTTGAGGATCCCGTTGATCTCGCGGCCGGCCAGCATCCCGTCGAAGTCCTTCTGGATGGAGCTGGAGTACGTCGGGTACTTCCCGATCATGATGTTGGGGACCATCTCCATGTCCCCTGCGAGGTACTTGGGGAACTCCCCGGCCTTGTACTCGGTGAAGGGCAGCGGCAGGCTGTAGTTGGTGATCAGCTTGATGCCGTTCTGCTCGTAGAAGTCCACCAGGTTGGTGAGGAAGTTCTCTCCCGTGTACTCGTCGATGACGTTGTCCGGCAGGGGCCTGTTCTGGCCGCTGGACTTGATGAACCCGAGGATGAGCGTGTTGTTGTAGATGGCATCCCTGGAGCCGTCGAGGGAGAGGGTGACGGTCCTGGCGTCCTTCTCCATGATGACAGGGAAGAGCGCGAGGGGCGCGCGGACGTCTATGTCGTTGTCCGGCATCTTCCCCTGCACGAAGGGATAGGCGATGTACAGGTCGTACTGACCCTTGTCCCTCTGCTCGCGGGACACCTCGCGGATGATCTCGTTCAGGTGCTTGTACACCTTGGCGGACTCCGGGCTCTTGGCGGAGTCGCACAGCTTGAGCACCCTCTTCCTCCCGAACAGGAGTCCCATGACGTCCACATCGGGCAGGGTCATGAGGTCGAAGGCGTTCTTCCTGGAGATCTTGGGCTGGAAGATCAGGCGGTTCCCTTTGCTGATGTTGATGAGCTTCTTCTCCAGCTCCCTCAGCGTCCGGGCGGCGTCGGCATCTATCGATCCGCCGTTGGCCGCGGTTATGGCGTACTTCCTGGTGACGTTGAGGAACTCCTCTCCGTAGAGGTCCACGAACCTGTCTCCGACCCCGACTATGGCGGTGAAGTCCTCCGCCTTCGTCGGGACGCGCTGGGCCATCTCCCTCAGCGCCTCGTCAGGGCAGACTATCGGGATGCGTCCCGAGGACATCCTGCGCTCTTCCCTTATGCTCTCTCTGAGCGCGTACAGCTCTTCATAGAGGTCATCTTCCAATCCCATGCCCGGTGCATAAGGGTCTCTATAGTTAATTGTGTGCGCAACAACCTTCGTCCGGGCCGGGGCCGGGCCTTCGGGCGCATCGATGATATACGTCCTGCGGGATGACGGGGCATGCTCACCACAGGCATCAAAGGCGAGAAATCGGTCGAAGTCACCGAATCCAACAGCGCATCCGGCATGGCAAGCGGGACCCTCCCGGTCTTCGCCACCCCCGCCATGGTCGCGCTCCTCGAGGGGGCGGCCTTCGAGAGCGTCCAGCCCTTCCTCGGAGAGGGCCAGAGCACCGTAGGCACGCATCTGGACATCGCTCACTCATCCGCCACGCCCATAGGCATGACCGTCACGGCCAGGACCGAGCTCGTCGAGATCGACAGGCGCAGGCTGGTCTTCAAGGTCGAGGTCGTCGACGGCAAGGGCGAGATCGGCTCCGGCACCCACGAGCGCTTCATCGTGGACTGCGAGAAGTTCATGTCCAAGGCCCAGTCCAAGCTGGAATGAGCCCCATCACGCTTTCTTCTCAGGGGCCTCGGCCCCTTTCTCCTTGACTATCACGGCGCATATCAGAGCGGCGACGGCCATGATCGTCGCGCACAGGCCGGAGAACCACATCCCGTCCATGAACGCGGAGTCCGGCAGGTCCCCTATGGACACCCCGGACGCGTTGGCGCCGATCGTCATGAGCGCCGCGAACACGGCGGTCCCCATGGCGCTGCTGGTGTAGTTGGTGAACGACATCAGCGCCGACCCCATGCCCCTGTAGTTCTGGGGCACGTTGTCCACGATCCTCCCGGACGAGGACGCTCCGCAGGTCCCCCACAGCAGCCCCATGAACACCGAGGTCACGATCACCGGCAGGATGCCCAGCTCGGGCCTCATGACCATGAACATGGCGCAGTAGACGATGTTGAACACCGCTGCGAGGATGGCGAACCCTCTCTTGCCCCTGCGGTCGCAGGCCTTCCCGACAGGGATGCCCATGATCAGAGCTATCGCAGAAGGTATCAGGAGCAGCAGGCCGCACTCCGCGCTGCCGAGGCTCATGGGGCCTTCCAGGTAGAACGGCAGGATGTAGAGGGCTCCGAGGTACATCAGGTTGATCAGCCCGAAGGCGATCACCACGGCGTCCAGCCTCCAGTTGCGGAAGATGGACAGCTCCAGCAAGGGGTCCTCGCTGCGCTTCTCGATGAAGACGAACGCAACGAGGGACAGCACCGCGATGACGGCCGCAGCTATGCATATGCCTCCGTATCCGGGCGCGGTGGAGCGCTCTATCGCGATTATGAAGCACACTATCGCCAGGAACAGGGCGGCAGACCCGGGGTAGTCCACATGGCTGCTCTCCCTCTCCTCCGACGGCAGGACGTGCATCCCGAACAGGATCGCCAGGATCCCGATGGGGACGTTCACGAGGAACACCCAATGCCAGCTGGCCACGGCGGTGATCATCCCGCCGATGAACGGGCCCAGGGTGTAACCGGTGGCGCTGGCCAGCGTCATGACCCCGAGGCTGAGCCCCAGGATGCGGGAGGGCATGAGCTTCACGCAGATTATCGGGGCGGTGGCGGCCATCATGGCGGCTCCGATCCCCTGGACCACTCTGAACGCCAGCAGCATCGCGAAGCTCTCGGACAGGCCGCAGAACAGCGATCCGATAGTGAAAACCGCGAAACCGGCCACGTAGACCTGGCGGATGCGGCCGGAGTTGGTGATCCTCCCGAACGTGAGCAGCAGGCCGCCCATCATCATGGCGTAGCAGATAGTGACCCAGGCCGCTTCGCTGAGGCCGGTGCCGAAATAGTCGGCTATCGTGGGCAGGGCGACATTGACGATGCTCCCGTCTATGCCGTTCAGCAGGATGGCGCACACCATGCATGCGAGCACCAGCGCCTCGTCCCTTGTCACCGACTTCATGATGCCCGGAATGGTGCATCGATATATACCATCGTTACGCCAGCCCGGTCTTGAACAGGAGAACGGGGAAGATCAGGCATCCGCAGAGGACGATGCGGCTGGTGCCGCAGGTGCCTGGGATCAGGCCGATCACCGTGGACGCCGCCATTATCAGCACGCCGACCGGGCCTGTCAGCAGGAGGACGATGACCGTCAGCAGGACGATGACCGCGCGGCTCATGGGCCCGGGGCGGATCCTCGATGCGAGATGCGACATCGCCCTGCCTGACCATATCGTCGCGATGTAGCCCAAGGCGGAGGCGACGGCCGCTGACAGCAGGAGCATCAGGAACCAGGGGGACATGAACCCCTCCAGGCTCCCTCCCGCGATCTCCCCTATGGCCAGGGCGGTGCCCGACCTGCCGTTCCCGGAGACGGACAGGACCACCAGCGACAGGACGGATGTCACGGTGCCTATGGACGCCACGGTGGAGATGAACCTGGCAGGGTCCTTCTCGGGGAACACGGCCGCAGAGACGGAAGCCCCCACGGTGGCGGTCATTCCCGGGAACCAGCCTGCTATCGTCCCCATCAGCACCCCTCTGATCCCGGGCAGGGGCCCCACGGGGTCCATGGCCCTGTCCGTCTGCGGAGGGACGACGGTCCCGGGCGAGGTGGACAGCAGGACGGGGATCCCGAACAGGCCGGTCAGCAGCGGGAGCATTATGCTCCCTTCTCCGAGGACCCCCGTGGTGTCTATCGGCAGCGTCATGCAGGCGAGGCCCAGCATCCCCGATATGAGGAACGCCGCCAGCCCCCATGGGCCGGAGCCGTTGCGCCATTCGCCGGCCACGAGCATGAACGACACCACAGCCAGGACGATGACGGTCATGGATTCCAGAGGCTCCTCCAGCCCGTTCAGGAGCAGCCACTGCAGGGGGACGGCCATCAGTATCGATGCGGAGGCCCCGATCAGGCTGCCGATGGCCGCTGCCCTCACAGCCTCCATCCCTCTGCCCTTCAGCAGCAGCCGGTGCCCCGGCAGCACCGACACGGCGTCCTCTCCGTCCGGAGCGCCTATGAACACCGACGGCACGAAATCGACGAAGGAATGGACCACGGACGCCGCCACGATGCAGCAGCTCACCACCAGCGGGACATCCTCCACAGGCACTGCTCCTGCCAGGGATGCGGAGATCGCGGGATAGGCCGTCACGAGCATGGCCGCCAGGGTGTTCACGTGGATCCCGGGCATGAGGCCGCTGAACAGCCCCATCCCGGCACCTGCTATCACGGCTGCTAGGCAAATCGTAGCGAGATACGGGTCCATGGAGCATGTTCCTCTGACATGCTCTTAAAACAATGTGCGTTTGTTACACTGCATCACAGCAGGCAGGGCTTCCCGCCTTCCGAGCTGACGCCGAGGATGTAGTTGATCCTCACGCCGAGCTCCTTCGAAAGGGACGCCACGTCCCTGTTCTTGCAGTACACCGCCGTCACTTCCGACACGGACACGCCGGCCTTCCCGAGCGCGCCCATCACGGCCCTCAGGGTCCCGCCGGTGCTGATCACATCGTCGACGACCATCACCCTGTCCCCTGCGGAGACGTCGTTGATGTACATCGGCGACTTGGAGTACCCTGTGCTCTGGTCCAGCCCGATCTCCCCCGGGAGGCCGTAGCTGCGCTTCCTGATCACCGCATACGGGATCCCGGTCCTCTCGGTCACCGCCACGGCCAGGGGGATGCCCATGGCCTCCGGCGCCAGAATCAGGTCGCAGTCCATCCCGGACACCTCGACGATGGCGTCCGCGACCTCGTCCAGGAGCTCCTTCGTCATGCGGGGCACCCCGTCGCTGACCGGGTTCACGAAGTAGGGGTATCCGTTCCTGTCGACGACGGGGCTGCGGAGGAACGACTCGGTCAATCTGGGGCAATCTGCGGGCATGGGGGCTCGATAGGAATCCCTTTTTATCAGTGTTTGCTACCTTAGCCCGATAACATGGATGTCGAACAGAGGCTCGCCCTCGTTTTGAGGAACACTGAAGAGACTGTCACGGAGGATGAGCTCCGCGCTCTCCTCGCGGAGAAAGAGGAGCCCACGGCCTATATCGGGTTCGAGCCCTCCGGACTCGTCCACCTGGGATGGGTCCTCGTCGCGCAGAAGATCAAGGACCTCTGCGAAGCAGGGTTCAAGGTCACCATCTTCTGGGCCGACTGGCACGCGTACATCAACGACAAGCTCGGAGGCGACCTGGAGAACATCCGCACCTGCGCCAGGTACATGGAGGACTGCTTCATCGCCCTCGGCGTCCCGAAGGACCGCGTCCAGTTCAAGTACGCCAGCGACATCCTCAGCAACATCGAGTACTGGGAGAAGGTCATCAAGGTCGCCAAGGTCACATCCCTGTCCAGGGTCAAGAGGGCCATGACCATCATGGGAAGGTCCGAGGACGAGGCCGAGGTGGACACGTCCAAGGTGTTCTACCCCATCCTCCAGGCCACCGACATCTTCTGCATGGACATGGACGTCGCATACGCCGGCCTCGACCAGAGGAGGGCCCACATGCTCGCAAGGGACGCCGCCGACAAGCTCGGATGGCACAAGCCCATCGCGGTCCACACCCCCCTGCTCCCCGGCCTCAAGGGCGGCAACAGGATGGACCCCGTGGAGTCCAAGATGTCCAAGAGCGACCCCAACGGCAGCGTGAAGATCCACGACACCCGCGACGAGATCGCCGCCAAGATGAAGAAGGCCTTCTGCCCCCCTGAGAAGGAGACCGAGGGCGAGAACCCCGTGCTCATGCTGTGCAAGTACATCATATTCCCGAGGAACGGGAGCATGCACATCGAGAGGCCCGAGAAGTACGGCGGATCGATCGACTTCGGCAGCTACGAGGCCCTTGTCGACGCATACTACGGCGGGAGCCTGTCCCCCGTCGACCTCAAGTCCGGCGTCACGGACGCCCTGGCCGAGACCCTCAGGCCCGTCAGGGAGTACTTCGAGGCCAACCCCGACAACTACCAGGCTGTCCTGAAAGTGGTCGAGAGCGTCAAGAAGCTCAGATGAGGGCCCGGAGGCCCCCATCGGGAAAACTCATTGCTCGTCGGAGGCTGCGGCCTCCGACTCGAGCATCTCCTTCCTTTTGATCTCGCGGAATATGTCCATGGTCCTGCTCATGCACATGTTGAGCACGGCCTCCACGTCTCCGATGCCGGTGAGACCTGCGGCCCCGCCGTGGCCTCCGCCCTCGGAGGAGGTGTCCTCTCCGACGCAGTTCATGACCTCGCCGAGATGCACGCCCTTCCTCACGGCCTCCTGAGTGGCCCTTCCGCTCACGCGGTACTCGTCGTCCCTCTGGGACCCGACGAAGACCACGTCCGCTCCGGCTGCCATTATGGCCCTGCAGGAGGACGCCTCGAAGCTGCTGCCGAAGGATATGGCCACTATCATGGATCCGACCCTGTCGAAGCGGGTGCGCTCGATGGCCTTCAGCATGGCGATCCTCTCGGACATGCTGACAGGGGCCTGGGTCAGGGTCATGGCCTCGTCCATCTCGATCCCGCATCCCACCATCACGTCGTGGAACACCGGGAGCATGCTGGCCTTGGCGTACTGGAAGTGGCCGCTGTCCGTGAGCATCCCGCCGAGGAGCATCAGGCCGGTCCACTTGTCTATGACCTTGCCTGCGGAGTCCAGGAGCTCCTTGATTATCTCGCAGCAGGAGGTCCTGCTGTCGTCGCAGTAGAATATCGACGACCTGCCGTCCCATCTGCCGAGGGACTTGTGGTGGTCGATGACGATGCAGTCCGAGGGGATCTCGAAATCCGTCTCCAGCTGCTCGGGGGCAGACGTGTCCACCACGACGGTCCTGTCGTAGCGGGATATGTCGCATTCCTCCAGGATATGCGCGTCCATCCTCTCGGCCACGATCCTCGCCACGCGGTCGAGCCCTGTGGGAGCGTAGACATCCGTTCCGGGGAAGGCGCGGGCCAGTGCGCACGCGGACCCTATGGCGTCCACATCCGCGTTCCCATGGACTATGACGATGCTGTTCCCTTTCCCGAGCTCTTCAGCGATGCGTTTGAGCATGCATGCGGGAAAGGGAACGATGATAAAAAGGGGTTGCCGGCCCGGAGGCCGGCGGAAAGGTCATTGCTTCTTCAAGCTCAGCTTCTGGACCAGCTTGTTCTGCCCCAGGCCGGTTATGAGTATGTCGGACCTGTACAGCCACACGGTGATGGCGATCGTCGCGGCCGCGAACACTCCCATGTACGCGATCCCGGAGAGGACCAGCGTCATGTCCCCGTTCATGAGGGCCTGCATGGCCATCATGGGGTGGGAGAACGGTATGGCGAAGATCACCGCCTTGATGACGGGCGCGCTGCCGTACCATCCCGAGAACATGATCACGAACATGGGGATCAGGGCCAGGATGCTCAGCGGCATGGTCATGGTCTGAGCGGACTTGTAGTTCTTGGCGAAGGCTCCAAGGATCATGCATATGCCCAATGCGCACACGATCGCGAGGAACATGGACAGCATGATCAGGGCCCAGTCGCCCGTGTCCAGGGTCATGCCTATGGCCTCCAGGTCCACCTTGCCGGTCTGGATGGTCCCGGTCAGGCCGTTCATGTAGATGCTCATCCCGGCCATGTACGCGAGGCCGTAGACCAGTCCCACCACCGCGGATGCGAGGATCTTCCCGCTGACGATGGTGGTCCTCTTGATGGGCAGGGTCAGCAGGGTCTCCAGGGTCTTGTTCTCCTTCTCGGATCCCATGGAGCTGATGACTATGCTCCCGACCATCATGATGACGACCATGATGACCATGGGGATCATCATCGTCTTGGACGTGAGCTCGTTGGCGATGTCGTAGGGCGTGATGCCCTGGCATGACCTGCCGTTGACCTCGGTGGTGATCTGGTCCGAGCCGGTTATCAGCGGGTGGATGACGAAATCGTAGTCCACGGAGGGGTCCTGGCCGATCATGACCTTGGAAAGGCTGGAGTTCAGCAGGGTGACGACGGACCCGACCACTGCGGACGGCGTGGATCCGAACATCCCCACGGGCTCGTAGATGTAGTACTGGGCGATGGCGACCTGCTCATGGTTCCCCAGCCGCTCGTATATGTCATCGGGGACGCCTATGACGGCGGAGATCCCCTTGGACCTCATCTCCTCGGTTATCGATGCGATGTCGCCGTAGGAGCTGTCCATGACGATTATCTTCTCGGCCGCCGACTCGCCGTAGATGGCAACCAGCTGGTCGTAGGCGTTCCATTCCAGGTACTGCCCCTCGGACGGCCCCACGTATCCTATGGTCGGGAGCTCGGAGGCCTTGTCGACCTCGCTGCCGATCATGGTCCCCAGGCTGGCGAACAGAACCACCATTATGAGCACGGAGATGACCGATCCCGGGGTCAGCATCTCCCTGAGCTCCTTCCTCATGATGTTGGTCAGGTGGCTCATCCTCTCACCGCCTTGACGAAGACCTCTTCCAGGGTCTCGGCGCCGTGCTCCCTCTTGAGCTCCTCCGGGGTCCCCAGGAGGATCAGGTTGCCCTGGTCGATCATCCCGACGCGGTCGCAGAGCATGTCGACCTCGAACATGTTGTGGGACGACATTATGACCGTCACGCCTTGGGCGGCGATGCTCCTGATGAGCTCCCTGATCTCGTATGCGTTGATCACGTCCAGTCCGGACGTGACCTCGTCGAGGATGGCGAGCTTCGGCGAGGGCATGATCGCCCTTGCGATCAGCAGCCTGCGCATCATCCCCTTGCTGTAGGTGTCCACCTTGGAGTCTATCCTC
>CAVHQB010000015.1:0-22209 GCA_963637895.1 Lachnospiraceae bacterium
CTTGATCTCCGCCTTGTCATCGATGAAGATCTGCGTGAAACAAGCAGTGATCGTCGTATCCGAGGTCACGGTCTCGGGGACTCCGGACCAGTTGGTGAATGTGTGGTCCTTGTCGGAAGGCGTCGCGGTGATCGTGTGCTCGCCGATCGTCAGGACATTGCCCTTGAAGGATACCGCAGTCCCGTGAGGTATCTTCAGTTCTGCCGAATCGACAGACCCCTCGCCCTGCACGGTTATATTGACGGCATATACTTTCGGAGTGTATATCACAGAAAGCTTGTTTACCTCGTCAACGGTGAACTCCCTCGTTTCCAGCTCCTTGCCGTTGAGGTAGATCTTGGATGTGTACCCTTCCTTCTCTTTGGCTTCGACGGTCAGGTCCCGTCCGAAGGTCACCTTGGTTCCTGATACGATTTCAGTGCCGTCGTTCTTCACGATCAAACCGTCATCGAATGTGACTTCGAATTGTGGGACATATATCAAAAAGAGTTCACTATCCTGAGTCACAGTGAACGTTTCTTCCGTCATTATCTTCAATTTAGTATTCGTGAAGAAGATGATTATGGGTTCATGTTCTTCCTTCTCAGTTATTTTCACTGTCAGGTTTGTCCCATAGATCACACTGTCTCCGGATGAGATCGCGGTGCCGCCGTTCTTCACGGTCAGGCCCTCGTTGAAGGTGACTGTGCAGTAGATATCATCATATGTTGCCGTAAGATCGTTCACCAGTCCTACTTTGAAGCTCCCCCCGACCAGCTCTGTTCCGTTGAGGCGGATCTTCAGGGTATGCCCCTCTATTTCTGTGGCCTCGACGGTCAGTTTGGTATCGTAGGCCACCTCGGTTCCGGACGAAATCTTGGTAGTGCCGTTCTTCACGGTCAACCCGTCATCGAAAGTGACTTTGTAATAGTTCGGGGTGTACTCCACAGCGAGTCCACTATCTTCAGTCACGGTGAACGTCGTTGCACTCAGCCCTGTTCCGTTGAGGCGGATTCCCGGTGTGTATCCTTCCCTCACTGCGGCCTCGACGGTCAGTTCAGTATCTTTGGCCACCTTGCCTCCGTTCTCGATCGCGGTACCGTTGTTCTTAACGATCAGGTTCTCATCGAAGGTGACTGTGTAGAAAGCATCCTCATATGTCACCGTGAGGACGTTCACCAGCCCTACTGTGAAACTCCCTCCGGTCAGCTCTGTTCCGTTGAGGAGAACTTTCGCCTTCTTTCCAATCTCATCTGCGGCCTTGACGGTCAGTTCGATGCCGTAGTCTGCATAGGTTCCGGATAAGATTTCGCCATTGCTGCTTTCCACGGTCAACCCGTTGCTGAAAGTGACTTCGTATTTGTTCGGGGTGTACTCTACAGCGAGTCTACTACCTTCGTTCACAGTGAACGTTGTTCTTCCACCCAGCCATGCTCCGTTGAGGAGGATCTTCGGCGTATGCCCTTCTTTCTCTTTGGCTTCGACGGTCAGTTCAGTACCGCAGACCACCTTGGTTCCGGACGCGATTTCGTTTCCACTGTTCTTCACGGTCAGGTCGTCACTGAAGGTGACCTCGAAAGTTTCGGTGTATGTCACCGTGAGGACGTTCACCAGCCCCACTTTGAAATTCCCTCTGGTCAGCTCTTTGCCGTTGAGGAAGACCTTCGATACGTACCCCTCCATCTCTCTGGCCTCGACGGTCAGTTCCGTTCCACAGTCCACTGTGTCTCCGGATGTGATCGCGTTTCCACCGTTCTTCACGGTCAGGTCGTCACTGAAGGTGACGGTGCTGCTTGCGCCTCTGACCATCTTATCCGCGTTGCCTGTGAATGTCTGGCCTTCGAACTGGCTCATATCAGATGGATCCAGTGTGTTGCCGTTCTCGTCCACGAAGCATTTGACGTCGAAAACATCGGTCATCGAAATGGGCCATATGGTTGCAAATTTGGCCGAGATGTTCTTCCCGAAGCTGATGTACTGGAGCGATGTGCAGAAATTGAATGTCTGCATGCCCAATGTCACCGAATCTGGAATGGTGACGGAGGTCAGACTTCCGCAGTCCACAAACGCGTTACTGTCTATCGATTTGACGTCCGGCATATCCACGCTCTGCAGGCTTCTGCAGTTGTAGAATGCAGACATCCCGATGGACGTGACGCCCTGGAGATCGGCACTCTTCAAGTTCACGCAATAGTTGAACGCGCCCGAGCCCAGGGATGCATCCGTACCGTGGATGGTGACGTATGACAGACTATAGCATCTTTCGAATGCGTAACTTCCTATCGATTTGACACCCGAGATGTCTATGCTCTGTATGCCGGTGTAGTTGAACGATCTGTACCCGATGGATGTGACGCCCTGGAGATCGAAAGTCTTCAACTTCGCGCATCCGCAGAACGCACTAGAGCCTATGGTTGTTTCCGAACCGTGGATGGTGAGAGAGGTCATCTCGGTGCAATTGTAGAACGCTCCGGTGCCTATGGACTTCACCGAACTTTGAAGGGTAAGGGACGTCAGGCCCGTGCATTCTCTGAATGCATTCTCTCCTATGAGTTCGATCTTCGGGATTTTCAACTCCTGCAGACCTGTGCAACCGTCGAATGCCTGAGATTCTATCCTTGAAACGCCCGGGAGATCTACACTTTGTAAGCTCGTGCAACCGTGGAACGCCACTGCGAATACGGTCCTCATCGATTCTGAGGCGGAGACAGAAGTCAACGGTTTGCCCTCGAAAGCTCTTGGGCATATCGCTACGACTGTGTATGTTTTGCCGTCGTAGTCGACGGTCGCGGGTATCGACACTGTCAGCTGATCGGATCCGACCACCCATGCTTCTCTTGCGCCTTCGTTCGTGATACCGTAACTGATGCCGTTCGCTGAGAAGGTCACATATGAATCATCGGAATCCACTACATCGGTCATCACGGCGCACAGCGAGCATCCGACGATCAGAAGCGTCAGAACCGATGTCATCATCAGCACATTACGCCGGCGGAGCTGGCAGGGCTTTTCGTCCCTTCTCTGACCGCTCTTTTCCTGGAAAGGGCCGGAGGTGGACATCATACCCCCCCCCTTTTGGTTTGAGCATATTAGCTATGTTCATTTTCTCAGCACATCCTACTGTCGGTCGAGGTTTCCTTCACACTCAGTCGATAACACCGACAGTTGAATCACGCATTCCAACGTCCTATTTAATAATCGCATAAACTCAGTCCAATAATCTTGGATTATGTAGTCTGGAGCGCGTGTACGCATGCTCATGCGTTTGCATACGGGGCGGATCCGTTCCGATGTGGGAAGCACTCTCGCTTCGTCACGGAAAGATTGTCAGGAATCAAGGAGGCCGATTGGGTGCAGTCAGCCGTTTTTCGGTTCCGTTTCCCGTAGTATGGGATTTCGTCCCTCAGCCCCGACGTTCCTTCGGACCTCATATCGATGCCTGGGCGCATGCGACATCTGTAGATTGCGACCGGATCGATGTCCTTCCAGAACCTCCTCCTAATCATGAACTCAGGAAATTTTTGTTCGGAAAAGTACTGCACAATGAGCATAGCCAGATCCTTGCAATTTTTTCTTCCGTCGTTCCATTGTGCAGTTGGAAGGGTCAGTTCGAGAGGTGATTCGGCAGCTTGAGAGAGCCCTCTCAGGCGCATCTGTCAGCATCTCGATCAGTGGCGCTGTCATCCTGGGATCTTTCACCCCCTCGATGCAAAACGACTCCCGGAGGTACACTTTCACGATCCCCCCGTACCTTGCTAGCTCCTCCTCTGGGTCCAGTTCTACCCACGGATCGTTGGTCATGACGCTTCTCGCGCCCTCCATCCTCGCTTCATGGAACGGGCTCTTCGGCTGCGTATGAAATCCTCCGCTTGCCATCGCGGCAATCCTCTGCGCCTTCTAGTGCTCTATATCGGGCGATCCGACAGTCTTCTTGGTCGAGGAACTCCGCAGCATAGGGATCGACCGCGAGGAACAGGCATGCGGTCTGTTGGGATGATTCGAACGTGTGCATGATGCAGGCTGTTCTCATGCTCACGTGCACGAGCACGCAGCTGCCGTCCCGGATGGCTACCGATCGGCGCAACATGCATGCATCAGCGTTGGCGGAGAACGGACTGTCCCAATCCGAAGCAATAACACTGACTGGGCGGGCTCCGGAAACGGTATCCGAGCCAGGACTCACTGAAATGAGCATTATCGGCTATTATCATGGAGCGGTAAACCGCATCGCCTGTTCAACCAGGCGAATTCTTAAATATTTAGTTTTTAATATGTGAGATAACCAAGTTCGTTAACTCAGCACAACGAAATGCAATTCGACGTGCGCAAGCGCGCCGGAAGCTTGGGACGTTCTGTTCAGAAATGGACGGGACAACCGCCGTGCAGTCATACGCGCGCCTGGCTTTTGGTCGGGCGTTAGGGGGTTCGCGCTCCCTCGGCGGTACTATTATCACTTCAAAAGCTACCTGCATGATTCCTGAACCGCGATCTTTCTCTGAATCTCGGTCGCACGGATGCTGAGGTCTCCGTGCCGCCCGCATCCTGCAACGGGTCATGTGAGCAGGAAGCTGTAATGAACGATCTAAGAAAAGGGCCCGGCCCGAAAGCCGGGTAAGGGGTTTCATGACAGGAATCTCACTTGATCCTTCTCTGGTTGGCCCTGACGGAAGGCCTGGCCTTCTCGGCACCCTTTCCGGTGTGCCTCATTCCGCGGCCCTTCTGTCCGGCAGAGGTCTTTCCGCGGTAGACGCGGTTCTTGTGGGTGTTGTCGCAGATCCAGTTGATCTTGGGGTCAGCCTTGATGACGGGGTGCGCGGGGTCCACGAGGATGACCTCGTACCACTCCTGCTGTCCGTCGGCTCCGACCCAATAGGAGTTCAGGACCTCGAGGTTGGGGTACCTCTTGGCGGTCCTCTCCTCAGCCATCCTCTGGAGGCTCTTGCCGACAGTGATCTGGTTGATTCCCTTCCTCTTGGCCCTCCTTCCTGTGACGATGGCCCTCTTCTGGAAGCTTCCCTTCCTGACCCTGGCCCTGACGACGACGTATCCCTGCTTGGCCTTGTATCCGAGGGCTCTTGCCCTGTCAAGGCGGGTGGGCCTCTCGACGCGGATGAAGTTCTCCTCTTTCCTCCACTGGATCCTGCGCTCGTAGTTGAGCGCCTTCACGTAGGATTTGTCGGGGACGTTCCATGCGTCGGCGATGTAGCTGTACATGCTTTTCCCGTTGACCGGGCGTGTTTCCTGAGTCTCTTCGCTCATGTGTATCACCTTTACGGATTCACCTTTCGGCACATTTCCGTTCGTGCGGTCAAGCACCGCACGATGCGATGATAGGCGGGCAGTACTTAAATGGTTCCATGCAGGGGATCAGAAGAACTCGTCGAGGCGGCGGACCTTGGGCTTCGCCTTCGGCGTCTGTATGGGCCCTTTCCTCTCGTCGGACTCCTTGAACGATCCCCCGAATAGGGTGGCCTGCTGGCTTCCGAGCATGAGGTCCTTCTCGGTCCACCCGAAGACCTCTGTGATCCTGGACGCCATCTGGGCCAGGCGGCCGGCGTAGTACCTGTAGTCCGGCTTCCCGTTGAACGGGACGCCGCTGATGTAGGGCTCCACCTTCTGGGGGGTGGACGACCCGTCGGTGACTATCCACGAGATCTTCATCCCGGGGATGAAGTCGTAGCCCATGGAGATGAGCTTCTTGGCCGCCTGGACGTTGGCCATCCTGTCCGGGTTCTCGTAGGCGTCCAGGCCCTTGCACGTGCGGGATATGACGAGGTCGGACGGCTCCACCTTCCCTGCCAGGACGTCCTGGATGGTCTTCCTGACCAGGGCCAGGGCCTTGTCGTTGTCCTCGGCCAGGATCTCCTCGAACAGCTCCGACAGCATCCTGCTCTGGAGGTCGAAGGAATCCGAGCGGCGTATCTCGTAGCCGCGGACCAGGAGCTCGTCGGAGACGGAGGGCCAGACGATCTTCCCCACGTACCGCTTCTTCATGCCGTGGGTGAACATGGGCTCCAGGAGCTTCTCGAACTCCAGGGTCCCTCCGTCGCGGGAGAACCTGTCGGCCATCCTGTTGCCGAACTCCACGGAGCCCTCCAGGTCGTGGACGGGGGACTGCATGAACACCGAGTCGGTGTCGGAGTAGATCACGGAGACGCCCTCCGATTCCACCTCCCCTATGATGCCCTTCACGTTGGACCTGGCGAACGACGTTATGGCGGCGCCGATGCTCTTGTCGGTGAACCTGTAGAACGATGATGCGAACACGCCGTAGAACGTGTTCATAAGCACCTTCACCGCGGCCTGCAGACCGTCGAGGTAATGGTACTCGTGCTGGTCCGTCGTGGATTTCATGCGCTTCTTGATGCTGTCCCTCTGGTCCATCAATCCCGACAATATGCTCGGCAGGAGGCCCATGCGCCTCTCCTTGGACATGAACCTGGCCCCTGATGGCGCCACGATCTCCCCGTCGGGGGACAGGGTGGTGAAGCAGATGTTCTTGGCGATGATCAGCGAGGGGTACATGGACTTGAAGTCCAGGACGCAGACCCAATGGTACAGGCCAGGGGTCATGGTGTGAACGTATCCCCCTTCGATCTGCTCCGAGCCGGCGATCCTGCGGCCCATGTTCGGGACCGCGATGTTCCCGCGGTCGGCCGCGCGTATGAGAAGGGAATCGGCCAGCTGGGAGGATCCCGATGTCAGGACGTCCTCGATGGGGAGCTTGGACACCGCCGCAAGGTCCATGCCCTTCCTGAGGGTCCCGACCTCCAGCAGGATGCGCAGCGCCAGCTCCGCGTCCTTGGTGCAGTACTCCATGACCTTCTCGCTGTTCTCCTTCCATTCGGAGTCCATGCGCTTGGGGTCCACGTCCATCTTCCCTTCGCCCAGGAGCTGCATGGACACCGCGTTCAGCGTCTCCTGCTTGGGGCGGATCTCCCTCTTGGCGGCCCACCATGCGTCGCATATGAGCCTTCCCTTGACCCTCCAGAACCTCTCGCTGAAGATCCTCGGCTGGCCGCCGTCCCTTCCCCAGGGCAGGGCGTCCTTCATCCTGTTGGCCTTGGCCCTCTCGGAGATCTTCCGGATGTCGTAGTTGTCTATGTTGTAGCCTGTGATGACATCGGGGTCCTCGCGCCTGATGAGTTCGGAGAACCCGGAGATTATGTCCTTCTCCTTGCCGTGGACGGGCTCGCATGCCCTTATCTCGCCGCCGTCCCAGACCACGGCGCAGATGCAGTAGATGAACTCGTGCTCGATGCTGTTCTCGATGTCGAAGGACAGGATCTTCAGTCCCGGGTCGAAGGAGTCGATGTTCTCGAAGGAGTCCATCTCCACGATGAGGTCCGTGCTCATGTCGCCGGGGACCTCGTGGCCTTCCAGCCTTATGCAGGACCCCATGTCCGTGTCGTAGATGAAACGGAGGTCCACGTTCACGTCGGAGGAGAGCACTTCCGAGCCCATCCTCTTGATGAGGTTCCTGTACTCCGAGGCCTTCCACGGGCTGATGTATGTGACCTTGGCGGCCTCCGTCTCGGCGCCTCTCAGGAGGAGGCCCTTCTTCTCCACGGATGCCACGCTGGAGTCCTTGGAGAGCATGTCGATGAGGGCGTCCGAGGGCTTCACGGCGTACATGTACGGATGGAAGCCGTGTTTCAGGATGGTTATGGACTTCTTCTCGCGGGTCTTGCCGTACAGCTCTATGACGGGCTCGTCGCCCTCGCTCAGGTAAGATGCGCTTATGATCCTGACATCCCAGGTGCCCATGAGATCAGCTCACTTGTTGGCGACGATCCTTATGACGTCCCCGTCCTGGAGCTCGTAATCGGCTCCGACGGTGCGCTTGGTCTTGGCGTTGACCGCGCGGATGAACTTGTCTCCCAGGTCGGAGTGGATCCTGTAGGCCAGGTCCTTGGCGGTGGAGCCGCGGGGGACCAGGAACGCGTCGGGGAGCACCCTTCCGAAGTGGTCGGTGAACTTGTTCTCGTCTTCCACGGGGTACACCGCGATGAGGTCCAGCATCTTGAACGCGGCGTCCTCGATGCACTTCTGGATCCCTGTGCCGCCGTTGTCGGCCATCTTGTCGGCCATGTACTCCAGGGCCTTCTTCTGGCCCTCGCTGACCTTGGCATCGGGCTTGATCGCGAACGTCTTGTCGCCGGGGGTGTAGTCTATGAGGCCCGCGGTCGCGGCCTTCTTCAGGGCCAGCTCGGTCTCGGCCATGGTGGCGACGCAGATGTCGTTGATCGCTTCCACCTTGGCGGCGTTGCCTGCGGGGGCGATGTCCGACTTGTTCATGGCGACGATCATGGGCTTGGACTGCGCCCTGATCTGCTCGCACAGCTTGAGGAGGAGCTCGTCGTCCCACTTGGTGGGGTCGTCCGGGAGGGGGACGGCTCTGAGGGCCTCTTTGATCTGGGCCTCGGTGACCTTCAGCCCCTGCAGGCGCTCGGCCAGGATGGTCTCGGGCTTGCTCCCCTGCATCTTCGCCTGCCTGGCGATCTTGGAGAACCCGTTCTTGATGATCTCCCTCATCCAGCACTCTATCTCGCGCCTCAGGAACAGCACGTCCTCGGTGGGGTCGTGGGACCCGACGTCGACGGAGTTCCCCTCGATGTCGGTGGAGCCGCTGACGTCGACCACGTTGATCAGGGCGTCCGCCTGCCTCAGGTCGTCCAGGAACTTGTTCCCCAGGCCCTTGCCCTCCCATGCGTCTGGGACCAGCCCCGCGACGTCCAGGAGCTCCACGGGGACCATCCTGGTCCCGTTCATGCAGATGGAGTTGTGAGGCGTGCACGTCACGCCGAGCTCCTTGCACGGACAGGGGGTGCGCACGTATGCGACGCCCTTGTTGGGCTCGATTGTCGTGAACGGATAGTTGGCTATCTCCACGGGCGCCATTGTCGCTGCGCCGAAGAAAGTGGATTTCCCAACATTTGGCTTGCCTACGATGCCGATCTGCATTTCTACCGTTCCACCCTAGGCAGTCCACCCATAAAGGTTATCTGCTGGATTGGAGGCGGGTCAGGTTGGACATCATGACGTCCAGGGACTCGGAGAGCTTCTCGGTCTCTTCCTCCGTCATCCCGCCGGTGATGTTGCGGCCGGCTTTCGCGCCGAGCTGCTCGATCCCGGACACCAGGTCCTTTCCGGCGTCGGTCATTATGATGACCCTGGAGCGGCGGTCCCCGTCGAGGACCATGGTCTCCAGCAGCCCGCGGTTCCTCATCCTGTCCACCAGCGCCGATGCCGCCTGGTGGCTCACCCCCAGGAAGGCCCTGAGGTCGTTGATGGTGCAGCCGGGGCTGGACCTGATGAATATCATGGCATCGGACTGGCTGGACGTGAGGCCTATGGACTCCAGGTCCAGGTCCCTGTTGGCCTTCATGAGCCTGCCGATCATCTGGACCTTCCTGGCCAGCTGGAGGTACTCCTGGTCGTCCACGGTCATGCCTCCGAGGCCTCTTCCTTCCCGGCGTCCTTCGCGGGAGGGAGCATGCGGTCGGTGAGCGGGGCGAGCTTCTTGAGGTAGAACCTGGCGATGGTGCCGACGAGCAGCGCGCTTATGACGGTCCCTTCGCGCACTCCTCCGAGAGTTCCGAGGCATGCGATCCCTATCAGGGCGGCGATGACGATCATGGTGGTGTCGGATGTGACGCGCACCTTCCCGTAGTCCTTCCTGAGCTTCATGGTCAGGGTGTAGGCGAACCCGTCTCCTGGAACCATGACGACGTTGGCGATGACCTGGAGGTACACCCCGAAGGCCAGGAGGGCGCATCCGACGATGACGGCCACTATCTTCACGATGTACTCCTGAGGGTCGAACCATCCGAAGACGGCCATCCCGATGTCGATGATGTATCCGAAGAGGAACGACACGACGACCTGCATGGCCAGGTGGATGTACTCGTCGCGCTCCTTGAAGCGCATTATGAACTGCAATGCCACCAGGAGCAGGCTGAAGATGATGGTCCAGTTGCCCAGGGTCAGCGATGTGAACACCATGGACAGGCTGTAGGGGATCGACGTGATGGGCGATGTCCCCAGAGAAGCCTTCGTGATGATGGCTATGGCCATGGAGATGACGGTAAGCCCGCAGGCGAACAGCACATAGCGTCTCACGATATGGTCTCTCATCTTATCGGCGAACCATACAACATGTTGTATAATCGGTTTACGGTCTTACCGAGATGGCATCGGCGATCTGGCCGATCTCCGACGGGCGCAGGTTCTCTATGCGCTCGTCGCCGAAGGGGATCTCGTCGTTGCTCTTGATGAGCCCGGCCGCTTTCAGGGAGGTCCCGATCTTCTTCCTGCGGTGGTTGAACGCCACTTCCGTGACCTTGAAGAACATCTTCTCGTCGATGACCTCGAAAGGCGCTTTCCTCGGTGCGATCTTGACGAGGGCGGAGTCCACCTTGGGGCGGGGGTTGAACCTGGATGCGGGGACGGTCTCCATGACCTCGCATTCGGCACGGTAGAACAGGTTGACGGTCAGGCGGGAGTAGTCCGGGCTGCCGACGTCGGCCACCATCCTGTCCGCGAACTCCTTCTGGACCATGACGACGGCGGTCCTGAAGCTGTGGTCCAGGAGCTTGAAGATGATCGGGGTGGAGACGCTGTACGGGAGGTTGCTGACGAACACGTCGAACTCGGGGAACGGGACCTTGACGGCATCCCCGTGGATGAGCTCCAGCTTGTCTCCGTAGGTCTCCGTGATGTACTGCGCAAGGATGTCGTCCAGCTCTATGCAGGTGAGGCTGCATGGATTCTGGAGGATGCGCTCGGTGAGGATCCCAAGGCCGGGGCCCACTTCGAGGACGCGGTCTCCTTCTGCTATCTCCGCATATCCGATGTGGCGGTCGGCCACACGGCCGTCTATCAGGAAGTTCTGCCCCTTGCTCTTCTTCGGGACGATGCCGGTCTCGGCTATGAGGCGCCCTGTGTCCGTCATCTCTGCACGAACAGGTAGCGCTTCCTGTCGGGATCGGAGATCTCGAGCATGATCCTGGCGACGATGAGCTTCTCGGGGTTCTTTATGCCGACCCTCTCGGAGAGGTCGCTGAAGTCCTTGAACGGGCCTTCCTTCCTCTTGTCCAGGATGGCGGTCATGGACTTCTTCCCGAGCCCGGGGAGCTCCTCCAGCATGTGCTTCTTCATGCTGATGCCCTCGGCCTCGTTGAAGAACCTGATGAAGCGGAGCTGCTTGGACATGACGATGTCCGTCACGGCGTACTCGAGCTCGGCCTGGGCGTTGTTGGTGAGCTCCTCGTAGCCGATGCGCCTCTTGACGTGGTCTATCACGTCGCGCTTGGCCTCGGGGGTGTCCTTGCCGATGTACGTCCTTGTGCCGATCTCCACGATGGCGCCGGCCTTGGGGACGAGCTCGAAGAGCCTGAACTCCTCGTCTCCGACTGCGTAGCAGATGGGCTCCTTCTTCGCGCCGAACTTGCCTCCGGCCGAGGGTGCGCCCTGTGCCAAATAATCCAGAATGTAGACGTATTCCTCCATGGGAACGCACCTCTCAGATGTACTTGGCCACGATGTCGAGGATCTCCTGGATCTGTGCGGGCTCCAGGGTTATCCTCTCTTTTGAAAAGATCGCGCGGACGTCCTCCGGATACTCAGGGAGGATGTCCGCGATTTTGCATGCGATGGAGTCGGTGACGACGTCGATCTTCTTGACCTCTTCAACGAGCTCTTTCGCATTATCACCAGAGGGGTTTTTGCAGACTGCCTGAGCATGCTCGAGCGCGTGCTTCTGCGATGCGAGAAGGAACTCCTGTCCCCTGTTCTCTGCCTCGGCAGTGAGAAGGTCCCTCACTTCAGCCAGCGTAAGGTATTGCTCAGTCATCTCAAGTCACCCGTTTCAGTTGGAGTTCCTGACGAGGTGCTCGGGGCGGGCAACGACGGTCTTGGTCTTGTTGCCGTCCTTGACGCTGACCTCGTAAGCGCTTCCCCTGGGGCCCATGACGACTCCGGTGAGTCCGTGGAACCTGGAGAAGGGCATTCCCTTGTGGATGCTCGGGTCGATGATGATGTTGACTTTCTCTCCGGCCTCGAAGGTCTGGAGTCCTTTGGTGATGGGTGAAAGGCCGCGTGCCCTTACCTTCTTCTTCAGGACATTGCGGGTCTTCGTCCTTGTTCCTCTTGATCTCTGCATTTTGATCCCTCATGGTTCATGATAGTTGATCGCCAGCACATCAAGGGTCTCGACCTTGCACTGCACTCCCAGCCTCTCAGAGAAGCTCGGCGTGCTCCTGCCGTCGTCTCCGGACACGAATTCCTTCACGTAGGTGCCCGAGTCGGTCTCCAGTTCGAGATCGAACGAGTCCTCGGTTATCGCGTCCGCCTTGACCCAGTGGATCTTCCTCTTTCTCACCAGGTCGGCCCTTCTGTGCTCGACCCGGCGTGGAGTCCTCTGGTCTATACTGACGTCCTTGAACGATAAGGCAACCTCAACTACTGCTTCTTTATTAACCTTGCTATCAGCGAGCACATGGACGTGGTACACCTTGTCGGCCGCGGCCTCCTTGTACCTTTCCACGGCTTCGCGCTGGACGTAGTGCAGGTCGCCGAAAGCGGCCATCTCGTTGTCCGACCTCTTCTTGAGCTCGTCCAGGTCGATGTGCCTGACCTTGGGGTCGCTTATCTCCAGCACGAAGGGCCTTCCGTCGCCCAGCATGCAGGCGTCGATGTCCTCGCGGCCCATGCCGTGGAAGAAGTGCTCCTTCCCGCCGGTCATCTCCAGGGCGACGTCGCCTATGATCTCCTGAACGGAGGTCTCGTACATCTTCCCCTTGCCGTGGCAGTGGTCGCATCCCTTCCCATGGCAGACCCTGCAGGGCCAGACGGTCTGGGGGATCTCGCGGCTGTACTTGTTGTAGCGCCCGGCTATGAACAGCGGGGCGATGTCCACGGACACGTCGGCGAAGCGGGTGTCCACGCATGCCACCACCTGGGGGTTCTTGAACTCCACCGGGCGGTGGATCATGGGCAGGGCGATCTTCCCGATCTCCCTGTTCAGCTCCGCCTTTATGGGCTCGGCGTTCTCCAGGCCCTGCTCGGCCCAGATGTCCTTCTCCTTCTGGACGATCTCGGGCTCCACCCTGGTGCCTATGAGGAAGTTGTCCGACTCGATCGGGTTGATGGAATCGGCGGCCGCCTCCGCGAACCTGGGCAGGAGCTCGAATATGTTCTCGCACAGGGGGCAGAAGTCCTCTGCGGGAGCGGGCGTGCCGTTCTCCTCCAGGGCCTCGCGGATGAGCGCTCCCCTGTAGTCGTTGGTCATGCCGGTGCCTATCTTGCCGAACATGCGGCCGAGGCAGTGGTCGCACAGGCCCATCCGGGCCAGCGCTGACGCTTTCTCGAGGTTGTCGGATATCCATTGCTCCATGGTTCCCGCCTTCAGAGGTCGAAGCCCATCTCGGCGATCCTGAGCCTGGGGCGCTGGCTTTCGAGATAATGGTACACCGTGGCGTGCTCGCTGCCCTGGAGGATCAGCTCCACCGCATGCTTGGCGACGGGCAGGGTGATGGAGTTGCCGATCAGCGACACCGTGTTGCCGTAGATGACCATGTCCACTCCCGTCAGGTCCTCTATGATCCTGCGGGTCTTGCCGTCCTTCCCTATGAGCCTGCCTCTCACCCTGGTGACCTGGCTGGTCCTGTCGCCGACGAACTCCTTCAGGTCCACGACCTCCAGGTACTCGTCGTCCTCGAACAGCCTCATGGCCTTCTCGGGGTTGAACCCCCTTCCCACGGCCTTGATCACGTCCAGGATCTTCAGCGCCATGACGGGGTCCTCCAGCTCGACGTCGTCGTGGACGATGACCTCGCCCTCCTCGGTGTCGATGTCGAGCTTGATCCCGGAGATGTTCTGGAGGACCTTCTTGGTCTCTCCGTTCTTGCCTATCAAAGTCCCCACCCTGTCGGCGGGCACCCTTATCGATCTCATTCCTCGTCCTCCTCTTCGTCCTCGTCCTTCCCGTTGACGGCCTCTTCGAAGATGACCTTGTCATCGATCACGTCGGCGTCCCTCTTCCTGAAGAATGAGTTGATGTTCCTGATGTCCCTCGCCAGCAGCTCCTTGGAGTTGTAGTGGTCGGCGGTCATGGCCTGCCCCACGTCGATCATGATGGGCTGGCCGTCCTGCATGAGTATGTTGTACTCGCTCAGGTCCCCGTGGACCAGATGGGCGTCCTTCCAGCCGTCGATGATGAACGACACCACCTCGTCGTAGGTGTCTGTCGGGTCCTCCAGGACCACGTCCTTCAGCTGGGGGGCGGGCCCGGTCTCGTCGCCGATGTACTCCATCAGCAGGCAGTTCTGCGCGAAGGTGATGGGCTCGGGCACGGGGATGCCCGCTTCGCTGTACCTCATGAGGTTGCGGAACTCCTTGTTCACCCATGCGTAGATCATCTTCCATCTGCTGCCCGTGACCCCTTTGAACCTGGGGTCGCCCTCGACGTACTTCGACACCCTCTTGAAGGTGGATGTGGAGGTGCGGAAGATCTTGAGGGCCACGGCTTCGCCGTCCTCGTCTGTGGCGTAGAAAACGTTGCCCTCCTTCCCCGTGGAGATGGGGTAGTGGATCTGGTCGATGTACCCGGAGGTCATCAGGTCGTAGATCGTAAGGAGGGTCTTCTTGTCGAAGACCTCCGCATCGGTCTGCCTCTCGTCGCCGGTGCGGTTGGTCTTCAGGGCGTCCACATGCCTCTCGAGGTATGCGTACTTCTCCTCGTAAGAGGACATGCAGATCCACCTTTCAGAAAATGTCCAGGTTCTTCGGGACCTTGCCCCTCTTGCTGAGGTTGATGGCCTGGGTCTTGGTGTACCTGAACTTGACGTCGCATTTGTCGGGCTGGAAGTCCCATACCGAGATGATCAGCAGGTCCCCTTCCCTTATCCACATTCTCTTCTTGATCTTGCCCGGGATGCGACCGACGCGGGAGACCCCGTCCTCGCACATGACCTTGATCTTGGAAGCGCCGAGCAGCTGGTCCGCTATCCCGAACATCTCAGCTTCCTTGATATTGGGAAGACGTACACGTGTTACGTCCTCATCCGGGCTTTCAAGCGGTGCATTGTCAGCCATTGTTTTCACTTCCGATGGGTTCCGATAAAAGTCCCCCTTTATTTATCCTATTGGTCGGGGCGGCGTTTCCCCGAGGGATTCAGGCCCTCAGCCCGTCCGCGCGGAACCTGCGGTCCTTGGCGCAGTCCAGCAGGAACAGCATCCCGACCACGAGAGCGACGCATCCCATGACCGCGAACATGGACGGGATGCTCCCGCCCACGGCCGCAAGGAGCGGGACGCTGACAAGGGATATGGCGAACTGGCCGAAGTTGAGGAACGTCGAGTACCCTCCCATGATCTTCCCGGACGTGGTGGACGTGGCCTCTCCGGCCAGCGTGTTGGAGATGGCGGGGCAGATCAGGCCGAGCCCCAGTCCGACCAGTATCATCATGATCAGGGCCACGGCCACGGTCGGGAACAGCATCAGCAGGATCATGGCGGCCCCCATTATGATGAATCCGAGGGAGATGACCATGAACGGGCGGATGACGGACACCACGCGCCTGTACATCAGGGACACGGCCGAGTTGGTGATGCCGTGGGCTCCGAGGAACAGCCCCATCATGGAGGCTGTGATGTGCCCGGGCAGGTCGGGGTCCTCCAGGAACGTGGGCATCTTGGTCGGGAGCAGGAACGACATGGTCTGGCAGACGAAGATGGCCGCGTAGCATATGGCGATCAGCCTCTTGTCTGCGGGGCGGGCCCTCTCCTCCGGGGAGGCGCTGTCGGGCACGGCCTCGCGGACGGGCTCCTTCATGGACAGGATGCACAGGAAGAGTATCGGGATGCCGATCAGGTACACGAGGAAGGGCTCGTGCCAGCTGAACGCCGCCAGGGACCCTCCGGTGTACTCCAGCAGGAGCACTCCCAGGCCCATGGCTGCGGACTGGTAGCTCAGGACCTTGACCCTGCTGGCCCCGGTGTAGTACTCCGCCATCAGCGCGGTCACGGCCATGGATATGCCCGCGATCCCCACTCCGACGAAGAACCTCATGACGAGGATGACGGTCAGGTCGTCCAGGAAGAAGCTGGCGACCCCGCAGGCAGTGAACAGGACCAGCGATGCGGACAGGGTCCTGACCTTCCCGAACCTGTCGGCGATGCCTCCGAGGATGAACCCCGTGCATCCCACCGCCAGGGAAGGGAGGGTGATGACCAGGGACACGGCGAACTCCTGGCCGGGGAACGCCGCGTTGATCAGCGGGAGGGCGGGAGCCACAGCGGCTCCTCCCATGAGCATGAGCATCGATGCGAGCAGCATCGACAGCAGTGTGAGCTTGCCCGGAACGAACGGTCCGCGGCTTTGGCCTTTCATGGCCGCCCGTTAGCGCCGTATCGTTGATAAAACATGGCGCGAGGCATCTGCCCACTGATAACCATTATAAACAGGTGTGCAATCGCCTAGATTGCGCTCTGGTAGTGTAGTGGCCAATCATTCGGCCCTTTCGAGGCCGACACTCGGGTTCGAATCCCGACCAGAGCACCATCTCAGTTCTTCAGGGTCTTCTTCCTGTAGGCCGCGCTCTTCGCCGCGACCTCGTCCACGTTGTGCTTGTCCACCACGCAGACCTCGGGCAGCTTGCGCGGATGCGCCTCGAGCACCCTGGACACCAGGTTCTCGTCGGGGAAGTCGCATTTCTTGATGTACTTCCTGTCCCAGTTGCCGGCCAGCTCCAGAGCGGACTCGATCCCGCGGTTGTAGAACTGCTCCACGAACATCGCTCCGACGGTGGCGTCGTTGGACATGATGGCGATGTTGCTCCCCCTGACGGCGAAGTCGGTGCCGTTGAACGCTATGGACAGCCCTCCGCTGTCCCTCACCAGGTCCATGGCCTGGTAGTCGGTGTTCTCCCCGCCGATGTACATGGTTGCGTCCAGGTCTATGCTGGTCTGGCGCCTTATGTCCAGCAGGCGGTAGGCCTTCTTGTGGGATGTCATGGGGATGACGGACTCCATCAGGGTCATCCCGTTGGTCTCCGGGATGCCTGTCTTGAGGATGTCGTCCATGGTCCTGATTATCTTCACGTCGCCCTCGTCGATCTCCATGGGGACGTTGAGCGCGTACTCGGTCTTGGGGACCTTCAGAGCCGTTATCGATTCGGTCATCTCCCTGATCCTGCGGGCGTCGGGCCTGCCGAGCTCGTGGTCGTCCAGGGACATCTGGCTGCATCCCAGGTCCAGAACGGGCCTGTCCAGCGCGTCCATGGCCGCCATGGCGCCGTGCTCGTACATGGACGTGGTCATGAATGTGGGCAGAAGGCTGCTGATGTAGTTCATGGCCTCCTTGGCCCCGGGCATCAGGCGCATGTCCTCGCGGCCGAACTTCTCCACAAGGAAGTCGGTGGCGCCGTTGGCCTTCAGGAACGGGACCGCCCATTTGTACAGGTCCCCCGAGCTGGCCTCCTCCCTTCCCAGGACGTATGCGGTGAGCTCGTCGTACCTCTTCAGGACGTCGTAGAAGTGGGCGCCGTTGCGGATGAACCTGGCGCACAGGTCCCTGAGGTAGTTGTTCTCGGTGAGGAACCCGTGGCAGTTGCACACGAATATCCTGTCGGGGAACAGCCCCAGCTCCTCCACCGGATCGAAATCTCCCGGCATCAGGATCACTCCAGCCTCGCGTCCACGCTCTCGGACAGGTCGTAGGGCCCGGGGAGCTGGACGTCGCCCGCGTAGGGCTTCTTGCCGACGATCTTGACCTTCCCCTCGGAGAAGGCGGATATCGTCGCGACTATGAGGGGGAGCTCGCGCTTCGCTCCGTCCTCGCGGATCTTCTTGAAGAGGGGCTCCTCCTGGCCTTCCTCGGCCTTGATCTGCTCCAATGTCTTAGACTTCAGCTTCTCGTCCATGTCCGACCAGAGCTTGTCGTACTCCCCTCCGCGTATGGAGAAGCCGCAGTAGGTGATCGCAGCGCCCCTGTCCCATTCCTCGGTGCAGACGTGCATCATGGCCCCCTGGCGCTCCGCGTTCTCGGAGATGAGCTGCCAGATGACCTCCTGCCAGGTCCCCTTGGGGCCGTCCGGCAGGGCTGGGTGCAGGTTGAGCATGTCGTACTCCCTGCAGGTCTCATCGTCCATCCAGAGCATGTACCCGGCCAGGATCCCCAGGTCGGCGCCGTAGCCGCAGGTGAGCCTCCTCAGCTCCTTCCCGTACTCGTTCCTCCAGGCGGTCTGGTCCTTCTCCCACAGCTCGGGCATGAACGTCTTCCAGGACAGGGTCACCAGCGGGATGCCGTACCCCTCGACCATGTCGAAGAACATCTTGCGCTGCTCGCGCTTGGGGTTGTCCTCCTCGAGGTTGTCCCAATTGCAGAAGACATACGCGATCTCGACATCGAGGTTGCCGAGTTCCTTCTGATCCATGACGGCTTTGAGGAGGTTGCGCGATCCCGGGCCCCTCCCGGTGGAGAACCAGCCTAGTCTGAGCATGTCCGGCACAATGCAGTCCTCCTTAATATTGGATTTCAGCCCGGCCGCGGAAAGGTCACACGTCGAACAGCACGGTCACCGACGGCTCGGAGCGGTCCACATCCATCATGTGGTATGTCACCGCTTTGACCTCGGACCTCACCCTGTGGCGGCTCCTGTCCAGGGTCTCGCCGCGGGCGCGGCAGACGACGTCGTCCCCCTCGAAGGACACCTGGAACTCCTTCAGGATCAGGTTGTCGCAGTCCTCGATGAACAGCATCTCGGACAGGAAGGAGTACAGCCTGTCCTCGTCGTCGATGCCGCTGACGCGGATGTCCGCCTCCTCCGATGTCCCGATCCCGGAGAGGTCCACGGTCTGGTCGAACAGCGCGTAGGCCGCGTTGGCGAAGCATTCCTCCAGAGTGGAACCGAATGCCTTGACCATCATGTCCGCCGTATGGTCGACGAGGATGTAGCGCTCCATGGCCATGTGCAGGCAGTGGCTGTATTTGAGCGGTCCGACGGTATGATATCGTCCGTCGCCATCGGGCCCGCCATGGAAGAATCCGTGTTCGTCCGCGCCCGCGAGTTCGTCGCAGGGCTCTTCGAGGGAGACAGCAGCGGCCATGACATCTGGCATACCGTGAGGGTCCACGACCTGGCGGTGTCGATCTGCAGGTCCGAGGGAGGGGACATGGACGTGGTCAGGCTGGCAGCGCTGCTGCACGACGCGGACGACAGGAAGCTGTTCGGCGACACGGGGTACGCCAACGCCAGGAGGTTCATGGCGTCCGAGGGGATATCCGGGGAGACCGCGGACAGGGTCGTGAGGATCATAGAGCAGGTGTCGTTCAAGGGCACGGATTCCGTCCGCCCGGACTCCCTGGAGGGGATGATCGTCCAGGACGCGGACAGGATGGACGCCATAGGAGCCATCGGCATCGCCAGGGCCTTCGCGTACGGCGGGAGCAGGGGCCGCGACATGCACGTGCCCGGAGAGGCGCCGAAGACGGGGATGGACGCGGAGGCATACGGGGCGAACAAGGGCACCAGCATCAACCATTTCCACGAGAAGCTGCTCCTGCTGAAGGACATGATGTCCACTGAGACGGCCAAGGCCATGGCGGAGTCCCGCCACAGGTACATGGAGGGCTTCCTGGAGGAGTTCATGGCCGAGTGGGACGGGCTCAGATGATTCCTGCGGATTCCGATAGTAGATTATCGGCATTCGTAGCAGAACTGCGGATTCCGTTCCGATTGCGTTGTTGGGAATTCGATTTATAGAAACATTATAAGAGCGATGACGTATAACGTGCATCCATGCGCATAACGATCGTAGGCTGCGGCTCCATCGGGTCGAAGCTCGCCAAGGCGGCCGATGAGATGGCCGAGGTCAAGAGGATCTACCTCATAGACGAGGTGCCCGAGCTCGCCGAGAAGCTCGCCGCCCAGCTGAAGAAAGCCATCGTCATCAGCGATGTGGAGGAGGAGCTCTACCACTGCGACCTCGTGGTCGAGGCCGCGTCCCAGAGGGCCGCCACCACCATAGTCCCCAAGGTCGTCGCCAGGGGAGTGGACATCATGATCATGTCCGTCGGAGCGCTGGTGGACGATGCGTTCAGGGAGGCCGTCAAGGACAAGGCCAACCAGGCCGAGGCCAAGATCTTCATCCCGTCGGGAGCGGTCTGCGGAACGGACGGGCTCAGGTCCTCCGCCGTCGGCCATCTGGACGAGGTCGAGCTGATCACCACCAAGGGCCCCAAGAGCCTGGAGGGCGTGGCGTTCCTCATCGACCGCGGAATCATCGTGGACGATGTGAAGGAGCCCACCGTGATATTCTCCGGTCCCGCAAGGGAGGCCGTCCAGCTGTTCCCCAAGAACGTCAACGTGGCCGCCACCGTGGCGCTGCTCGGAGTGGGCTTCGACAGGACAAAGGTCACCGTCGTCCTGGACCCCGCCTCGCACACCAACTCCCACGAGCTCAAGCTGAAGGGCGAGTTCGGAGAGATGGTCTGCCACACGTACAACGTCCCGTCTCCGGACAACCCCAAGACATCCTATCTCGCCGCGATGTCCGCCATCTCGGCGCTGAAGAGGATCGTCAGGAACGAGTGGATCGGGATCTGATCCGTTTCTGGAAACCAATGCCCGCCTCGCGCGGGCCACTTCCATCTTATCCCTGCGCAGCTTCTGCTCAGAAGCCACATGTTCGGGCATCAGGACGAGCTGCGAAAGGTCTTCAGCTCACAGAGGCTTCGAGTCATCCAGCAGGTCTGACCAGTCCGCTTTCGATGGCTCCAACGGTCCGCATTCGTCGAAGAACGACGGCCCGAAGTATGGGAGATGGTAGACTCCGTTCTCGTCCACGGACAGGTTGGAGTCGGAAACCTTGATCAGGATGTCCGCGGGCTGCCCCAGTTCGGCGAGCTTCAGGAGCGATTTGGCCGATCTCTTCCTGCCGGACTTCACTTCTATGGCGGCAATCTTTCCGTTGAAGTTCGTGACGAAGTCGATCTCCACGCGTTTCGCGTTATTGCTGTAGTAGTACAGTCTGTACCCTTTTTTTGTCAGAGCAGATGCTACGGAATTCTCGACGAGGGCGCCGTTGTTGACTTTGTAGTCGCCGTCGATGAGGCCCCTGCCCGTCTCCGGCCCCAGCATGAACGTCATGACTCCCGTGTCTTTCAGATAGACTTTGAACATGTTCCCGTCGGTTTTGACCCTGAACGGCTCGGAGATCTCTTCCAGGTTGTGGCAGATGTCGATGACGCCGGCATTGCTCAGCCATGACAGTGCTGGGCCGAACTCCCTGCGGCCATACCCCGTCCTCATCGACACTTCAGAATACTTGAACGAGCTGCCGGACTCGCGGCTGAGCTGTTTCGGAATCGACTCTAGGCATTGGGATATGCGGTCCTTGTTGCTGGGATTCTCACCGTACTTGAGCAGATCCTCCCTCAACAGAGCATAGATCGATGCCTGGATGCTGTAGGGCTCAGCGTATAGGCCCGTGCGGGCGAAAGCCTCCACGGCTTTCGGCATGCCTCCGATCGTGACGTACCTCAGATACAGATCGTTCAGCTTCCTCAGGACAGACCTGTCGAAGGGAGCCATCGTCTGTATGTGCGCTCCGATCTCAGACGTCCTTTCATGACTGAACCCTAGCGCCCAGAGGAATTCCTCGAAGTCCATGGGCTCCATCTGCACGACATCCACGTATCCGACAGGTGTGAGCCTCTTGACGCATAGCGTGTTCCCGAGCTGAGATCCAGAGCATATGATGTCGCATCTGCCGTCGGCCGAGAGGGGCTTCAGAGCCGATATCGCTTCTTCGCAGGCCTGTATCTCGTCTAGGAACAGAATGCACCCTTCGAACGACTCGATGTTGCCGAGCATGTAGCTCAACGAGAGGAAGATCTCATCCGCAGTCAGGTTGTCTTCGAACACGGTTTTGAACTCGGGGCTGTCCTCCAGGTTTATCTCCAGGACCTTGCGGTAGTTGGCTTCTCCGAATTTTCTGATGGAGTATGATTTTCCGACCTGGCGAGGCCCGCGGATCATCAGAGCCATATGGTCTGGTCTGGATTTCCATTCCGCCATCTTCGTTTCGATCTTCCGCTCCATATGTATTCGGATACATTGTCCATATTTATATAATCCGTAAAAAAGCAGCTTTTTCACGGATATTATCCGCAAAAACACAGTAATGTCACGGATATTATCCGTAATATTGCAGATTCAATGCTGA
>CAVHQB010000016.1:0-21731 GCA_963637895.1 Lachnospiraceae bacterium
CTTCTTATCCGGGGGAACACGGCCAGTGAGCCCTCCATGATGTGAAAATCGAACATGGCCTTCCAAGGGCATGGACTGCAAAAAAGCGGCAGCTGTCGCAGCCATGCTGGCGATCGTCCTCTTCGGATGCTGCATCTGCCTGCCTGTAGAAGATAGAGCGCCCTCCATCAGCGGAGAGGCGACAGGCACAGGCCCCGGCTCCGGGGACCTCATCGTGAGCTTCACCACGGACGACACGATCTCCAGAACTTCCTGGCATCTCGTATGTTCGAAGGGTTAGCTTTATATGTGCTTCAAACTGAATAGTGTTCCATCCTGAATGCATCGACATTCGGGAGCATGGATCCGGAGACTGTGCAGAGGGTGATGCGACTCTGGACCTGGGGCTTCCGTGCGTTCGGACGCGAACCACGAGGCACCAGGGAGTGTGATGATGGTCTCCACCATGAAAAAGTTGGAGCAGATGTAACATGATTGCAACTGATTTGAAAGCCAAGAGGGGCAAATGCCTCGCCCTCGCCGCAGTGCTTGCGATGGTCTTCTGTGCCTTCGCTGTCGCACTGCCCGCAGGGGACTCCGATGCTGAGAGCCGCACAGCCACGGCAACCGTGCTGTCCGATGCCAGCGACCTGTCCGATGAGGGCGGAGACTACTATGTCGCCAAGCTCGACAGTGTGATGGATGTCACCGGAGCTGAAGACGAGACCTACAACATCTACCTGCTGGACGGAGCGAGCGTGACGTTCTCGGATCTTCTGACCGGTACGTTCAACGTGTACTTCGCAAACGCTGTCGACACATCGAAGACGACCGACAACGTCACCTACATGTGGGACCTGAAGCTCGTCGGTGTTCCCGGGAACACATACATGGCGGATGCCATGGACGACGACAACAAAGTCGCCGACAGGATCCTCGTCGATTCGGCAGACGAGGAGCCGGGCGAAGACTCCTACTACGGAGTGATCGTCCATATTCAGGACACAGTGCGGGCGTATTGCTACGCCGCAGGCACCGATGTCGGAAATGTCGACCTGGCCGACCCGGGAGACGGCGTCTTGATCATAAACGGTTCCGCTACCGTCAATGCCGTGTACGTGGATGACGACGGGGTCAAGCAAACCAACCAGACCATCACTGCGACCGACATACTCGTCGCTGATGTCACGGATCCTGTCCTGATAGCGGTCACCGATGATGTGGTCGAGGTCGTCACGACCGATACGTTCACCGTGTCCGGAGGGGCTGCCAAAGGCACCACCCACACCACCGGATCGATAACAGTGGACAAGAACAAATACTACATCTCCACCGAGGACGTGGACGGGCTCGCATGGGTCCTGAACGGATACTACGTCGATGAATCCATGTCCGCCAGGGCAGAAGTCGGCGAAGCCGATCCTGCCTCCGTCATCGCCGTGTTCGGGTCTGTCCCGAATCCTGGCGAGGCGCTCAGCCACGTCGGCGGAGTGATATTCTTCAACACGACCATTGAAGAAGCGAAGGTCGGAAGCGGAAGCAACATCGTGACCCTGTCCCTGACCGAGGGATTCGTCACAGTCGATGATGGGTCGCTCTCCAACCTCAAGTCTGGAACCGTCGTGCTCATCAACGGAACGTTCATCGCGCCCATAGCTGCGAACGTCGAGGCTGATGAAGAAGCAACGACCCTGGTGCCCTATGGAGCCACGCTGACTGTGAACGCCGATGCCAAGCTGGAGCTCAATGATGACGTCGTCGTCCGTGGAACCATGAACGTCTACGGGACGCTGTCCGTTATCGACGGAGCTACTGAGTCGTATGTGCTGACCGTTGAGGGAACGGAAGCCGCAGGAACAGCTTCTGCTGAGATTGCTGTGCTGAAGGCCTACTCCGGATCGATCGACAGCAAGGTGAGCATAAACGACACCGGGACTGCCACCGATGTGAACACCTCCTTGTCGCCTGACAACGGTGGGAAGAAGGGAAGCAATGCCGTTCTGATCATTGTGGTCATCCTGATCGTCTTGATCGTCGTCATTGTCGCCATGAAGTTCAAGAAGAACGGAAAGAACTGAATCTAACGATCGAGCGCTGAGTGACGAACATGGATGGAATGCCAAGAACGCAATCATGGCTCGCATCAGCATCCGTGTAAGAACGACAATCCGTCGAAGTCCTTACGTCTACTGAACCTAAAGAACAAACGACTTAACCCCTTCCTCAGGGGCCTATCAGGCCCCGGGGCAAGGGCCAACCCCTTCGATTTCTCGTTGATTCCATCTGCCATCTGGTGATGAACGGATGTGATTGTCGGTAGGAGACGGCGACCGCCCGAAAACAGACCATCTCTGTCGAGGTCCGAACGATGTATCAGAACTTGTTGGGGTTTCCGCCCGCCGGGATGGCCCCGGCGGGCAACAGGCTCACCAGTTGGTGGCCCTGACCTCGAAGAAGGACTGCGCGTGCTTGCACACGGGGCACACAGCGGGCGCTTCCTCCCCGACGTGGATGTATCCGCAGTTGCGGCATTTCCACATGATGACCTTGTCCTTCTTGAAGACGACACCGGACTCGATGTTCTTCAGGAGGTCGAGGTACCTCTGCTCGTGGTGCTGCTCGATGTCTCCGACCATCTTGAAGAGCTTTGCGATCTCGGTGAATCCCTCTTCCTCGGCCTCTTTGGCGAAGTCGGCGTACATGGTGGTGTACTCGTAGTTCTCACCGGAAGCGGCGTCTTTGAGATTCTCGATGGTCTTGGGGACCTTGCCGTCGTGAAGGGCCTTGAACCAGAGCTTTGCGTGCTCCTTCTCGTTCTCGGCGGTCTCGAGGAAGATGTCCGCGATCTGCTCGTAGCCTTCCTTCTTGGCCTGGGACGCGTAGTAGGTGTATTTGTTCCTGGCCATGGACTCGCCTGCGAAAGCGGTCTGCAGGTTCGCCTCGGTTTTGGATCCTTTGAATTCCATGATTAAAACCTCTGGTTGGCTTATCTGGCTGGGACCTATAAAAGGTTTTTTAACGCCGTTATTTTTGTTAAGGTCTGATAACTGTTTTTAATATAACCTAAGACCTAAAGTCATTTTTACCGAAAGGGAAGGCGCATTCAACGGCGGGCCCGATCCGCTCGGATCAGCTTCAGGATCCTTCTCATCGACTCTATGCAGTGGTCGCGGATCAGATACACATCCGATGTCGCTGCACGCCGTATGTAATCGGTCTCTTCGGTCAGCAGCCCGTATCCTTCGGCCATCCTGTGCCTGAACCCGTATGCGTCCTCCAGCGCCCTGGAGCCTCTGCGGACGTCCTCAGGGAGCTTTCCAGCATGGTATCCGATCACGTGCAGGTCGATGGCCGTGTCGGCCACCATGGCCCTGTCCGACATGAAGCGCTCTTCGCATGTGATGGAAGTGCGCATTATGACGGAGTCGCAGGCCTCGATGATCATCTGGAGCCTGTGCAGGACCTCGTCCTTGCAGGGATGCTCAGCCATGTGTTCTTCCTCCGCGGAAATGGAATGCCGGGGAGGTCCCCGGCGTTTGCTTGCTCACTCCGCCTTCGCCTTCGACGCCCTTCTCTTGGGCTTCGGCTTGGGCTCGGCATTGGCATCCGGCTTGAAGCACAGGAACCAGTCGATGCACTTCACGTCGTCGTCATGGGACTCCACGCGCTCCTTGGCGGTCCCGCAGGACCCGGGGGTCGGCAGGATGACGTCGTCCCCGGGCCTCCAGTTGGCCGGGGTGGCGACGTTCTGGGCGTCGGCCGTCTGCAGCGCCAGGATGACCCTCTTGATCTCGTCGAAGTTCCTTCCGAGGGACTGGGGGTAGTAGATGATCGCGCGTATCTTGCTGTTGGGGTCTATGAAGAAAACGGAGCGCACAGCCTGGGTCGTGGAGACGTTGGGCTGTATCATGCCGTATTTCTTGGCCACGGTCATGCTGATGTCCTCGATCACGGGGAAGGAGACCTCGGGCTCCTTGATGCCGTTCCATGTTATGGTCTGCATCATCCTCAGCCAGGCTATGTGGGAGTACATCGAATCGATCGACAGGCCCACCAGCTCCGTGTTCAGGGCTTTGAACTCGTCCATCATCGATGCGAACGTCATGAACTCGGTCGTGCAGACCGGCGTGAAGTCCGCGGGGTGGGAAAAGAGGATGACCCATTTCCCCTTGTAGTCGGCAGGGAAGTCGATCTCTCCCTGGGTGGTGTTCGCACGGAATGCAGGCGCCTCATCGTTGATGAGGGGCATGCGCTGACAGCAGGCGTTGTTGTCTTCCATTGTGTTCCTCCGAAAACAACGAAAGACGTGAGTATAAAAAGAGTTTTACAAAAGTGACTAAGAATCTACATTCTAGGAACTTCATCGTCTCTTTCCGAACAGGCTCTTCTTAGGATTCCCGTTCTTGTCGAACTTCTTCTCGATGAGCCTGTCGTAGTTCTTGCGGACGTTAAGGTCCCCGGGCCTCATCTCCAGGAGGATCTCCATCTCCTCCTTGGCCTTCTGCCAGTCCTTGAGGTCGTTGAGGAGCAGGACCGAGTAGTTCAGATGGTAGTCGTACTTCTTGGGGTCGCAGGCGATGGCCTTCTCGTAGAACTCGGCCGAGCGCTTGAAGTCGGTCATCTGATGGCGGAGGAACTTGGCGTACTCGTTGTATATCTCCGCCGAAGGCTGCAGGGCGATGATCTTCCGGAAGAGCTCGTCGCTCTCCTTGTTGTCCTTCTTGTTCTGCGCGAGGACCGTGACGAGCGCTTTCATCGCATCCACGTTCTCGGGATCGATGTCGAGAATGACGTCAAGCTGCATCAGGCCGTAGCGCAGGTCCTTGAGGTCGTGGATGATGATGTCCGCCAGCAGCATCCTCGGCGGGATGTTGTGGGGGTCGGTGGCGAGATAGGCCTCCAGGGTCTCCACGGCCCCGTTGGGGTTGCCGCTGTCCTTCTGCCTCTTCGCCTTGCTCATCGCCTCGTAAGCCGCGTCTGCCATGTCCGCCGTCATGCCATCTGCTTATAAAGACCCGCCGAGAGCCCATGCGCTACCATTATCATCAGGCTAAGGATACGCTGAACCGATGGGAATCAAAAACGGCGTAAAATCGTTCATCGGAGGCCTGGTGCTCACGATCGTCCTCGTGGTCATCGTGCCTGTCCTGGTGAACACGTACATCTCCAAGTACATCGTCGACATCGTGGGCGACACCACGTTCCTGACGCTGTCTTCGGACGTCATAGTGAACATCCTGATCTGGCTGATCATGATCGGGTTCGCGGTCATTCTAGGTGCCGGCGGGGTCCTCAGGAAGTTCGGGGTCGTCGGGATAATCGGATTGATAGTGGCATATTGGCTGTTGGGCGACGTCACGAATGCCATCGTCCCCCTGGTCACGCTCGCCATCGTCCTGGTGGTGACGAAGACCTACAGGATGAAGAAAGAGAAGAAACAGAAAGAGGAATCCTCGAACTGAACTGAAACAGGGCCTCGTTCTGTACATTTGTCGAGCGAAGGCCCGGTTTATTTTATATATGAGAAAATAATCGGCGTTATGGGAAGATTCGGCTTCAGCCTCGCTATTTTCCTCCTACCTACAATCGCGACGGGTCCTCGGACTCAGATCTTCCCACAACTATCCTTCTTCTCGTTGTAGGACTCGCAAATCGAATCACGGACGCTCGCATGGAAGCTGTTGGTGTACAGCGCCCCGTATGTGAACGATATGACCAGCAGTGGGACAAGGAAGGACAGGTACACACGGACTATGTCGAAGATGTCGTTCCCCAGGTACAGGGTCAGGATGAGCAGCATCATGAACACGCCGAGGGTGGCGAAAGCGGAGAACAGCCTGGTCTTGGCGCCTTTCCACAGGTAGTAGTCCCGGGGCGCATCGGACCTGACCTTCGCTCCCACTCCGCGGACGATCTGCCACGGGAGCAGCAGCGCGGGCGTGAACATGGACAGCATGAGCATGATGGCCAGCATGGTCCTCCAGCCCAGGACGTTGATGAGCAGCGGGTTGAGGAAGATGTACGAGGACAGCATCAGCCCCAGGAGGAACATGTACAGGGATATGCTCAGGCTGGCCCTGGCGTCGAACTTGTAAGGGTTCCTCACAGGCTCCACGACGATCTCCTTGGCGTCGATTATGTCCGGGACCATGAAGAACTTCTCGGCCTTGCGCCTGGTCCCTCTGACGGCATGCTTCTGCATGGAGAGGAAGACCTCCGGGATGTAGCGCTTCATGTACGCGCACACCACGGATGTCACGCCCATGGACGTGAAGAACAGGATGCACAGCATCGCCAGGAACCCCAGGACGAAATCGGCGGTGTCGGAGAGGCTTATGCCGAGGTACAGGAACACTCCCGAAACGGCCTCCTCGCAGTACACATGGCCCATGGCCTTGCCGGAGATCCACATGATGCATGTCATCATGATGGTGAGCGAGAACATCGCCCACATGCTGAACACGCCTCTGTCCGCGTAATAGGTGCAGGGCACGCCGAGGATCGCGAAGCCTGCCACGAAAACCAGGCAGAGGACCTCGACCATCCTGGAGAAGGTGAACTCCCCCTGCGCGAAGATGATTATCGTCCAGAGGAAGATGCATACGACCACGAAGTAAGGGAACGCCTGGAGCAGCTTCCTGCCGAACACGTCCCTCTCCTTGGAGGGCTCCCTGCCGCTCGGCAGCCTGTCGGCCGCTTTGTCGATGATCTCGTTGAACTCCTCGATCTTCCCGGTCACGGAACAGCCTCCAGCGTAGCAATAACATTAATCGGATAGAAAAAGGCGAGTGCCGTCCGACCGGCCGTTCCGAAGCGCTGTCGACCTTTTATATTCCCGTTGGAACATGGCGGTCCATGGCAGACCAGACCGGACTGAAGA
Source organism: Lachnospiraceae bacterium (assembly GCA_963637895.1). Lineage (GTDB taxonomy): Archaea > Thermoplasmatota > Thermoplasmata > Methanomassiliicoccales > Methanomethylophilaceae > Methanoprimaticola. Next base: position 6,860 of record CAVHQB010000016.1, read on the forward strand.
ACCGCGGGCACAGCGCGGCCGACGTCGAGGAGCGCCGCAGAGCGGCAGAGGAATTCACCGGAGCATCGCTCGGCACGATCTCCAAGTACGCCTTCGAGCCCGAAGCGGCATCGAAGAACGTGGAGAACATGATCGGCGCGACGCAGGTCCCTCTGGGCTACGCCGGCCCGGTCAAGATAGACGGGGAGTACGCCGCGGGCGACTTCCTCGTCCCGCTGGCGACCACGGAGGGGGCCCTCATCGCCTCGATCTCCAGGGGGATGTCCGTCATAACCGCGTCCGGAGGGTCCAGGACCATGGTCACGGCCGATGCCATGACCCGTGCGCCCGTCCTGAGGGTCAGGGGCATAGCCCACGCGAAGGAGGTCATGTCCTGGATCGACGGCAACCGCGGGAGGATCGACGAGGCCGTCTCCGGCACCACCAGCCACGGGAAGCTGTCCAGGATAGACATGTACCCCGACGGGATGAGCCTCTACCTCAGGTTCGCGTTCGAGACCGGCGACGCCATGGGGATGAACATGGCCACAATCGCCTCCGAGGCAGTCTGCCGCCTCATAGAGAAGGAGACCGGGGCGGTCATGATATCCGTCTCCGGGAACATGTGCTCGGACAAGAAGCCGGCAGCCATCAACATGATCAACGGAAGGGGGAAGACCGTCATCGCGGAGGCCCTCGTCCCCAAGGACCTGGTGGAGAAGAAGCTCCACACCACTTCTGCGGCCGTCGCGGAGGTCAACTACAGGAAGAACCTCATGGGCAGCAGCCTGGCAGGCACCCTCGGCGCCAACGCCCACGCAGCCAACATGGCCGCCGCCCTCTACATCGCCACCGGGCAGGACCCCGCCCAGGTCGTCGGGGCCAGCATGACCGTCACGTCCTGCGAGGACGTGGACGGCGGCCTCTACATATCCGTCAGGATGCCCGCCGTGGAAGTGGGCACGGTCGGAGGCGGCACCAGGCTGCCCTGCCAGAAGGAGGCCCTGAGGATGATCGGATGCGAGGGCGAGGGGAAAGCACGCAAGCTCGCCGAGATCGTCGCGGTCACCGTCCTGGCCGGAGAGCTCTCCACGCTGGCGGCCCAGGCCGCGGGACAGCTGGGGAGCGCCCATGCCGCGCTGGGCAGATGAGTCCCGCGCGCGCATATTAATAGGGCTTCCGAGATTGCGCAGGCATGCCTGTTATCAACTTCAAGTACAGCGACCTGTGCACCATGCTGGGAGAGAAGGTCCCCCAGGACGTGCTGGTCAGCAGGATCCCCATGATCGGGGCCGACATGCACGAGACCGAAGGCGAGACCGACGAGATGTCGGTGGAGTTCTTCCCGGACCGCCCGGATCTCTACAGCGTCGAAGGCCTCGCCAGAGCGCTGCGCGCGTTCCTGGACCTGAAGCCGGGCATGGAGAGCTACGAAGTTGGCCAGTCCGATATCGAGGTCTTCGTGGACGACAGCGTCAAAGCCGTCCGTCCCTGGTTCCTCTGCGGCGTCGTCAGGGACGTGGACGTCTCCGACGACTTCCTCAAATCCCTGATGGAGCTCCAGGAGAAGCTCCACATCACCATCGGGAGGAAGAGGAGCAAGCTCGCCATAGGCATACACGACCTGTCCAAGGTCAGGCCTCCGTTCACTTACAGGCTGGCGGAGCCCCGTTCCATCAGGTTCGTGCCCCTGGCCATGGACGAGGAGATGGACCTCTCGGAGATCCTCGTCAAGAACGAGAAGGGCAAGGCCTACGCCCACCTCCTGGACGGGATGGACAAATACCCCGTGATCCTGGACAAGGACGGCGCCGTTCTCTCGTTCCCTCCTATCATCAACGGCGTGCTCACCACCGTCACCACCGGGAAGCACGACCTCTTCATCGACGTCACCGGCAACGACAGGAAGGCCGTCAAAGGAGCATTGGACATCGTCGCCACCGCCCTCGCCGAGCGCGGAGGAAGGATCGAGTCTGTCATCATGCACGATTCCGGAAAGACCTTCAGGTCCCCCGACCTCGCGCCCTCCGTCAGGACCATATCCGCATCCGAATGCGACAGGTTCCTCGGAGTGGAGCTGGGCCCCGAGGGCACCGTCGAGTGCCTGAAGAGGATGGGCATGGACGCCGTCGCCGACGGGGACAGCGTGAAGGTCACCATCCCCGCAGTGAGGCTGGACATCATGCACGACGTGGACATCTACGAGGATGTCGCCACCGGATACGGCTTCGAGCGCTACGGCGGCCCCTACAGCCTGGTCCAGACCACCGGCGGGCTGCTCCCCCTCACATCCATGTCCGAGGACCTGAGGGATGTGATGATCGGCCTCGGGTTCACCGAGGTCACCACCCTGACCCTGAGCAACGAGAGGGACGAGTTCGGCATCTCCGGGCTCCCAGAGGTCGAAGTGGTCAAGGTGCTCAACCCGATCACCGAGGACCACACCTGCCTGAGGCCCTATCTGACCCCTAGCCTGGTCAGGATCCTGAGGCACAACAAGCACAGGGACCTGCCCCAGAGGATCTTCGAGATCGGCAACGTGGTGAGGGACGACCTCACCCAGCCCAGGCTCTGCGCCATGGAGACCTCCTCCAAGACGTCGTTCACTTCCATCAAGTCCATCACCGAGTCCGTCCTCAGGGAGATGGGGGTCCAGTACTCCCTCGAGCCCTGCGACCTGACCACGTTCATCCCCGGAAGGGGCGCCAGGATCATGATGGATGGCAAGGAGATCGGGTTCTTCGGTGAGATGGCCCCGTCCGTCGTCGTCGGATACGAGATGACCCACCCCATAATGTTCGTCGAGCTCGACCTCGCTCCCATCGTGGAGAAGAAGAGAGGCACCCTGTTCTGAGTGATCCCCATGGAGGTCGGCGACAAGTTCCCCGAGTTCGTCCTTGCGGACGAGAACGGCGAGATGTTCGACAGCAGCCTGCTGGAGGGCCTGAGGTACATCGTGTACTTCTACTCCAAGGACAGCACCCCCGGGTGCACCACCGAGGCCGTGGAGTTCACCGCGAACGTCCCCAAGCTGATGATGCGCAACATCGCGGTCATCGGCGTGAGCAAGGACTCCTCCGCCTCGCACAGGAAGTTCATGGACAACAACCAGCTCAAGGTCAAGCTGCTCAGCGACCCCGACCACGTCCTGATGGAGAGGGTCGGGGCCTGGGGGCCCAAGAAGATGTACGGGAAGGAGACCGTCGGAACGATCAGGTCCACTTTCCTCGTCGGCAAGGACGGAAGGATCGAGCAGGTCTGGCGCAACGTGAAGGTCGCCGGGCACGTGGACAAGGTCGTCGATTGCGCCCTGTCCAAGTTCAAGAAGTCACAATGACTTGTCCATTTCCCTGAGCACCGCGCCGGCATCGGTTATCAGGCTGAGGTCGGCGCAATGGTGTATCGGGGCATCGGGGTCGTTGTTGACCACGATGACCTTCTTCGCCTTCGACATCCCTGCGATATGCTGGACAGCGCCGGATATGCCGAACGCTATGTACACATCTGGAGCTACCGTCCTGCCGGACATACCGACCTGGCGGCTCCTTGGCATCCATCCCTTCTCCACTAGCGCGCGGGAGCATGACACCATGCCTCCGACCTTGGATGCGACGGATTCGGCCACATCTATCAAGGCCCTCTCCTTCACGCCTTCTCCGAGGGAGATGAGGATCCTCGCATCGCGTATGTCCGATCCTGATTCCTTGGAAGCTATCTCGGAGACGATCTCCTTAGCGCATGAGGCCTCGGACTGCCAGTAGATGACGGTGCCCTGTCCTTCCGACCTCTCGGGCTTCTTGAACGTCCCGGGCCTGACGGTGGCCATCTGAGGGTATCCTATGCATTGGATGTCTGCCATCAGCGTGCCTCCGAACGCGGGACGGGTCATTGTGACATCCCTTCCCTCGGCGCGCAGGCCGGTGCAGTCCGCGGTGAGACCGGCATCGAGCATGGAAGCGAGACGGGGCGCGAGCTCCCTTCCGCGGGATGTGGCGCCTATGAGTATCAGAGCAGGCGAGATCCTCTCGGTCAGCTGGGCCAGCGAGGATGAGTATGATTCGGGGCTGTAAGGCGACTGGTCGCGGACGTGGTACAGCGTCTCGACTCCGTATCCGAAGATCTCCGGGTACAGGTCTTTGATGTTATTGCCTCCGAACACCGCGCCGAAGACCCTCCCCTCGGTGAGCCCCTTGGCCGCAGCTATCAGCTCAGCTGAGACATCGGAGATATTGGCGCCGTCGTCCTCCGTCTCGATCCACACCAGGACGCCGTCCGCAACGGACTGGTTGAGGTTGTAGACCTTCAGGAGGCCAGGAGGCAGCCTGTCAGGGTCCGAAGAGCAGGTGGAGCAAGAACCGCCCGAGCATCCGCCCATCAGGATCCCTCCAGCTGTCCGATGATGAACTCCGCCGCGTAAGCGGGGTCGTTGATCTCCACCTTGCGGTTGCGCCTTGCGGTGGAGATCCTCTCTGTCGAGACGATCTTCGTCTTGGATCCCTTCAGCCCCACGGAGTACAGGCCCAGCCCGAGGGCGACCCTGTCGACAGTGGTGATATCCTTGTCGCGGGCGGAGAGCCATCCCGACACCGTCGGGAACGTCCCGTTGGGGTCCGCATTGGCGAACGCCACGACGGATCCCCTGGGGACCTTGACGGTCCTGTTGAGATCGGAGTAGTCCTGCACCGCCTCGAACCCGTCCCCTGCGATCTTCAGGCCGGTGACGTAGGCGAACTGCTGCACGTCCAGCATCCCGGCGGTCTGGTAGGGCACCTGCCCCGTGTCCCCGTCGGTGGCCTGCCTTCCGAACACTATCAGGTCGGCATCGCAGGCGAACCGGGAGACGAACGCGGCGAGCACGCGGGACGTCGCCCAGGTGTCCGCGCCGGCGAAGTCCCTGCTCGTTATGAGGAAAGCCTCGTCCGCGCCCAGCTCCAGGCATCTGCGGAGGGCCGATCCCGCCTGGGGCGGGCCCATGGTCACGACAGCTACGGAATCCCCGTCCTGCTTCAGATCGAGGACCGACCTCAGAGCGAGCTCGTCATAGGGGTTCAGGACCGAGGGCACGCCTTCGCGCCTCAGGGAGCCGTTCTCGTCTATCTGCACATCGTCCGTGCTCGGGACCTGCTTGACAGCCACCAGATACCTCATCGGATCACCCCGTCAGGTTCCCTCTGCAGAGGATGTCCTTCGGATCCAGGACGGCCTTCATCCTGCGGATCCTCTCGACTCCCTCCGGGCCGTACATGAGCTCCATGTAGCCGGTCTTGATCTTCCCGATGCCGTGCTCGGCGCTCGGGGATCCCCCGAGCTCCACGGCCTTCTGCGCGAACCTGGAGTAGACCTCCTTGGCCTTCTCGAAGTCCTCCATGGACTTCAGTATGATCTCAACATGAGGGTGGTTGTTCCCTATGTGGCCGAATATGACGTATTCCAGCCCGGCCGCGTCCAGCTGCTCGGAGTAGTAGGACATCATCTCGTCCGCGGCGCTGTCGGGGACGGACATGTCCGTGCCCATCTTGTGTATCCCGGGCATCTTGCCCTTGAGGGATGCGACGTACTCGAAAATCGAAGCGGGTATCGCGTGCCTGAGGGACCTCATCCTGGCCCTGTCCTGGTCCTCGTGGCCGCACCATGCGGAATCGAAGGAAGCGCCATGGGACCCGACTATCCCGCGGACCCTTCCGTAGACCGCATCCATGTCGCCGGTGTCCTGCATGTCGAAGAAGAGCGCGGACCCCGCATCGGCAGGGATGGCGGGAGCCCTTATCAGGGCAGGGTCGGAGGCCATCACGTTCCTCAGGAGGTCCAGGGACTTACCGTCCATGTACTCCAGGAACTCGGGGTCGACGGCATCGTCGGAACGGATGTCGCGGACGGCCGCCAGGCAGTCGGCGTCCGACGGGAAGAACACGATGTTGGAGACCAGCGGATGCCTCGGCGCAAGGTAGATGTCCGCTTCGGCGACGATGCCGAATATCCCCTCGGAGCCTATGAACAGGTCCACAAGGTCCATCCCCTCACGGAACATGGGGCCGGTGGCGTTCTTCACCCTGTCGTTGTAATCGTAGGAAGGGATGTCGAAAGAATAGAAGGCGCGCCCTGCAGGTATGCAGAAGCGCCTGCCTTCGGCCTTGACCTGCCCTCTTGTGATGTCTATGGCCTGGCCTTCCGGCAGGACCACCATCAGCCTCCTGACCCAGTCGCGGGTGGGACCGTAGCGGTACGTCCTCGGTCCGGAGGAGTTGCAGGCGATGTTCCCTCCGATGGACCCGCCCATCTCGGTGGGGTCCACGGGGTAGAAGTAGCTCTGAGGCTCGGATGCCAAGGAGTCCTTCGCGCCTTCGGTGATGTCTATGAGCTTCGAGAAGTCCCTGGACCTCAGCACCCTATCGATCTCGTCCAGGGTGGTGCAGGGCAGGACCCTGATGAAGTACCCCCTCTCGTCCTTCCCGACCCCGGTGACGCCCTTCAGGCGCTCCAGGGAGAGGACGTCCCCCTCCAGTGCGACGGCGCCTCCGCAGACGCCGGTGCGCATGGCGGAGACGGTGATCGGGTTGCCCTTGAAGTTGTTGACCCTGACGACCTCTTTCAGCTCCTCGATGTCCACAGGTATGATCACGTGGACCGCCTTGCCGGTCATCTTGGATTCGTCGGTCTGGTATTTGGAGCCGGAGGATATCTTCTGCCTGTAGAACATGTTGCTCACCCGCTGAGCCTCGGGATCATCGCCGCCATGACGGACTGCTCGGTCAGCGTCTTCCTGTCGAGCAGGCCGCGGCTCAGGAGCCCGATGGCCCCCTGCCTGCGCCCGATGTCCCTGTCGCCGTAGACCTTCTTTATCGCGTCGCCCACGGTCATGCCGCCGCGGACCTCCTCCGCTATGGCGTCCGGGTACCTGAACCCGGAGCCCTGGCCGTAGGTCTCCCGGCCGTCGGAGCTGACGATGCTGCAATGCTGAATATCGTACAGACCGTCCAGCATCTCGAACACCCCTGCCTCGATGCCGACTGCCATATCGTGATCGCCCAGAGCGGAACGTGCGCGGTTCAGGGAGCCCTGGTGAGTCTGGTCGCCGAACGGCTGGGGAGGGACCCCGCTGGGGGCGTCCACCGCGGTTATGCGGACCTCGCCGTAGATCCTCTCCATGACGCTGCGGACGGCCTCCACCTTCACGGGGTTCATGGACCCGACGGCTATGTCAGGCACCCTTATGTGCCCGGAGCGGCCGTAGGCGCCTTCCAGGATCATGGACGCGCTGATCTTCCCGCCGTCGTCCGCCATCACAAGGGGGACGATGCTGAGCTCCATGGGAGGGAGCCCGCGGGAGATGCGGCGGTCGTTGAGCTTCTCGCCGTTGGCGGCGGTCTCCTCCGAGACCACCAGGACGGAGACGGAGTCCATCTTGTCGTCGGGGCCGTACATGTCCTCGATCTCGAAGACCTCGTAATCGGAACGGTTCTCCAGGTACTGCTCCAGCCCCGTCTTCCTCAGATGGAACGGGACGGAAGCGCTCCTGGACCCGGATGCCATGGAATCCGATGTCAGCCCGATGACGACATGCTCCCCGAAGGAGAAAGCCCTCTCCAGCAGGGCCTTGTGCCCGTCATGGAGGACGTCGAACGTCCCTGCCACAGCGATGGTCATAGGGCACCGAACACCAGGATGATCGTGATGGCCACGATCGCCACCCAGATGAGCCCGAGCTTGCGGAGCTTGCCCTTGACCTCGTCTCCGGCCGTGTCCTTGCATTGCTGCGAGCAGAACCTGCCCTCGCCCACGAACGCCTTCCCGCAGCTGACGCAGTGCCTGTGCTGCGGGATCTTCTCAACGTTTTCTGCCATCTCATGCCTCCCTGCGGTCCAGCTCGTTCTGCACGATGATCATGCAATGGTCAGCGTGCAGGCTCCTGGGACCGATGCAGATCTTGTCCGGGCCGTAGCCCAGGAGGGCCTGCTCCTCCTCTTCCGTGAGGTCGCGGTTGTCCCCAAGGATGAAAATGGGATTTGAAGGGAAATCGAACGCCCTGCAGTCCTCGCCGTCCTCCTTCAGGTAGACGAAGCTGCCCTTGCCGGAGAGCTTCCTGAGCACTTCGGTGAAGGGCATGCGGGTCACGTAGACTCCGGGGGAGGACCTGACCTCCTCGTCGGGGCCCACGCTCTTGATCAGCGCGTTGCGTATCAGCGAAGCGGTGCTCCTCTCGTCCGGGTTCAGGTACCTGAGCTCGTCTCCCCTGAATATCACGGTCTTGGGGGCGTCCCCCTCGCCCATGAGGCAGAGGTAGATCTCCACGTCCTTGCGGAGGTCGTGGCTCAGGAAGAAGGCGGAGTTGACGCACCTGCACAGGATGTCCAGCCTCCCGGCGCCTCCTGCGATGTCGTCCAGCTTGAACCTTCCCGTCGTGACGGCCCTGTGGCCCGTGATGACGAAGTACCTCATTCGGATCCCTGCAGCTCTTTGATGCTGTCCAGGTCGACGCCGGCCATCTGCTTCATCATCTGCTTGCGGACCTTGCGGTCCTTTCCGAAGGATGCCATCGTCTTCTTGGTGGTGTTGTACTGCTTCAGGAGCTCGCGGACGTCGTGCGTTGTCACACCGGCTCCGGCTGCGATCCTCTCGACCCTCTTCGCCTTGATTATGGAGGGGTCCTCCTTCTCCTCGCTGGTCATGGAGTCCATGATCGTGCGGAAGACGGCGATCTTCTTCTGCGAGGCCTCGTAGTCGATCTTGTCCTCGTAGGCGCTCATGCCGGGCAGCATGCCCATGAGCTTCTGGAGGGTGCCCATCTTGCCCATGGCCGCCATCTGGTAGTACATGTCGTTGAGGTTGAAGCGGCCGGTCATCATCGCTTTGCTGACCGCTTCCATAGCTTCCTGGTCGTCGATCTCCTCGGCGGCCATCTGGACCAGCCCGGACAGGTCTCCCATGCCCAGCAGCCTCGATATGAACTTGTTGGGGTCGAAGGCCTCCAGGTCGCGTATGTGCTCTCCGGTTCCGAGGAACACGATCCTCGCGTTGGTCTTCGATATCGCGGATATCGCGCCGCCTCCCTTGGCGGTTCCGTCCATCTTGGTGAGGATGACACCGGTGACCCCGACGGCGTTGTGGAACGCCTCTGCCTGGGGCCCGGCCTGCTGTCCGACCTGGGAGTCCAGGACGAGGATCCTCTCGTCGGGCTTCGCCACCTCGGCGATCCTCTTGATCTCCTCGATGAGGTCGTCCTCCAGCGCGTGGCGTCCGGATGTATCGATTATGACGATCTTCTTGTCCTTGAAACGGGCCATCCCGTTCTTCACGATGAGCGCGGCATCGGTCTGGCCGGGCTCTCCGTAGACCTCCACGCCGACCTTCTCTCCCAGCTGCTTCAGCTGGTCCAGGGCGGCGGGCCTGTAGACATCGGCTCCGATGAGTCCCACGGAAAGGCCCTTCTTGGTGAAGTAGAGGGCGAGCTTGCCAGTGGTCGTGGTCTTACCCTGTCCGTACAGTCCGACCATCATGATGGTCTGGGGCTTCAGCGCGATGCCCTCTCCGTTGTTGACGAGTGCGACCAGCTCCTGGCGGATGATGCTGGAGATGTGGTCCTTCATGCTCCTGCCCGCGGCGGGAGGCTCGTTCGTGGCACGGTCCTTGACCCTGTCGGTGACCTCCAGGACCAGCCTGACGTTGACATCGGCTTCCAGGAGCGCGCGCTGAAGGTCCTTGCAGATCTCCTTGATGAGCTCGTCGTCGACCGAAGATGCGCTGCTGATCTTCCCGAAAACATTCCTCAGGGATTTACCCAATCCTTCCAAGACCATGGCTTATCGGCAGTATGATTACGCGCGCGTATAATAAACATGGTGCCAATGAATCAGCTTTTAGAAGATGTGTGGGGAAAGGCCAGATTATAAGAAGGGATGGGATGCACTCTACAGCCTGACCTTGCCCAGCATAAAGTCTACAGTATCAAACATATTTAAAAGTTGGCAAAAATAGCCGAAAAAACCGAGAATCGTTTAAAAAAGGGGAAGTGAGGCAGGGGAGGACCCCCTGCCAATGAGTTTCAAAGGTACCCGGACTTCTGGAGAGCCATGAGGTCTTCGGTGGAGAGCTTGTCTCCGGCCTTGAAGCGCTCGAAGATCTCCTTGGCTTCCTTCTTGCCCTCGTTGTCCGACTTCTTCTTGCGGACAGAGTTCTTCTTGTTGCGGAAGCTGGATGCGTCCTTGTCCATCTCGTGGACGGACTTGATCTGCTCGATGTGCTTCTTGTGCTCCTCGTCGGCAGCCTGCTTGCACTCGACGAACTTCGCCTGTGCGGCGTCTGCCTCCTTCCTGAGCCTGTCGGCCTGCTCGTAGAAGCCGATCATCTTGTCGTGAGCGGCCTGAGCCCTCTCGGCGTAGTCTGCGACCTGGTGGTGGTAGACCTCTGCCTCGGCCTTGGCGGCCCTGAGCTGGTCGACGAGCTCTTTGATCTCGTCGTTCTGCTCGTAGGCTGCCTCCCTCTCCTTGATCTGCTTGGCAAGGACGGAGATCTGCTTGACGATCTCGTTCTCTTTGTCCTTTCCGAGCTGCTTGGTCATCTGGGTGTACTCAAGATCCTGGAGCTGCTTCTTCAACTGCTTGACGGGAACCTCGTTCTTCTCGTCGGATTTCTCAGTCCTGTAGGGGGCGAGCTGCTCTTTCAGGGCGGTGACCTTCTGGTTCCACTCATCCCTGAGCTCCTTCGTCTCCCTTACCTTCTGGTTGAGCGAGTCGCGCTCTTCCCTGCACTTTCCGGCCTCGTCGACGAGGGCCCTGACCTGACCGTTGAGAGCGTCTCTCTTGGCTTTCCACTCCTTGGTCTGGTTGTTGAGCTCGTCCCTGAGCTTCCTGTGCTTCTCGGCATCCTCGTTCACGATGTCGCGCTTCTCCTCAAGGGCCGTGATGGTCTCCTCGGAAACCTCTGCAGTCTCCTCGCAAGGGACGGCATCCATCGTTTCCTCTGTTGCCTGCACTGCCGCCTGCTCTTCCTGAGAATCCTGCTGCTGAACTTCCTCCACAAAATCTTCCATAAATCCACACTCAATATTCGACTCGGTCATGAGCTATAGAGCATGACCCACTCTGATTGCACCTATCGAGACCCTCTTTATAATGGTTTCCGTGAGAGTTCTCGGAGATGCTGATGGATGCCCGGAGCAAGCGCCGGCAACGCCCGTCCCCGGCACGTGGAAACGGCCTCTCCCCAGGATATCTCTTATATATCGTCAACCAATCGCGCATCCGATCAACATGAGCAATGTCTGTCCCCTTGACTACCGCTACGGACGCGCCGACATGAAGGCCGTCTTCAGCGAGGAGAGCCGCATCCAGAACCAGATGCTGGTAGAAGCCGCCCTAGCACGCGCCCACGCCTCCCTCGGGACCATCCCCCAGGAAGCCGCAGACGAGATCACCAGGGTCGCCAGCTTGGACATAGTGAGCGTCGACAGGATCAAGGAGATCGAGAAGGACACCCGCCACGACCTGATGGCCATGGTCAAGGCCATGACCGAGAAGTGCAACGGGGACGCCGGGAAGTACGTCCACCTGGGCGCTACTTCCAACGACATCGTCGACACCGCCACGGCCCTGCAGATCAAGGCCGCCATGGAGATCATCATGGAAGATGTCGACGACATGATCTACACTTTCGCCAAGATCGCCAAGAGGGAGAGGGACACCCTCGAGATCGGCAGGACCCACGCGCAGTTCGCCATCCCGATCACGTTCGGGTTCAAGATCGCGGGGTACATCGCCGAGATGCTCAGGCACAAGGAGAGGCTGGAGGAGGCCATGCCCAGGGTCTGCGCCGGGAAGATGGCGGGAGCCGTCGGGACCGGTGCCGCCCTCGGGAAGAACTTCTTCGAGATCCAGAGGAGGGTCATGAAGGACCTCGGCCTGACATACGAGCCCGCCGCCACGCAGGTCGTCGGCCGCGACAGGTACACCGAGGCCATCTGCCTCATGGCCAACATCGCCACCTCCCTCGAGAGGTACGGGACCGAGGTCAGGAACCTCCAGAGGTCCGAGATCGGGGAGGCCGCCGAGTTCTTCGACGTGAAGAAGCAGGTCGGATCCTCCACCATGGCCCAGAAGAGGAACCCCATGAACTCCGAGAACGTCTGCGGGCTCGCAAGGGTCATCCGCGGATTCGTCACCCCCACGTTCGAGAGCCAGGTCCTCTGGCACGAGAGGGACCTCTCCAACTCGTCCACCGAGAGGTTCACCCTGCCCCATGTGTTCATCCTCCTCGACGAGATACTCAAGAAGATGACATGGGTCTTCGACGGGCTCGAGGTCCGTCGCGACAGGATGCTCGAAGTGATCGAGTCCTCCAAGGGACTGGTCATGGCCGAGCCCCTGATGATGAAGCTCACCGAGAAGGGCATCGGAAGGCAGGACGCCCACGAGATCATCCGCAGCTCCGCCATGGTCGCCGAGGACACCGGAAGGCACCTCAGGGACGTGCTCATGGAGAGGGAGGACCTGAAGGGAATCCTCACCGAGCAGGAGATCATAGACACCATGAACCCCGCCAACTACGTCGGAGGCGCGAGGGAGATCGTCGACAAGATGGTCGCCGCCGCCGAGGACGCGGTCGGAAGAAAGGTGGAATGATGAAGCCGGTCGTGAAGCAGACCCTTGTCATAGGGGCCCTGGTCGGGTTCTTCCTCGGTGCGTTCTTCTACCACGAGAGCCACAACCTGGCCTGCTTCCTGCTGATCCCCGTGGCCGCCTTGATGGCCGCCGCGCCGCAGTTCGTCAAGTCCTCCGAAGAGGACGACTGATCTTCAGAATCATGAGGGGGCTCGGCCCCCTCGTTCAAACGGTTTCACTGAGCTTTCTTTCCGGCGTTGGGGCCGGGTGTCACGAAGTAGACCTCGTCGATGTCCATCTTTATGAGGTGCTTCGCGGGCGCCGTCTCCATCTTGGAGTGTGCGAAGAACACGGCCTTCTCGTAGTCGGCTCCGGAGTTCTCGATGGTGACCTTCCCCTTGACCTGGAAGGAGTCTTTGGCCTCGGGGTTCCAGATGTAGATCGATGCGACAGGGTTCTCCTGGAGGTTGGCCAGGGTCTTGTTGAGGAAGTTGTCGACGATCCAGATCTTCTTGTCCTCTCCGACGAAGAGCATCCCGACGGGGACCACGTTGGGCACGCCGGCTTTGGAAGCGGTCGCGAGGGAGTAGATCCTCTGTTTCTTCATCTCGTCAAGCATCTGCTGCGTGAGTTCTGCCATGATGGATGGAATGTCGGTCGTCCGCCATAAAGGGTTGGGTCGGACTTCCCGAAGATGTTGTGCAGGGCCCTCGGAGGGCCCTGCTTTGAGTGTTTCTCAGTACCTTCTTCCGCCGCGGGGGCCGCCTCTGCCGCGTCCCTTGGACTGGCCCTTCTTGACGTATCCGTCGTCGACGAAGATGGCCTCGAAGGTCTCCAGGTCTCCGCGCTCCTCGAACTGCTGGCGGACGTACTCCTTGACGGAATCGTCCTCGCAGACCTTGCCGAGCCACTTGAACGACGGGATGGTGGGGTCGTCTCCCATGGCGAACCACAGCTTGGCAGCGTCCATGTCCGCGCCCACGTCGTGCAGGGCGTAGATCAGGCGCTTGGAGTGCCTGGACTCGTCGGCCGCCATGGCCACGAGCGCATCCCTGCACTCCTCCACTCCGTCCCTATAGTTCTTCTTGAGCCAATCGATCTCCTTCTCGCCGTTCATCAGCTTACCGACGGCCTCGATCTTGTCGGGGTCCCCGGCGCAGTAGGCGTCGAGGTAGTAGGAGTCCTCGCCGTCGTAGACGCGGACCAGGTTCTCGGCGTCTCCCCTTGCCAGGTAGATGGACGAGAACGCCTTCTTGACGTCGGCGCGGTTCTGGACGGGCTTGAGCTCCTCGATGGCCTCGTCGGATCCCGCCTTGGCGGCATCGATCATGAAGCGTATCCAGTCCTCCTTGTCGGCCTGGAGCCTCTTCGCCTTCAGGAACATGCCGAAGGGGTCGTCGGAGATCCCCATGTCCGCGGACATGGAGACGATGAGCTTCGCGTTGTCGTGATAGCCGTCCCTGAGGTACCTGATGCCGTCGCCGTCGGCCATCGCATCGACGTACCCGCTGAGGAACCTGGCCTCGGGGAAGGTGGCGGACAGCTCTTCGAGCCTCCTGATGGCGTCCTTGTCACCGCGGACCGCCTTGGAGAAGACGTTGCGGATGGAGAGCCTGAGGGCCTTGCGCTGCTCGTTCATCTTGATGCACTGCTCGGCCTTCTCGGAGCCCATGCGCCTCTTCATGAAGATCAGACCGTCGGTGACCCTCTCGGGCTCGGTGTCGTAATGGGAGGCGAACTCCTCTATGACCGGGTCCTCGGGCTCCACCTGCTCCAGGCGCATCATGCAGTAGATGGCGTGCTGGTCCCTGTCGGCGTACATGCCGTCCAGGAACCTGCGCTCGGAGTCCGGGCGCATGGTCAGGCAGATGTAGTCGAACTCCACCATGGCCTGGGGCGTGCACTTGTCGGCGATGGAGGCGCGGGTAGCGTCCAGAGTCTCCTTGTCCATGCCGCGCATCATCGTGATGGCGTTGTTCTCGCATCCCTTGCTCATCCCCACGGCTCCGTGGAGGAACAGGATCAGCGCGATGTCGTCGCGGCCGTTGACCTGGCAGTCGATCCCCTTGAAGAGGATCTTCTGGGGGTCGGAGGGGATGGTGAGCTTGTACTCCTGCTCGGCTGCGGGCGCCTGGACGGGCTCCTGGTCGACGAAGGCCGCGGAATCCCCGTGCCTGTCGTTGAAGTCCCTCTTGGGGCGGTCTCCATAATCCCTGCGGGGCCTGTCGTTGAAGTCCCTCTTCGGCCTGCCGCCGTAGTCCCTCCTGGGCTTGTCCCCGAAGTCCCTCTTGGGGCGGTCT
>CAVHQB010000017.1:0-14497 GCA_963637895.1 Lachnospiraceae bacterium
ACGGCAACAAGGTCGGGACTTATCTGATGGCAGTCGAGCGCACCGATCAGATAACGGAGCAGAAGGTTGCGCTGAAAGCGGAGATCACGGTGGATCTCAGTCTGACCCCCAATCCGGTCTACAATACCTATTATTCGGCGACGGTGAAGGACGGGTCTGTTTCGACCATGATCCTCAATGACATGGCCGATGTCGGAGGAGGTGTGTTCTACAGCAAGCAGGTTGTTCCTACCTCGCCTACGATGATTGTAGCGGACTACAAGTGGTACGCCTACAACCTTCCTGCAGGGCTCTCGATGTCCGAGTCCGGCTGGGTGTCGGGAATCTACGTCGGAGATACAGCCGTGACCGAGCAGGAAGCGAAGATCGTCGCAGTGAGCAATGCAGCGACTTATCAGGGAACGATGAAAGTATCATGCACAGCGTATGCAGCCCCTGAGGATCTGACAATCACGATCCAGGACGCGGCTGCAGGCACTCCTGAGATAGCGAAGGATTCGTCTGTCGTGAGGGCCGTGGGTGGCGAGATGAAGTTCACTGTGGAGGTCAAGCGCGGAGCAACCCCTGTCACGACCGGAGTGACTGTCAATGTCGTAGCCGTCAGCGACACAGGGGATGTCGCCAAGCTGGCCGAATCCGGCGGAGAATATACTGCCCCCACGAACGGAACCGGAGCATACAGGATTGTCGTGACCGCATCCGATGGTCTCAAAGAGGCGACGTCCTCGTTCTACCTCTACGTCCTGCCCGCATACGGCAACGTCGAGGCGCAGATCATACCCGGAAGCACCTGATCCCGGGCCGGAGGGGCATCCCCTCCGGCCGCCACGGTGATACGATGAGATTCGCACCCTTCCTCATGGCCACGGCCGTCGCGGTCGCATGCCTGGCGCTGCTGCCCGGCACCGACGGCGCCCCGGAGCCTGAGACCTACTACTGCTACGGGAACTACGTCGAGGGGAGCTTCGGCAATCCGGACCCTTCGATCACGGTCTCATGGGAGGTCTCCGACGGCAACGGGGTTCCGGTGGACCCGGGCCTGATAAGGTACGAGAACGGCGGGAGGACGGTGATCGTCGACGCCCATGCCATGGACAAGGTCGTCCTGAAGCAGACCGTGAGCCGGGGCTCCGAGACCGATTCCAAGACGGCAGTGATGATCCCTCTGCACATGGACACCACCGAGGTCCGCAAGGTCACATTCATCGACCGCGGAGAGGTCGTCAAGGAGCAGACGATCACGAGCACCGGCGTCGTCCGCGAAGGCGACCAGCACGTGTACCCCCCGTCCGTGAAACGTGACGGATACACCTTCACCGGATGGTTCACGGAGCAGGAGCTGGTCAACAGGTTCGATCCGTCGAAGCCGGTGGAGAGGAGCCTCAGCGTGTTCGCCGGATGGAAGTACGACTCGGGCAGCAGCCAGGTCATCCTCGACAAGTACGTCGTCACCTTCAGATCGGCCGAGGGGCTTTCATTCGACATCCTGGACAAAGGCTCCGACTGGGTGTCCTTCGACGTGTCCGTCAGGGAGGGCTATGCGTTCGAGGAAGGCTCCATAACGGTAGTCGCCAACGGGAAGCCTCTGGCCCCGTCGGACGGGAAGTACCTGCTGAAGTGCACCTCCGACACCGATGTGACGATCGACGGGAAGCGCCTGTACACGATCGCATACGACCTCACGGGAGCGGTGATCGCCGTGGACGGGTTCCAGGACCCGCCGAGGGTGTTCCCCGAAGAGGGGTTCAAGGCGACCGTGAAGGCATCCGGAGGCCAGGACCTTTCGATACGGGTCTATTCCGACGGGAGGGACATCTCGCCCCAATGCGTCAACGGGGACCGGATACTGATCGACTCCGCCACGGGGAACATACTGATCGTGGCCTCGTCTTCCGGCGCGGCCCCGGCCGCAGGGTTCCCTTGGATCTACTTCGTGATCGCTGTCATCGTGTTCGCGGTGCTGGCGGCCGTCATCCTGCGCAGCCATCCGAACGGACGGCACTAAACAGCTTGGCCTCCCCCTGGGGAGGCGCACCACACCATCCCTGGCGCCATGTCCTCCGCCAGGGACCCATTGTCACTCCGCGGCCCGTGCTTGCGGAAGGAAGGCGATCATCCATAGGCTCGAGACAGGGCCCACGCCCCGGGAACAGGCTGCAGAGCCGCTTGAACCTGCAGATTCGATGGGCAGGCACGGGAGCCTGGTCCGGCCTACGGCGTCATGAGCTAGCCGTATCCGAGGCTGCCGAAGATCCACTGCATCGAGGGGTGCCGCATGAGGCACGGGACCATGGATCCCTTGGACGAGCCCCCGCTCCAGCGGATCGAAGACGCTGTCCTGGGCGTCGAAGAACACTCGCGGTTCGTTATGAGGATCTGTTGCTTCCGCGCCTTGGCAAAGATGCTTCCATCGCTCGTCGCATGCGCAGTTCAGACGCCTTCGGCATGCTCGGACAGCTCTTTGAACGCTCTTCCTACATCGCTGTTCGTCACGGACAGCTCACAGACATCTCTCCGGCATTCGTCCTCTCTCAAGCATACTGCCCTGAGGCATCCGCTCATCACCAGATGCATGTATGCTTTCGATGGTGCAAGGCCCTTCTCGAATGCATCATGGATGCAATGGTCATCGATCGAAGACTCGATAGACTGGACGCGCCCTTCGGCGAGATCCCTGAGGGCCGTAGAGGTCTCCGCATCTATGCTCGATGTCAGCCACTTGGGTATCGCGTCGTACCGAAGGCCCTCGTCCCCGCATCCGCCATCCAGGAAATGGATGACGCCGGCAGGGCTGAAGAGCTCCGTGTCGCCGAAGCGATATCCTCCGTGGCATCTGCGGATCCCCGTCATCATGCCCGCGATGTCTTCAGCGCCCTCCAGCAGGCCGATGACCTCCTCTTCCGTGAATCCGAAGATGTCCCTGCACCGGAAATCGAAGATGCCGCACTCGTCTGCGGTGAGATAGCGGCTTATGCCGTAAGTCGAAGGAGCCGTCACGCCCATGACCACGACGAACTTGAAGTGGTCGTTGATCTTGAGGCTCGCCATCATGAACTTGCCCAGAACCTCTGCTGCCTCATAGCTCCCGACGAGGTCAAGCGAGCTCAGGATGCAGTCATCGTATCCGTCCACGAGGATTACGGGCTTCTCTCCGCATAACCTCTCCAGGATCCCGCCGATATAGTCAACGGCGCACATCACATCGGCATAAGCGGTCTTCTTGTTATCGAAATCGTCCATGCGGTCCCGTTCGCTGTCAGTCAGCTCTGATTCCAGTCCATACCCCCTGAGGTCCCGGACCATGGCAGACACGGCCGATCTCAGGCCCTCCCTCGTGCTTTCTGGACTGCTGCCGTCGATCCCGGACAGGTCCAGCTTCATAACGGGGAGCTTGTTGCGGTACTTGTCGCATTCACGGCATCCTGAGATCCTCGTCCCTGCAAAGATGTCCTCTTCGTCCCTGTACCTGATGTCGAAGAAGCGGTCCAGCATCGACAGCGCGAGCGTCTTGCCGAATCCTCTCGGCCTGGTGAACACGGATGTGCAGCCCGGCCTGCGGCAGATGTCGGCGATCATCATGGTCTTGTCCACGAAACGGTAGCTGCCCGTGACCAGCGTCTTGAAGTCCTTCACGCCGACAGGATAGATGTCTGCCATGGCGATGCCATGTCCTGCGGAGCACTTTACCGTTTCCGTTCGCACCGTTGCATGCGCGCCATCATCCATCAATGCCCAAATACTGCGCCCCCATACACCCGGACATGAAAGGGACAAGGGCCGAGAGGCTCATCACGAACGCAGAGGGCATGGACGCCGTGGTCATCGTCAACGACGGCGAGCCGTTCCTCGACTCCACATTCTGGTATCTCACGGAGCAGAAATCGGGAACCTTCGAAGGATCGTTCGCGGTGGTCGGCCCCGGCGGATCCCTGGACGTGATCGTCAGCATCCTCGAGGAGGAGGGCGCCCGCGAAGGCGCCGGGGACGTCCACGTGTACCACACCCGCGAGGAGCGCGACGGGTTCCTGAAGGAAGCGCTGAAGGGATGCTCCAAGGTCGGGTTCAACACCCATTCCGCCACATACGCCGCGGTGGAGTTCGTCAAGAAGACCGTGGACGGGATCGAGGCCGTCGACGCCGGCAAGGCGATCGCCGACACCGTCTCGGTGAAGGACGAGAAGGAGATCGCAGCCACCCGCGAGGCCTGCAGGATATCGTCCATCGTAGCAGGGGAGATCCCGGGCATGCTCTCCGAAGGAGCGTCCGAGAAGGATGTCGCCGCCAGGATGGACGCCCGCATGAGGGAGCTCGGAGGCACCGGGAACGCGTTCGACACCATCGCCGCTTTCGGCGCCTATTCCTCGCAGCCCCATCACATGCCCTGCGACTACCGCCTGAAGAAGGGCGACACCGCACTGTTCGATTTCGGCACCAAGTACGACAGGTACTGCTCGGACATGACCCGCACGGTGTTCCTCGGAAAGCCTCCGGAGATCCTCGAGAGGGCATACGAGGTCGTCCGCCAGGCCCAGCTGGCCGGCATCGCGGAGTACCGCGACGGAGCGAAGGCCTGCGATGCGGACCTCGCCGCCAGGAAGATCATCGACGAGTCGGAGTTCAAGGGGAGGTTCATACACTCCTTCGGCCACGGCATCGGAATGGACGTCCACCAGGACATCTCCGTGTCCCCCAGGTCGGAGCAGGTGCTCCGCGCCGGGAACGTGGTGTCCGCCGAGCCCGGGATCTACATCCCCGGCGTGGGCGGGATAAGGATCGAGGACACCTGCCTGATAACCGAGGACGGGTGCGAGGTCCTGACGTCGTTCGACCATTCCTTCACGGTGGTGTGAGATGCAGGCAGTCGTCATGGAGAAGGCCGTGGACGCGCAGGACGTGCTGTCCGAAGCGGTCTCCCGCATGCAGGACCTGGGCGCGGAGTTCTCCGACGCCAGGTCGCAGACCATCAGGGTCGTCGGAGTGAGCTCCCTCAACGGGGGGCTGCGCCAGCTGGTCCAGAAGAGCACCGGCGGGGTGTGCCTCAGGGCATGGAACGGCGGGAGATGGGGGTACGGGACCGTCACCTCCTTCGACCGCGAAGCGGTGCTGAAGGCCGCCGAGGATGCCGTGAGGAACGCTTCCGGGGACGGCAGGTCAGACCTCCGCCTGGAGCCATCCGTGGTCAGGCGCCACGACCGCGCCGACGTGAGGATCCATCCAGATTCAGTGGACCTGGACGAGAAGATCTCGGCCGCAAGGGACCTGGACAAGGCCCAGTCCCACGACCAGCGCATCATAAACAGCGTCGGATCGTACTCCGAAGAGGTGAAGTCCAACGCCCTCGTGAGCTCCGCCGGCTCCGACATGAGCTGGGAGGAGGTCCGCGTCCTGTGCAGGGCCATGTCCGTCGCCGCGGACGGCCAGAGGATGGAGCGCTACTACGACGGCCCTGACAGCACCAGGGGGTACGAGGTGGTCCGCGACCTGGACCTGGAGGAGCTGGGCAGGACCACGGCCGCAGAGGCCATAGCCACCCTCAAGGCGGACAGGGCCCCTTCCGGGAACCTGACTGTGATATCCGATCCGATGGTCTCCGGGCTGCTGGCCCACGAGGCCATGGGGCACGCCTCCGAAGGCGACGAGATCACCAAGAAGCGCTCGTTCCTGACGGGAGCGGAAGGGAGGAAGGTGGCCTCCGACATCATATCCATGTACGACGACGGCACCGTCCGCGGGGCCCACGGCTCCGTCCCGTACGACGACGAGGGGACACCCTCTTCCTGCACCACCATAATCGACCACGGCGTCTACAAGGGGTACATGCACAGCCTGGAGACAGCCTCCCAGCTGGGGGTATCCCCCACCGGGAACGGGAGGGCCGAGAGCTACGGCAAGAGGGTCTGGGTCAGGATGACCAACACCTTCTTCGGCCCCGGCGAGTGGGACAGGGACGAGATCATCGCCGACACCAAGGAGGGGATCCTCTGCGACAAGATGATCAACGGCATGGAGGACCCCGTGGGCGGATGCTTCGAGGCCAAGTGCCTCCGCGGGTTCCTCATCAGGAACGGGGAGATAGTGAAGCCCCTGCAGTCCTTCACCCTGACCGGAAGGTCCGTGGACATCCTGTCCTCGGCGGACGCCCTCTCGAAGGAGGTCGTCCTGGACGGCGGGATGTGCGGCAAGGGGATAGAGGATTGGGTCAGGGTCTCCTCCGGAGGCCCGTACATGCGCGCCAGGATGATCGTGGGGGGAGGACAGTGAGCGACATGCATGCGCATGCGGAGCAGGCGCTCCGCGCCGTGAAGGGCCATGAGCACGCCGAGGTCTATGTGTCCGAGGCCGTCGTGAACACCATCTACATCGACGATTCACACATCAGCAACATCGAGACCAAGACCGAATCGGGGATCATGGTCAGGATGGCCGACGGCGGGAGGCAGGGGAAGGCCTCCGTCGCCCTCGCCGGGAAGGATTCCGTGAGGGACTGCGTCTCCATGGCGGAGGCCGTCCTGAGGTACTCTCCGGAGGACCCGGAGTTCAAAGGGTATGCGGTTCCCGGGAAGGCCCGCATCCCGGCTCCCGATGTGATCGACAGGAGGGTCGTGGACATCACGCCCGAGGACCTGAGGGAGATCGCCAAGGCCGTCATCGATTCGTGTTCCGTCAACATCCCCCGCGCCCAGGTGCGCGTGTCCCTGAACAGAGGATGCACCATGAACAGCAACGGCGTGGACGTGTCCGGTGAGAGCACCCTGGTCTATGGCCATTTCACATCCATGTTCAGGGGAGAGCATCCCGGAGAGGGCATGGAGACGTTCCACGGGACCGGACTGGACCTGGATCCCGGGCTCATAGGCGGCAGGCTGTCGGAGAAGGCCCGCGCCGCCGCCGGAGCGAAGGAGTTCAAGGGCCATGAGAGCCTGACGATGATCCTGCCGCCCAGCGAGCTTGGGGACATGATGATGTCCTCCGTCGGGTCCGCCGTGAACGGAGAGAACGTGAAGTACGGCAGGAGCATGTGGAAGGACTCCGTCGGAGAGCAGGTGGCCTCGGACTGCCTGAGCATCGTGGACGATCCGACCGTGCCCGCGCCGCTGTCATGCGTGTTCGACGACGAAGGCACCCCTACGGAGCGCCGTCAGATAGTAGAAGGCGGAGTCCTCAGGTCGTTCCTGAGGGACTCGTTCTGCGGCGACAGCACCGGCAACGGGATGAGGAGGTCCAGCGTGGAGGCCCAGGGGGCGTTCGAGAGGACCCCGGTCATCAAGCCGCTGAACATGGTCGTCCGGCCGGGGAAGATGTCCCGCGAGGACATCATCGCCCAGACCGACCACGGGATCCTGGTGGAGAAGTTCGCCTGGCCCGAGGCCGACGAGCTCACCGGGAGGTTCGGGCTGAACGTGAGGTGCGGCTACCTGATCCGCAAGGGAGAGGTCGTGGGGACCGTCAACAACGCGCTCCTCATGGGCAACATGCTGGATGCCGTCCGCAGCATAGAGGCCATCGGGAACGACAGCGCCCAGATGGGCGTGGTGGACGTGCCCACCATGAGCTTCTCAGGCACCGAGCTGGTAGGAAACTGATTCTTCTATGCCGGGGCGGGAGACCGCCTCGGCGACAACATGCAGGACGCGCGTGCATAGCCCGTCCAAGACGATCATCAAAGGTGCAGAAGATGGTGGACCCGGCCGGATTTGAACCGGCGACCTCCGCCGTGTGAAGGCGACGTCATAACCCCTAGACCACGAGTCCGATATCCCGCCAGATTGCATCTCTGTATATAATGGTAATTAAGGGGGCCCTGTGGAGCGCGCTCACTCCTTGGCCTCTTCCTCGGGGTCCTTCTTCAGGTCCGAGATGAACGGGATCCTGCCCTTGATGTCGGGCTTCTCGGGCTCCGGATGCACCATGATGCGGATGAACACCCCGTTCCTGCCGTAGATCGTGACCATCCCGTCTCCCGGGACCATCGAGCAGATGTCCATGCAGAATCCCTTCATGAAGCTCCGTCCGAGCTCCGACACCACGGACACCCTCGGAGCAGACCCATCACGGCCCTCCACCGACAGGACCCTGCTGCTCTTCCTGCTGCGGAGAGGTATGTCCAGCCTGCCCTCCTGGTCTCCCTCGGCGAACATCCTCAGGCGGTCCAGATCGTCGGGCGTGATGTAGGTCTCCGCATCGGAGTAGAACTGGTCCTTGACGACCTTCAGGTTCGCATCGGTCCTCTCATAGACCGACTGCACCCTGATGCTCTTGTCGGCCAGCGCTATGACGACCATCGCGTATGCTGCGATGTACCCGAAGTAGACGTCGCAGTAGTAGACGATCGTCAACATGGGGACCAACTGATAGTAGTATATGTAGAACGGAATGCACTCGATGACTATCATCAGCGCCACCGCAGGGAGCAGCCTGCTGGCGTAGAACCTGTACTTGCAGAGCAGGGCGGCGGAGGCCAGGATCGTCACCACTCCCAGGATGAACGAGATGATGGAGACGATGAACGAGACGTAGGCTCCGTAGAAGTCCGTGAACCCCAGGTTGCGCATCAAGAAGGCCAGGCCCACGGCCAGGCCCGCGATGGCGATCCTGCTGCCGTACTCCAGGCCCCTGGCGATGATCACCGCCAGGCCTCCGAATATCAGGAGGAAGACGGCGGATATCTCGCCGAAGTTGTACTCCGACAGGAGGAGCTCGTAGTAAGGGCTCAGCATGTAGACCATGCATGCGAGGACATAGATCCCGCACAGCACCATGACCGTTCCGAGGATGGCCGCCTTGTCCCATGTGCCGTCTCCGTTCTTGAACATCGCAGCTCCTCCACGATCTCGAGCTCTATCACGGTCCCGTCGGAGACGGACAGCCGCAGCTTCGTCTTGTGCATCTCGATGTTGTCCAGGGCCAGCCTGGTCGCCTGTATGAGCGTGCCGTCCTCGTGGTCGGACATCGTGATGTATATGCTGTCGGAGCCGTGCCATTTCTGGGCGGTCAGGTACGACAGTCCCGTGCCGTTCCAGATCGGCGCGCGCATCTCGATCCTCGCTGGCCCGCCGTCCGAGACGCTGACCCATCCCTTCTCGGAGGACATCCCCTCGGCCAGCCTGCGGGCCTCGTACTCCTCTATGGCCGCGTCGGCCGCGAGATGGTACGTCCTGGTGATCCCGCCCAATGTCCTGTTGTGGACCTCCAGCCAGTCCAGGCGGCGGAGCTTCTCCGTGTCCAGGATCAGGATGTAGGTCAGGTACATCATCGCCAGGATGACGTATCTGCCGTAGTTGTTGACCAGGTACGACAGGTCGTGGTCGTTGGTGGCGTAGATGTAGATCAGGAAGATGATGCATATCAGGAACATGGCCATGGCGCTGTACATCATCGTGATGCGGGCCCTGGACGACCCTTTCAGGTAGGCGCGTCCGGACACGGCCATGTTCAGGCCGACAGCGATGATCACCAGGTAGACCAGGTTGGTGTCTATGATATCCGTCTCGGAAATGGGGTGCAGGTTGCCCATGACGCTGAACGCCCTGTACAGTCCCATCCCTATGGCGTATACCCCGACCGACCTGGGAAGGCTGCGCTTCTTGTCGGCTATGATGATGGCGCCGCAGACCAGGAGGATGATGTTCCCGATCGCGACGGTCACCCTGAAGTCGTTCGCACCCGTGACGACCGAGTAGAAGTATTCGATGGCCATCAGGACCATCAGCAGCGCCATGACGAAGTTGGCGCAGTAGGCCACCTTGTCCAGGGCGGTATGGACCGCATCGACCGCCTTGTCTTCAGAGGTCTTCCTCTTGGACTTCTCCGGGCCGATGTCCAGCTCATGCATATGTCTCTATCCTCGCCGTTCTATTTTACCGATTCGGACAGTTGGATGCAGGGTGCGTATCGCAGAGGATGAACAGAAGCATACATTTTCTAGCCACTCCGGTCCTTCGTAGTGTTGGAGGAGGAAACGAAGTTGTGCATTTTGTGATGATTTGTACCGGAGTGGCAGTTGGATGTATACTCCAATAATGTTAGATATACTATATAAAATTATTCATCATGGGATGAAGAAAAGGACGGTTCTGCCGATTAATTCGGCGTTTTTGGTCGGAATAATCGTTGTTCAAGCAGGCATCAGATGGATTAGATGAGGTCGTATGTGGTAATATTGGCATTTAATTGCATATAAGCCCGTAACAGGCAGAGAGGGGAGGAGGACAATTCTTCCCGGATGAATGCGAGCGATCCTGCCCATTGCGCAGATCTGTTCAGAATACGGTAAATACTGGTTCTATGATGTGATATCTATGTCTTCGGCAGCGGTACGCAGAAGGGCTTTCATCGTGGCAGCGATGATGCTCGCGGTCTGCGCCGCATTCTCCGTGCCTGCATTCACAGGGGCGGATGCGTCCGGAGACGAAGCGGGGACGATCGTCATCGTCCCGGAATCCGATTCTTCCAGCGACGTCACCGAGCTGGTCGAGGAATACGCCAAGATCTACTCCGAAGTGAAGCATCAGGAGTCCATGGGGCACGACGTCAAGGTCGTGGAACCCAAGAAGCCCTCCGACGAGGCCAGGAGCGAGCTCATCGACGGCATGAAGGACATGGTCGGAAAGGACCATTTCGTGCCCGGCGAGGGCGACCGTCCCGATATGCCCGCCGAAGGCCGCGGCACGGACGGGCCGGACGACAGGATGCTCAAGGACGGAGACGGGCCCGAAGAGGCCCGCGCGGAGCCTCCCGAGAAGAAGGCTGCCGCCGAAGTGGTGTCTTCCTCGGACCTGGAGTCCGTCCCGGACCCCGAGTTCATCCAGAAGGTCGCGGAACTGATCGAGAAGATCGGAGCACCGGATTCCGCCAGCGAAGCGAAGGCCCTGAGGGACTACGCGTCATGGCTGCTCCTGCAGGACCTCAACGACATACTGTCCACCGGATCCGTCGGCATCGACCGTAAGGACGGGGACGACGATGCTCCCGACAACGACGGAGCCTTGCCCGGCGAGCCCTGCATAGCGGAAGCGGACGACGAGGATCCCGGATCGGAGCCCCTGCCGGACCCATCGCCGTATGGATGCACCGAACGTGCATGGCCCCATGCGGACGTTTTCTCTTATTACACGGGTGTGACCACCTGCGGCCAGATCCTCCTGTGAGATGACATGGCGCCCAGCGCGCCGGCAAACATCACCATCAGGAGGAACACCTCATGAAGAGCATCACAATCATAGCAGGAGTACTGCTGCTAGCGGCACTGGCCGTGTGCGCGGCAGCGATGGCATGGCCCGGAGAGAACGGGCCGGCGGAAGATGGCAGCAGCTCATCTTCGGACAGCACGACGACGGACGACACCACTACAGACGATACTACAGACGACACCTCAGATGACACCGCAGACGACGACAGCTCCGACAGCACCGAGACCGACGAGGACACAGTTTCCGGGCTCACCATCACCTACGCATCGGGCACCAGCTGCCATACCGTCTCCACCGTCGACGGAGAGACCGTCATAACGTTCTCCGGAACGGAAGAGGACGTCGAATGCGCCATCACCGGCACCCTGAACGGGAGCATAGTCATCGAGATCGGCGAGGATGCCGAGTTCAAGCTCGTCCTCGCAGGCGTCACCATCACCAGCTACAACAACGCGCCCATAGTGGCGACGAGCGCCGACAAGCTGACCGTCAGCGCCAAGAACGGCACCACCAACACTGTGAACGACCTCAGGAGCGAGGTCACGGACGATGCTGAGATCTCGTCCGCCATATACTCCACATGCGACATGGACGTCCAGGGACGCGGCTCCCTGACCGTCTATAGCAAGAGCAACAACGGGATACACTCCAAGGACGACCTGTCCGTCAAGAACCTCACCCTGTCTGTGGACTGCATCGACAACGCCCTCAAGGGCAACGACAGCATGACCATAGAGTCCGGAACCATAACGCTCACCGCTCGCCAGGGAGACGGGATCAAGACCACGAACACCGAAGCGAAGACGAAGGACGACGGCACGATCAAGCAGCAGGGCATAGTCAGGCTCTGCTCCGACGAAGGAGCGCTTTCGCTCACCATCCTGGCCATGTACGACGGCATCGATGCCGCATACGGATTGGAGATCGAGCAGACCTCCTACTCCCTGACGATCTACGTGTCCACCGGCTCCTACGCAGGATACTCCACAACATCCACGACAGCCACCACAGGCGCCATGCCCGGAGAGGCCGGCCCCGGAGGCAACGGAGAGACCCGTCCCGGAGAATGGATGCCCGACGGGAACCCCGGAGGATGGGACGACAGGGACGATTCCGACTCCCCGTCCGCGAAGGGACTGAAGGCCGAGACCTACCTCACCATAGTCAGCGGGACCATCACCGTGGCTTCCGAGGACGACTCCGTCCACTGCAACGGCACCGTCACCATCACCGGCGGGACCCTGAACCTGAGCAGCGGCGACGACGGGATCCACGCCGACGGCGCCCTGACCATAACCGGAGGCACCATCAGGGTCTCCGAGTGCTATGAGGGAATAGAAGGGGACACCATCTCTGTCTCCGGAGGCGACATCGTCGTCATCTCCGAGGACGACGGGTTCAACTCCACCGGCACTTCCGGCACAGGGATCTCCATCTCCGGAGGCACGATCCTCATCCGCGCAGGCGGAGACGGCATCGACTCCAACTCCTACACATCCTACCAGGGCTTCGTGATGACCGGCGGAGACGTCATCGTCATCAGCAACGGCCCCTCGGACTCCGCCATCGACACCGAGCGCGGGTACACGTTCTCCGGAGGAAGGCTCCTGGGGATCTGCCTGAGCGGCGACATGGCGAACTCCGAGTGCGTCTACTGCAGCAACTTCTCCTCGATCGGGAAGGCGACCTCCATGAGGGTGACCTCCGGGCAGTACGTCGTCGCATCCGTCGGAGGGAGCATCTCCCTCGCAGTCGAGATGGACGCCTCGTTCTCCGCCTATGTGGTGTACCTCGGATCCTCCTCTGCCACGATCACGACCGCGTCTTCCGTGTCCGGAGCCGATTCCGACGGAGCCTACAGGAGCTGATCGCATGGGCATATTCGACAGCATAATAACGGCGGGGACGACCATCGAGACGTTCCTCGCCTGCCTCGGATGCTCGCTGGCGGTCGGACTGGCGATAGCGCTGGTCTACCGCTACCGCACCAAGCACTCGGAGAGCCTGATGTTCACCATCGGGATGATCCCGGCCGTCGTGTCGGTGATCATCCAGGTGGTCAACGGCAACATCGGCGCAGGGATCGCGGTCATGGGCGCATTCAGCCTGGTCCGCTTCCGCTCCGCCCCCGGCACCGCGAAGGAGATCGGGATGATCTTCCTGGCCATGAGCACCGGCCTGCTGATCGGGATGGGGTTCATCGGCTATGCGCTGGTGTTCACCGCGATCATGTGCGCCATATGCCTGCTGTACAACACCTACTCTCAGGGATGGTCCGCCAAGACCCCCCTCACCCTGCGCATCACCGTCCCCGAGGACCTGGACTTCAAGGGCGCCTTCGACGAGGTGCTGGCGAAGCACGCCAGGAGCTTCGAGCTCAGCAGCGTGAAGACCGTGAACATGGGGAGCATGTACAAGCTCACCTACGACGTCATCCTCAACGCCGACTGCAACGAGAAGCAGATGATCGACGAGATCCGCTGCATCAACGGGAACCTCGAGGTGTCCCTCGGGCACGCTCCCGCACAGTACACGGAGCTGTGATCGCATGGCGTACCAGAGCGATTTCAAGCGCTACGAGATCAAGTACTTCCTGGACAGGGAGCAGATGGACGCCGTCATGGAGGCGTTCGAGGGGAGGATGGACCGTGACAGGTACGCGGTGAGCGACATCCGGAACATCTACCTCGACACAGACACCTACACGCTGGCCAGGAGGTCCATCTCCCATCCGGCGTACAAGGAGAAGCTCAGGGTGAGGAAGTACTCCTCCGATCCCTCGGACCCCGTGTTCGTGGAGATCAAGAAGAAGTGCGACTCCGTGACGTACAAGCGCAGGGTCTCGATGGACGAGAGCGACGCCATGCTTTGGCTGGGGGACTGCCAGGCCGACATGCCCGACAGCCAGATCGGCCACGAGATCGAGGCGTTCTGCGACAGGTACCCCACCATCGGGCCGAAGGTCGGCATGAGGTACCACCGCGAGTCGTTCAAGTCCGCGGAGGGATGCGACCTGAGGGCCACGTTCGACAGGAACGTGACGGCGACGCTGAAGGACTTCGACCTCGACGGGGCCATGGAGGGCACCGACATCATCCCTGAGGGATGCTCCATCCTGGAGCTGAAGACCGGGACCGCGGTGCCGCTGTGGCTGTCGAGGACGCTGTCGTCGGTGCACGCCTACCCGAGGGCCTTCTCCAAGTACGGCACGGCGTACAAGATGCTGGTCTGCGGAAAGGCCTGACCAGGCGAAACGGGGGCGGGGAGGCCCGCCCCCTTACACAGCCCGGATCATGAAAGTTCGGGAA
>CAVHQB010000017.1:14567-21713 GCA_963637895.1 Lachnospiraceae bacterium
CGACGGATACAGGAAGAGGCTGGCCGAGAAGGAGATAGACAAGGCCTTGAATGCCTTCCATGCTGTGCGTCATATGCGGCTTGACAGAGTACGCGTACCGTCGCAACGACGGGGTGTATGTGGTGCCGATCACGATGCTGGGGCCTTGAAGCGACAGTGCTGCAACGAGAATGATGAGATGGTGGGCTCGGCCGGAATTGAACCGGCGACCTTCGCCTTGTAAGGGCGACGTCATAACCCCTAGACCACGGGCCCGCAGGTTTCCGTACCGACAACGGGTATTTATACGGTTTGTTTGTGGATTTTATATAGTATAACTTCATCGGGGGGTTCGTTGCGATTGTAGTCCAGCGGTTAGGACGGGAGCTTCCCAAGCTTCTGACCCGGGTTCGATTCCCGGCAATCGCACCATCTCACATTCTCCGATTTTCGAATGAGCGCACGTCTTCGGCGTCCATATACAATATAATAAAAGTGGAAGGGCGCCGGCCGTCACCAGCCGGCAGTTTTGGTCGGATCAGTTGCTTCTGATCTTCAGGGACTGCTCCACGGGGACCACGAATATCCTCCCGTCTCCGGGGTTCCCCGTCTCGGCGAACTTCCTGATCGTGGCGATGACCTTGTCCAGGTCCTCGTCCTCGATCACGGTCTCGATCTTCACCTTCTCGATCTCGTCCACGATGAACTCTCCGACCCTGGTGGTGAACCTGAGGCCCATCTGCTCTCCGCGGCCGGTCACGTGGGACACGGTCATCCCGTTGATCCCTATCTCCTTCAGTCCGTCCTTGACGCACTGCAGCCTCTCAGGCCTGAATATCGCGATTACCATCTTCATCCAGCTCACCTCACATCAGGTACGAGGACTCCCCGTGCTCGATTATGTCCGCTCCGATCATCTGCTCGCTCTCGGAGAGCGCAGCGCCCTTGCCGGTGGTCCTCTTGAGCACCACGTCGATGACCTTCATTATCACGAAGGAGACGACGAAGCAGTAGACCAGTGTGACCACGACGTTGACGATCATTCCCAGGAGCAGGTCCACCTGCCCCTCGATGAGGCCTCCGTTCCCGCACCAGCTGTATCCTGCGACGGAGAATATCCCGACGGCGATGGCTCCCCAGATACCTCCTATACCGTGGAGACCCATGACATCCAGAGCGTCGTCCACTCCGGACTTGTCGCGCATGAATATGATCCCGAGGTAGCAGATCACGGATGCGATCGCTCCGATCACGACAGACGCCCAGGGGTCGACGAACCCGCATCCGGGAGTTATTCCGACCAGTCCGGCCAGCACTCCTGCGCACAGACCGGTGACGTTCACGCGGCCGACGTGCAGGTACTGGATGGCGATCCACACGATGGTGGACGTGCACGAGGCCAGGAGGGTGTTGATCGCGGCGAGCACGACGATGTCGTCGAATCCGCCCTCGGACCCGCAGTTGAACCCGAACCATCCGAGCCACAGGACCATGCATCCCAGGAACATCAGGGGCACGTTGTGGGTCCTTCCCTTGGAGATCTTGCTGCTCCTCTTCCCGATGGCGACGGCAGCCGCCACTCCGGAGATACCGGAGCACATGTGGACCACGGTTCCTCCTGCGAAGTCCTGCGCGGGCAGTCCCAGGTTGGTCAGCCCGTCGGAGAGGAACCCTCCGCCCCAGACCATGTGTGCCATGGGCGCATAGACAAGGAAGGACCAGATCGCAAGGAACAGCAGGATCACAGGGAACCTGACGCGCTCCGCAGTGGCTCCGAACACTATGCAGGATGTGACTATGGCGAACATGCCCTGGAACAGCATGAACTCCATCGACGGGATGCCGGGCTCTCCGGTGAACGTCTCAGAAATCGACAGGCCCTTCCCGAACGCGTAGTCCAGGTTGCCTATGAAGCTCCCGTCTCCAGACAGGGCCAGGCTGAATCCGACAGCCCACCATATGACTCCGACAAGGGCCATGACGCCTATGCACTGGGCCATCATGGAGGTCATGCTCTGCTTCCTGAGCATTCCTCCGTAGAACAGTGCGATCGCCGGCGCCATGATGAACACCAGAAGACCGCAGAAGAACATGAACAGCGACGAATCCGCATCGATCTGCTCGCCGAACCCCGCGGTGGCGGCAGATGCCTCAGGCAGGATGAACACCGTGAGGGACAGCAGGGCCAACAGCCCGAGCATCGCCTTTCCGATCAACCTCATTTTTCGAACACTCCAACACTTGTATCTCATGATTGAGATAGATTAGACGAATGTCTAATGTTATATGAATATAACTGAGATATGATGACAATTATAGACAATCATCCAATAAATGTTGACTAAAATGTTCAATTGTATACGTCGAGGCGGACAGATCGATGATGGCAGACACTGCAGCGGTATGAAATGGTCCACGCATCTCTACGGGATGGCCTTCGATGGGAAGTTCCCGGCCATCGTCGTGGATGCACGCTGACGCCTCGGTCCTGCTCATGGCATCCCGACGCGGTCACCGGACGCCCATTGAGGGGGATGGCAGGTTCAGAACTCGAACCCGCCCATGACATCGCCGTTCTCCAGGCAATGGACGAACCAGTCTCCTATGTCCCTGCAGCATGATGGGGCATGCTCCGTCATGGCGCACCTGGCGCTGTCGAGCGTGCGAGCGATGTTCCTGACATAGGTCTCCGCATCCTTGGATCTGCCTGTCCTCACGAGCGAGGACACTTCGGACCGGCAAGATTCCCTGACTGCCTCCGATGAGAGCATGTATGCGAGGTCTGCTGGACTGCGGCATTCGTTGAAGCCCATTCCGGGGGCTCCCGAGAAGAACAGCTGCTCCTTGGACTTCAGGGCGACGGAGATGACCTCTGCGACATGGGCCCTGTCGCAGCGTATGCCGCCGCCGACCGCGTCCTTGACGAGCTCAAGCGATCTGTTCTCGCCGAGGGATTCGCTCATGCGGAGCACGAGCTGCTTCAGTTCCCACGGGCTCATGTCCGCCATCATGTCCATCATGCCGTTCTCGGATGCCATGTATCTTGAAGGACGGCCGATTATATTAACCGTCGTTTGTAATGATTGTAATACCAGTAATAAATGACATGGTTGTAACTTGATGCAGTCCGCTGTTCCAGATATAACAGGTATGGATCCGCCGATGATATGCCGATTCACCATCGGACTCTTCGATATCCTGGTCAGATGTCCAGATCCAGGAATGCCGATGCGCCTTTGCCTGCCTTGGCGGATTCTATGAGCTCCGCTATGAGGTAGTCTGCCTCCCTGTGGGGAGACGATGCCATGGCTCCGACGTAGACGTCCGCCATAGCTGCGACGGCCATCAGCACATCGTTCGGGTCCAGGCCCTTGAACCGGTCGTCCGTGACGATTCCGAAGAATATCTGGGAAAGGCCATCGGACAGTTCATCTCTCCTCGGAGGATCGTGGGACAGGACCGCCTTCTCGACAGCATCCCTCGCGGCTTCCCTGATGGCCTCCACAGCCTTGTCGGGGAGCTCGCATCCGATGTCCGGGACGGCGATCGGTGCTTCAGGCGCTGCTGCTTCCGGTGCTCCATCGCCCTCGTCCAGCGACAGCCCGAACAGCTCGGCGACCCTGTTTCCGTCCAGTATCCTGGACGACGGGCGGTCCGCATTGGCCAGCATGGATTCCAGCTTAGCCTGGGCGGTCTTTCCGACTAGGCCGTCTATGTCTATGTCCCTGAGCTTGAAGAACAGCGTCGGGTCGGAATCGAGCTTCCTCCCGATGCCGTACAGAACCGCAGCCACATGCTTGCACATGTACGCGAAGTCCGGGCAGGAGCAGGAGAACTTGATCTCCGACGGCCGGGGGAACAGGCCGTTCTGGGAGAGGAACAGCTTCCCGACCTCTTCCGGGAACCTGCCTTCTACAAGGGCCTCCACGTTAGAGACCTTCCCCGCGCATTCGTCGACGATCCTCTTCTCGGTCCTGCGGTCCAGCTCGGCGATGTCCACCTGCACATTGTACGGGCGCGGCGAGCTCCCTCTGACCTTCGCCCGCACGCGGCGGCCGTCGATCTTCAGGTCGATGACAGACCCGTTCCTCAGGTACGTTCTCCCGCGGGGAAGGCGGTTCTCGAAGTCCGAGTAGCTCTCCAGGTTGGCGTTCCATGCCTTCCCCCACCAGCTCTCCGCTATCGTGCGGCCCTTGACCCTGACAGGCTCCATGATGTCTCCGTCCATGCCATCACTCCAGCCTGAACATGTCCAGGATCTCGCTGTTGCTCAGATCGGCGATCCAGTTCTCTCCTGCTCCCACGACCATGTCTGCCAGCTCCTTCTTTCTCTCTATGCTCTCGGCGACCTTCTCCTCTATGGTCCCCTGGCAGACCAGCCTGTACACCATGACGTTGCGGGTCTGCCCGATGCGGAACGCCCTGTCGGTGGCCTGGTTCTCCACGGCCGGGTTCCACCATCTGTCGAAATGTATCACATGGTTGGCGGCAGTCAGGTTCAGCCCCACTCCTCCCGCTTTGATGGACAGCACCATGTACGGGATGTACTCGTTCCCGTCGTTGAACCTGCGGACCATGTCGTTCCTGTCCTTCAGGCTGGTCCCTCCGTGGAGGACGAACCCCCTCCTTCCGAACACGGATTCGAGGAAGGACGACAACGGTCCCGTCATCTCGCGGTACTGCGTGAATATCAGCGCCCTCTCTCCGCTGTCCCTTATGTTCTCGCATATCTGGCGCATGACCTGGAGCTTCCCGCTCTCGGACTCGTCGAAGGAATCTGTGCCCAGGTACAGGTCGGGGTGGTCGCAGATCTGCTTGAACTTGGTGATGGCTGCCAGGACGATCCCCCTCTTGGACGTGTCATCGGACATGGCCAGGTTGTCCGCGAACTGCTGCATGTAGTCCTTGTACAGGACCTCTTGCTTCTTGGTCAGCCTGACATCCATGTCGATCTCCGTCTTCTCCGGCAGGTCGTCTATGATGCGCTTGTCGGTCTTGAGCCTGCGGAGGATGAAAGGGGATGTGACGTTGCGTATCTTCGAGTACATGTCGGGGTCGCCGGCGATCTTCTTCGAGTAGTCCCTGAACTCCGATGCGGTCCTCAGCAGGCCCCTGTTGGTGAAGTCGAACAGCGTCCACAGGTCGGACAGGCTGTTCTCCACAGGGGTCCCGGTCATCGCCAGCCTGTATCCCTTCAGGGCCCTGACGGCCTTGGACTGGGCGGAGCCGGGGTTCTTGATGGCCTGGGCCTCGTCGATTATGACGGAGTCCCATCCCTTCTCGGAGATGTCCTTCCTGGTGCGGACCATGCCGTATGTGGTGATCGTGAGGAAGGAATCTCCCGCAGGGCCCTTCCCGTGGGCTATGGAGACGGGCATGTCCGGGGCGAACTTCGCGATCTCCCTCTGCCAGTTCCCCATCAGGGACGCCGGGACCACCAGCAGGTGCCTGCCGTCTGGAACGGACGACCTGAGCTTCTCAAGGTATGCGATGACCTGCACAGTCTTCCCCAGACCCATGTCGTCAGCCAGGCATGCGCCGAATCCGAGGGCGCGGAGCTGGCAGAGCCAGTTGAAACCGCGCTTCTGGTACGGCCTCAGGGTCCCTTTGAACGTCTCCGGCAGGTCTACGTCCTCGAAATCCGCCTCCCTCATGCGGCGGACCATGTCCTCCAGCCATTTCCCTCCGCGGACCTCCGCACCGGGGAAGGGGGAATCTTCCAGGCCGGCGGCCATCCTGAGGGCCTCCGCGGTCGTGACCTGCTCCGCATCGGGCGCCTCGAACAGCTTCAGCGCCCTCTCCAGGGTGCTCTTGTCGGCCTCCACCCATTTGCCTTTGATGAATGCGAGCCCGCGCCCCGACTCTATGATGGAGCGGATCTCCGCTTCCGTCAGCTCCTCGCCGTCGACGGCGACCGCGGGCCTGAGGGATAGGAGGGACTCGGCGCCGAACAGGGACGGGCCCTTGTCGCCCACGACCATCTCCACGGACATGGACCTGCTGCGGTTCTTCCACCATGCGGGGATCCTGCAGATGATCCCTGCCTCTTCGTAGATCGGGACCTCCTTGAGGAACGTGTACGCGTCATCGGGGGAGAAGGAGAGGGGGTGGAACAGCTCGCCGCTCTCTATGAGCGAGGACATGAGCGGGCTGCGGTCCGCCACGGACTCCAGGCCGGTCAGCAGCTGCAGAAGCTTCCTCTTGTCGCCGGAGTATTCCCTCAGGGCGTTGGCCAGGGGGTGATGGGAGATCTTCCCGTTGGACACGGATGAATACGATGCGACGAATGCGAACCCTCCGAGCTTCCTGTCCTCCACGAGATGGAAGAATATCCTGCCAGGGGTCTTCAGCCTGTCGTTCTTGGAGGAGAAATACGCCGTGACATCGCCGTCGAAGGCCCTGACATCGAACCTGTACTCCAGGAGGAGATGGGACCATATCGTGGACACCCAGTCCGAGTCGACGTAGTCCGACCCCCTGATGAACGGGACGCGGGCGGCCAGCTTCCCAAGGGCGACGGGGTCGGGCTCCATCTCGGCCCTGTCCCTGAGCTCGTTGATGTCGGGGGTGCGGACCAGCTCCGCGACCATCTCGTTGGCAACGGTGTAGAGGTAGTCGAGGGAGGGGGAGAACCATTCCTCGCGGTCCCCGAACGCCAGGTCGTAGAGCGCGCCGTACTTGGAATCCTCGAAGGCCTTCACGAGCCGGGAGGACCTCGGGTCCGAGCGGTCCTCGTCTGTGAACGCGGTCGAGAACCCGGTCGGTTCCAGGTTGAAGTCCATCAGGGTGCCCTGTTTCTTCCTCATCGGCTCTGGATAGGCCCCAGCCGTTATAGGTCTTGCTGGATGTCAGGTCATTCCTGCCCTCTCGTCTGACATTGCGAAGCCGTTGCCATTCATCCGGAATCGATCATCATCTCGGTCACATTGTTTCAGAATGGCAGAGGCGGAAGTTCCTCTTCGTCCTTTTCGACCAGGAACGGAGTCATGCAGATGGGGATGCATGTGGTTCCATCGTTCGTCCTGAGGTCCCGTGGGCGGATGACGGTGGGGTTCTTACGATCTTCTTGTACTTCGCGATGAACTCGTCGAGCGATGCATGAGGGGTCGAATCGGCCGCTTCACTTCGATGGGGGTGACCTTCTTGCCGTCCGCCAGGACGAAATCC
>CAVHQB010000018.1:0-21685 GCA_963637895.1 Lachnospiraceae bacterium
CTGCTACGGTGTGGACCAGCCTGCGCTGCCGCTCAAGAGATACGTCAGGCGCGATTCATTCAAAGTGTACATGTCCGACACGGGGATGCTGCTGAGCATGTACGGGGACAAGGCCAAGAAAGCCATCTACAATGGTGATGACTCGTACCGCATGGGCGCAGTGACGGAGAACGTTGTCGCATCCGAGATGGCGAAAGCAGGCCTGGAGCCCAGGTACTACAGCAAGAACAAGGGCTCAGGCCGCATGGAGCTCGACTTCGTCCTGGAGTTCTGGGACGGCGTGGCGGTCATCGAAGTGAAATCGGGAAAGGATAGGACGGCCCCGTCTCTGCAGAAGGTAGGCAGCCTGTTCGACATCGCCAGAAGGATCATGCTCGAACCCGGGAACGTCCGCGTGGACGAAGACGGAGTAGAGCATTACCCTCTGTTCGCTTGCGCCTTCATCAAGGATATGGACCCCGTCCCGGAGGATGGCCCGAGGTTCAGCTGAATCCTGCTCCGGGCTGTCTCATCGTTCCAAAAGCCGCCCGTTGTCGTTCCATTCTCCGAACATGACGCCCTCGCGGGAGCAGTCGATGAGCTTCCTCATCCTCCTCTCGAAGGCCTCCCTGTCCCTCATGTCCCTCTGGACGGTGTCTATGCGGACCCTCTGGTAGAGCTCCGGGAACGACGAAAACCTCTCCCAGGCAGCAGGGTCCCGGGAGAACATGAGCATCACCTCGTCGCATACGGCGAACCCCTGCTCGGACATGTCCGGCAGCACGGCCCTTCCCGCATCGGTCATAAGGCCGAGCCTCTCCAGCCTGCGGCAGCGCTCCTTGTTGAGCTCCGACCATCTGCTGTTCTTCGCACGGGGAGTGAACCTCTGCAGCGTGACCCCGTCGACGGACTTCGTGGTGGAATCGATCCATCCGAAGCACAGGGCCTCCTCCACGGCATCGAGGTACCACAGACGGCCCTCGGCCGGAGCCCCTCTCTTGAGGGCGATCCAGCACTCGCGCTCTATGGAATGGTTCTCCTCCAGCCATCTTCTGAAGTCCTCGCGGAGGGTTATCTGGAGCACGTTCTTGGGTTCCATTTGGATCGCGGTCCCGCTTGCTGAGGGGTAGCAGCCGTGAGATTATCATCCTTGCCTCACCGAGCCGGCTCCGGTGGAGCCTTTCTGACACGTTCGGATACCATTATCTTATGGATGTACCATCCAACCCCCATTGCCTTCCCTTGGAGGAGGCCGTGCGGAGAATGTCCCATGGACGGAGAGAACGTTTGCGATACAACGACGGGCGATGTCCCCGATGAGCTCAGGCTGAAATCGATACTGATCCTCGGAGGGAACGTGAAGGTCCCTGCAGGGTTCTCCCATCCTGCCGCCGAGCCCAGAGAGGACGGCACGGGATCGTTCATCCTGTCCTTCGGAAGGTCTCGCATCTCCAAGAAGTACTCCGAGACCGAGGGGGAGTTCGAGCTCGCCCCGGACGGCGCAGGGTTCTCGCTGTCGAAAGACGGCATCGTGCTGGCCGAGGATGTGGGATTGGTCAAGAGCCACAGCCATTCCCCGTTCCAGGCCAACGTCAAGCTGGACCCCGCCGTGCCCGAAGCCGAGATCATGGAGAAACTGCAGAGGCTCATGGACACGGGGGCCGTCCGCGGGATATCCGTGGGCATCGCGAAGGATGCGTCCCCCGAATACTGCATCGCCTCGATACGCATGATCCGCGAGGCCTGGCCCGGCACCCCCATAGGCCTCAGGTATCGGCCCTGCCCCAAGGACGAGCTCGTCAAGCTCAAAGACGCAGGCGCGGACGAGCTGAAGCTGAACGTCGGCTCGACTGTGCCCCGCATCTTCGCATACCTCAACGGAGACCAGGACATGGACGATGCGGTCCGCTGCCTCGAGGACGCGGTGGACGTCTTCGGCAAGGGCCGCGTGGCCACGAGCCTCTATGCCGGCCTCGGAGAGACCGATGAGGAGATCGAGGGATGCATGAGGGAGATGGCCTCACGCGGCGTGCTCTCGGACCTCAAGCACAAGAAGATCCCGTCCAAGGACGTTGAAAGGGCCAAATCGGAGCTGGGGGAGATCCCGCCTATGGATGCCGAGAGGCTCGCTCGTCTCGGGATGATGCTGAAGAGGATAGAATCAGAACAGGGGCTCGATTCCGGCACGTTCAAGACGCTCTGCATCGCATGCAGATGCTGCAACCTCGTTCCGTTCCTGGACTTCTGAGCAGTCTCAGGAGCGCGCTTCGATGTGCTCATCGATGTCCATCACCGTGTTCTCGATGGACTGCCATTGCAGGGCAGGCAGTTCCAGGAAATCGAACACGTTGTGCTTCTGGAACAGGCCACAGTCTATGCCGATATCGCAGGCAAGATGCGTTCGGACTTTTCCTGATCCATGTGCGCTCCGCCGCCTGAGGCCAAACATGCCACCGATAATTCCTTGGAAAGGTGGCCCGTGAGCCTCATATCAGCCTGATTCTTTACAAAACCGCCAAAACGTCCACTGAAGCACGAGCGCCGGAAATGGCAGATCAACCGAGCGCTCCTGATGCGGACCAGTTTCACATCCTCTTGCATCCGCGGAGCAGCCATTCTCCGATGGACTTGAACCCGTACTTCAGAGTGGCCTTGATGTGCCTGTCGCTGCTGGAAGCGGTGACCTTCCCGCTCATGATGTACTCGACGACCTCCTGCCAGGTCTTGAGATCGTCCGGCAGCTCCACGTACCCCTCTCCGATATGGCGCGGGGTGTGGGCGTCGCTTCCGGCGCTGATCGGCTTCCCGATGCGGGCCGCCAGCCTCTGCGACCTCCTGTTGCCGCTGGGCGTGGAGCGCCCGTTCCTGGCCTCTATCCCGTCGAAGGGGTACGCCAGGGTGTTCTTCTCCCCCAGGCCGGACCACCAGCGGTAGGGATGCGCCGCGAAGGCGTACCCGCCGGCCTCGTGGATGAGGTCTATGGTCTCCTGGATGGACTTGTCGCGGGGGATCAGCCTGTCGATCCCCAGCGCGACTATGTGGCCCTCCGCGGAGGAGACCTCCTCCGCGGGGATTATGATCACACGCCCGTTGTCCTTGAGCTGCCCGTACGCCTCGAAGCTGTTGTGGTCGGTGACCGCTATGCAGCCTATCCCGAACCTCTCGGCGTACTCGATGAGCTCCTCCATCGTGGTCTTGCCGTCGTTGGAGTAGCACGTGTGGACGTGCAGATCTGCTTTCATAATACGTTCGCACCGTCCTGGATGTCACCGTCGATGGTGGCATAGCATCCCTTGCCGTCGCCGAGGATCATGACATCGTCCCCGTCGATGACGGCGATGACCACGGAAGGCGCATCGGCGGGCATGTCGATGCCCATGGCCTTCCCGTCCTTCACGTGGACGGTCTTCATGACGATCTGCTCCACGTGCTTGGTCTCGATGCGGCTGCTGGTGCCCTCGACGCCGCAGTCCAGCCTTGTCCCGTTCGGGACGTCGCAGGACGGCGCCAGGAGGTGGACGGTGTCCCCGCCCATGCACTCGTCGTCGGCGGCGGTGAGCATCCCCATGGACTGGACCCCGCGGAACTTGGCGGGCTTCAGGTTGGAGATGACGATGAGCCTCCTGCCCATCATCTCGTCGGCGGAGTAGCGCCACTTGAGGTTGGTGACCAGCTGCCTGGGCTCTCCCTCGCCGCAGTCCACCTTGAGGACGAACAGCTTCTCGGCGTCGGGGTGGTCCTCCACGGACACCACGGTCCCCACGCGGAGGTCCATGCGCCTGAACATGGCGAACGGCCCGGTCGGAGCCTCGGCGGGCTTGGACTCCTTCTTCTCCTGCT
Source organism: Lachnospiraceae bacterium (assembly GCA_963637895.1). Taxonomy (GTDB): domain Archaea; phylum Thermoplasmatota; class Thermoplasmata; order Methanomassiliicoccales; family Methanomethylophilaceae; genus Methanoprimaticola. The sequence goes on from CAVHQB010000018.1 coordinate 3,820, forward strand.
TCTGCTCCTTCTTCTCCTCTGCGCCCTCGGCAGGCTTCAGCTCCACCTTCCTGTACACGGGCACGGGCTCCCTGAGCTCCTGTCCCGCGGGAACGGGGACGGCGGCGGCATCGAGGCCGGCGGACTCCAGGCTCGTGTCGTAGCCCAGGAATCCCCAGACCTTCTCAGAGGACTTGGGCATGAACGGCCAGGCCATGACGGCGAGGGCCTTGACGATCCTGAGGTTGTTGTTGAGCGCCTTCCCGCAGCGGACCTTGTCCTCCTTGACGAGGGCCCAGGGCTTCACGGAGTCTATGTACCTGTTCCCGAAGCGGGCCAGGTCCATGACGGCCTTGATGCCTTTCTTGAAGTCGCACTTGGAGAGGCACTCCCTGTACTCGGCCAGGGCCTTCTCGATCTCCGCGGTGACCTCGTCGAACTCGGGGCCGTCGTCCTGCTCGGGCACGGCGCCGTAGTTCTTCTTGGTGAAGCTGATGCACCTGTGGTAGTAGTTGCCCAGGGCGGCCACGAGCTCGTTGTTGACCTTGGCCTGGAAGTCCTCCCAGGAGAAGTCGGAGTCGTGGGTGTCGGGCATGTTCACCGACAGGTAGTACCTGATCTGGTCGGCATCGTACTCGGCGAGGACGCTGGGCACGTCGATGGCGCCTCCGCGGCTCTTGGAGAGCTTTCCGCCTCCGATCATGAGGTACTCGTTGGCGGGGATGTCGTAGGGGAGGTCGTATCCTCCCAGGCCCATGAGGATGGCGGGCCAGATGATCGAGTGGAACGGGATGTTGTCCTTCCCGATGAAGTAGTAGTGCTTGACCTCGGGGTCCAGCCAGTAGTCCTTCCAGAGGTCGGGCTTCCCGACCATCCTGGAGTACTCCACGGACGCGCTCAGGTAGCCGATGACGGCCTCGAACCAGACGTAGATGACCTTGTCGTCCCATCCCTCCTTGGGTATGGGCACTCCCCAGGCCATGTCCCTGGTGATGGCCCTGTCGTAGAGGCCCTCCTCCAGCCAGTTCTTGGTGAACGCCTTGACGTTGGCCCTCCAGTAGTCTTTGGAGGAGACGTACTCGAGGAGCTGTTCCCTGAAGGCGCTGAGCTTGAAGAAGAAGTGCTCGGTGGGCCTGATCTCGGGAGCGTTGCCGCACAGGGTGCAGTAGGGCCTGAGGAGGTCCCCGGGCTCGAACGTGGTCCCGCAGGCGTCGCACTGGTCGCTGCGGGTCTTCTCGGCCCCGCATTTGGGGCAGACGCCCTCCACGTACCTGTCGGGGAGGAACCTGGCGCACTTGGGGCAGTAGTACTGGTCGGTCTCCTTCGTGTAGATGTAGCCTTTGGCCAGCAGGTCGTTGAAGATGCTCTGGACCACTTCGAAGTGGGTGGGGCAGTGAGTCTTGTTGAAGAGGCTGTACTCGATGGACAGGTCCTCGATGGCCTTCTTGTTGATCTCGTGATACTTCTCCGCATACGCCTCCGGCGTCATCCCGCACTTCTCCGCGGACACGGTGATGGGGGTGCCGTGCTGGTCGGAGCCTCCGACCATGAGCACCTCGTTTCCGATGAGGCGGTTGTACCTGCTGAATATGTCAGGGGGGAGGAGCGAGCCGGCCACATGGCCCAGGTGGATCGTCCCGTTGGCGTAGGGCCAAGCGATATTTATGCAGACTTTTGCCATTTGTACCGTCCCGTCCATCGCGCGCGCCTTATTAATATAATCGTCCCGGACGGGCATGGTCCCGGGATCGGCACGGGGATCCCTTCGCAGGATCCCTGCGGACCGACGGCAGGCTATAAGAAGGAAGGCTGATTGAGAAGCCCCGATACAGAGGCAGACTTATGATATTCTACTTCTCAGCCACAGGGAACTCCGAGCACGTCGCACGCCGCGTGGCAGAGGCCACAGGCGATGAGGCCATCCCGATATCGGACCGTCCTGCCGGGCCTTTCGACGGGTCCGGGATCGTGGGCATCGTCACTCCCACGTACTCATGGGGCCTCCCGTCGATAGTCCGCGAGTTCCTCGCGGAGCTGAGGTTCGACCGCGCTCCCGATTACCTGTGGTTCGCGGCCACGTACGGCACCACTCCGGGGAGGACGGACAAGCAGGCGGAGGAGATCCTCGCCGGGAACGGGCTGTCGATCTCCGCCAGGGCCTGCGTGAGGATGCCTGACACGTGGACTCCCATCTTCGACCTGAGCGACAAGGAGAAGGTTGCGCGCATCAACGAGAAGGCGGAAAAGGAGATAGACGAGCTCGTGTCGATCGTCCGCGACCGCCGGTGCGGGGACTTCATGAAGCGCAGGACCCCGGCCTTCCTGACTAAGCCCGCCGACAAGGGCTACGAGTCCATGAGGCTGACCGAGAACTTCCGCGTCAAGGATTCGTGCATAGGATGCGGCCTCTGCGCCAAGCGCTGCCCCGCATCCGTGATAGAGATGCGCGACAAGAGGCCCGTCTGGACCGAGGACAGGTGCATCATGTGCCTGTCTTGCCTGCACCGCTGCCCGAAGTTCGCCATACAGTACGGGAAGAAGACGGAGAAGCACGGGCAGTACGTGCATCCGTGATGCTCACATCACGCCGTCCTGGAGGGCCCCAAGGGGCACTTGTACTTCAGGACCGTCAGCGCATGGGCGGCCATCATCAGCCCGCCGGTGACCTCTCCGACGGCAAGAGCCAGCCAGAGCGAGTCCAGCGTCCCGGCGATGGCAGTGGCGGCGGCGAACAGCGCCACCAGCAGGATGTTCCTTCCCAGGCTGTTGAACATGGCGCCCTTGGCGCTGTCCAGGGCCTGCATCAGGGAGGACCCCGTGTAGACCATTGACATCACGGGCAGGAACACCGCCATCACGCGGAGCAGCTTGGCCATCTCGCCCTGGAGATGCCACATGTCGTCCGCATGGGTGAACACCGTCGCGACCGGGTCGGCCACCGCGATGAGGATCACCGCTAGGCAGGCCATTGTCAGTATGGAGACCTTCAGCGAGAAGCGGAAAGCGTCCCAGACCATGTCGTTGCGGCCCATGGCGTACTCGCTGGAGCATGCGGCGACCATCGCGCCTCCCACGGCCTGGGCGGGGACCATCAGGACGTAGGCTACCCTCCAGGACGTGGAGTAGACGGACAGCGCCTCCGTTCCCCCGCACGCGGTGACGAAGGTGTACATGAACAGGTTGAAGAAGTTCATCACGGACAGCTCGATCGCCTCTGGCGTGCCCACGGACAGGATCATCCTCTGCAGCCTGCGGTCGGGCCTGAAGTCCTTCCTGGAGAGGCGGACGAACATCCCCTTCCCGGTGACGTACCAGTACAGGCCGATGGCGCAGGACACCCCGAACGCTATGCAGGTGGCCCAAGCCGCTCCCGCGACCCCCATGTCCAGGCCGTAGATCAGGATCGGGTCGAGGATGATGTTGGTCACAGCCCCGGCCACCTGGATGGCCATGGAGCGCTTGGCGTTGCCCTCTCCGCGGAGCATCCCAGACAGGACGCCGCTCAGGATGATGAGGAACGAGCACAGGTAGATCGGATGGGCGTAAGCCAAGCAGTCTCCCTTCACGTCGCCCGCCCCGATGGCCTCTGCGATAGGGCCTGCGGTGGGCAGGAGGATGACCGTGGCGGCGATTGAGACGATGACCGTTATGATCAGGGCCTGCGCCGCGGAGCCTACCGCATCGTCCTTCTTCCCGAACCCGATGCTCTTCGCTATTGCTGCAGAGGCTCCGACCCCCAGGCCGTTCCCTATGCCGATGAGGACGCAGTACACAGGGTAGATCGCCCCGAGGGCGGCCAGGGGACCAGCTCCGAGGCCGCTGACCCAGAGGCTGTCCACGATGTTGTTGGCCTGCTGGACCAGGAGCGCGACGGCTATGGGCCCGGCGAGGGCGAGGACGGCCTTCCTCTGGTCTCCCCTGAGCAGCCTGGTCCCTGCCGTTCCCCCGTCCATGGCGCATCCGTCCTCCTCTGACAGGAGGCATATGCCGTCCGCACTCTTTAAATCAAAGTACCTGATGCGAACCGACCATGCGGATCGCGGCAGTGCTGAACGACAGATGCCAGAACAAGAAGTGCAACCAGGAGTGCGCCAAGTTCTGTCCCCTCAACAGGACAGGCGTGGAGTGCGTCACATTCGGGGAGAGGGGAAAGCCCATCATATCCGAGACGCTCTGCCAGGGATGCGGTATCTGCGTCAACAAATGCCAGTTCGAGGCCGTGAAGATCATCGGCCTGGCCGACGAGCTGAAGGAGGAGATGATCCACCAGTACGGGGAGAACTCCTTCCGCCTGTACAGGCTGCCCGTCCCCAAGAAGGGCCTTGTCACCGGTATCCTCGGTCCGAACGGTATCGGTAAGACCACCGCGATCAAGATCCTGTCCGGCACGGAGGTCCCCAACCTGGGGCATTACGACGATCCCCCGTCCAAGGAGGAGGTCCTCAAGCACTTCGCCGGGACCGAGCTCCACGACTACCTGGAGAACGTCTACGCCGGGAAGGTCAGGACAGCCATCAAGCCGCAGTACGTCGACAAGCTCCCTCTGAGCGTCAAGGGGGTCGTGAGGGACCTCCTGTCCAAGGTCCAGGACCGCATGACCGTGGACGAGGCCGCGGAGCTCTTCGACCTCCAGGAGGTCCTGGACAGGGAGCTCTCCAAGCTTTCCGGAGGAGAGCTGCAGCGCCTCGCCATGGCCGCGACCATGATGAAGGACGCCGACGTCTACTTCTTCGACGAGCCCACATCCTACCTGGACATCTACCAGAGGGTCAAGATGGCCCGCCTCATCAAGCAGCTCAGCGAGGAGAAGCAGGTCATGGTCATCGAGCACGACCTCGCCATCCTCGATTTCCTGGCCGACAACGTCAACGTGGTCTACGGTACCGAGGGGGCATACGGAGTGTTCACCCTGGCCAGGCAGGTCAGGACCGCCATCAACGTCTACCTGGACGGATACCTGCCCGAGGAGAACATAAGGTTCAGGGACAGGCCCATCGAGTTCGAGGCCTCCCCTCCGAGAGGCGACTGGCAGACAGCAGACCTGATCTCGTTCTCCAGCCTCACCAAGGACTTCGGGGAGTTCAAGCTGGACATCTCCGGAGGAGCGGTGAAGATCGGCGAGTCCGTCGGTATCGTCGGACCGAACGCCACCGGTAAGACCACCTTCGTGAAGATCCTCGCCGGAGTCATCGAAGCGGACTCGGGGGAGATGGACGGCAAGGTCAAGGTGTCCTACAAGCCCCAGTACATCACCGGGGACTACGACGGCACCGTGCAGGACCTGCTCTACGCCAAAGCCTACGAGACCGTCACATCCGGGTTCTTCAACGGAGAGGTCATCGAGCCCCTCGGGATCAAGTACCTGATGGACAAGAAGGTCGGGAACCTGTCCGGAGGAGAGCTGCAGCGCGTCGCGATAACCCTGTGCCTCGCCACCGAGGCCGACATCTACCTGTTCGACGAGCCCTCGGCGTACCTGGACTCCAACCAGAGGATGAACGCGGCCAAGACCATCAGGCGCATGATGGAGAAGACCGGACGCAGCGCCATGATCGTCGACCACGACATCTACTTCCTCGACATGGTCTCCGACTCCATGATGGTCTTCGGCGGAGACCCCGGCCACCACGGTGTGGGAGACGGGCCCTTCGACATGAGGGACGGGATGAACAGGTTCCTGTCCGCCGTGGACATCACCTTCCGCAGGGATGCCGACACCCACAGGCCCAGGATCAACAAGACCGGCTCCAGGCTGGACCGCGAGCAGAAGTCCAAGGGCGAATACTATTACGCATGAGCGGGGCGCAGGGGACCGCCCTGCCCCCGCCCGTCTTCTTCCCATCTCACGGAGATGGAACGTGCATTCCGCGGGCCGGACCGTCACATTTTTCATATCCCTTCTGCGGTCCCTGTTGCATGAAGTACACAATCACGGGCGACAACCTGCAGATGCTCAACGTCGAGATCGAGCAGGGAGAGGTCCTGAACTCCGTTGCGGGCGCCATGTCCTACATGACAGGCAACGTCACGATGGAGGCGAAGGCCAAGCAAGGCGTCTGGGGCAGCATCAAGAGGTCCCTGACCGGAGCGTCCCTGTTCCTCATCCAGTACAGGTCCGAGGGCCGCGGAGTGGTCGGCCTCGCCCATCCCGCTCCCGGGAAGATCATGGACATCGACACGTCGAAAGGGTCCTGGCTGGTCCAGAAAACCGGATACCTGGCATCCGACGACAACGTGGAGCTGGAGCTGGCGATGCAGAAGAAGCTCTCCTCCGCCCTGTTCGGCGGAGAGGGGCTGATCCTCCAGAAGGTATCCGGCACCGGGATCGTGTTCATCTGCGGATGCGGGGACTTCGTGGTCAAGGACCTGGCGCCCGGAGAGGTGCTCAAGGTCTCCACGTCCCATGCGGTGGCGTGGCAGGACACCGTCAGCTACGACATAACCTCGGTGGGCGGCCTGAAGAACGCGCTGTTCAGCGGCGAAGGGCTGTTCGTCACCACCCTCACCGGGCCCGGAAGGGTGGTGCTGCAGTCCATGACCCTGGGAGACCTGGCGATGTCGCTGTACCCGTACATGCCGCAGAGCTCCAGCTGAGGTGGAAACGATGGAAGACAAAGGGATGTACACAGAGAAGAAAGGCACCGGGAAGTCCGCGGTCGGCCTGCTCGTGATAGCGATACTGGTGATCGCGATCATCGCAGCGCTGGCATGGGCCTTCACGCAGCCCGGCTTCCTCGAGAAGGCCGTGAACGTCATAGCGATCGCAGTGGTCGTGCTGGTGCTCGTATGCATCATAGCGTATGTGGCGTATGCTTTCCTCGCGGTCGCGTACTATGCGTCGAAGGGCGAAGTGGTCCAGAAAGGAGTCGACCACAGCATCGACGACATCCGCGGAGTCGAGGGCAGGACCCTCGACGACGACGGCAACGACCTCGACCGGAAGGACAAGGAATGAAACCCAGGGGGCTCGCCCCCGATTCATCCGTTTCGGCCCATTAGGGATTCCGAAACCTTCAATAACCTAATCAAGAATGCCCCGCTATGGGAAAAGCAGACACCCATGTCCATACGATGTACTCGGGATTCAACAAGCTCGGCGTGATGAAGTTCCCGGAGTCCGTGGCCCAGCCTGCGACGCAGGTGGACAAGGCCAGGGCGAACGGCATGGACGTGGTCTGCATAACCGACCACGACGAGACCGCCGGCGCGTTCGCCGCCGAGAAGTACGCCAAGCAGTTCGACGACATCGAAGTCATCGTCGGAGAAGAGGTCACCACCATTGACGGCGAGATCATCGGGCTTTTCCTCAACGAGAGGGTCCCCGACATGCTGACCGTGGAGGAGACCGTGGACATCATACGCGAGCAGGGAGGACTGACCATCGCCCCGCATCCGTTCAGCTTCCACGTCCCCGGGCTCCAGGAGAAGATCCTTGATCTCGACCTGGACGGGTTCGAGACCATCAACGGAGGGCATCCGGACGCCTACAGCAACATGTTCGCCAGGCTCGTCATGGACCGCTACCCCGGAAGATGGGCCGACATCTCAGGGAGCGATGCGCACTCGGTCTACACCGCGGGATACAACTGGACCGAGTTCCCCGGGACCACTGCCGAGGACTTCAGGAAGGCCGTGCTTTCCAAGACCACCAAGGCCTGCGGAGAGCCTGCCCCTGTGTTCGGACAGGTCCAGTGGAGCGTGGATGTCGTGCTGGGAGGGCAGAAGCTCCTCTACAGATCGCTCCTCGGGAAGCTCAAGAACGTCCCCGACAACCACCTCATCGAGAAGATCAACAGCGTCGACAACCTGAGGAAGGCCACAGGGATCTTCGCAGGCATGCTGTATGTGGTCCCTCCTCTGTCCTTCATCGCGACCATAGCGAGCGTATCGTTCCTGAAGAAGGGCGCAGCGAAGATGGCTGCCGACATCCCCAACCGCATCGCCGGTATCGACAGGATCATATCCGAGGTGGACGCCCGCGGAGGCCCCGGAAATGCACACAAGAGCGTATAAGGTCGCCACATCCGTGCCGAGGGAGTACCTCGAGGAGATGATGGACCTCATCACCGAGCGCATAGAGCCGCTCTATCCCGGATACGACCGCGTGTTCTCGTATTGGCCCGTCACAGGTACATGGAGGCCCCTGGAAGGGTCCGACCCGTTCATAGGCACGCCCGGGAAGATAGAGGCCGCCGAAGAGTACAGGCTGGAGTTCGCCGTGGCCGAGAAGGACCTGGCCGCGGCGGTGAGGGCCATCAGGGACGTCCACCCTTACGAAGAGCCGGCTATAGACGCCATCCCGATGGTCCCCTGGAAAGACATCATTGCTTCGGACGATAGTTGAAGACGTTGTCGAAGGTCTTCTGCATCCTGTGGATCTTGATGCTCTGGAGCCTGTACCCCTTCTCCTCCTCGTCCAAGAGCCCCAGCTCCACGAACGCGGAGAGGATCTCGTCGGCGGAGTCGTACTGCGACTCCACGCCGATGGCGATATCGATCAGCCTGTTGCGGCAGGACACCAGCTTGGGGAGGGCGCCGCCGTTGTCGGCTATGAACCTGTCCTTCACTGCAGGATACAGGTCCAGGTTCTCGCAGCAGACCTCCTTGGCCTCGTCGAAGCGCTCGGCCCCGAAAAGGCCCTCGATGTACGCCTCGTTCACGAGGAACCTGCTGTAATCGTCCAGTTCCGTCTGCCTGGCGAAGCTCCCGACTGACACGGAGAGCTTGTAGTTGTGGTCCTCGGTGCACCTGCGCATGAGCTCGGTGACGAAGGCCTGGACCGACGACGTGTCGATGCCCTGGAGATACCTGCGGACCTTGACCTTGTCCGGGTCGTTCAGGGCCTGGAACCAATCGGAGACGCCTGCGTCGGCGACCTCCTTGGGAACTTCTATCTGAGCCATCGTGCCGTAATCCACGGCAGGGTTATTAGAAGTATGTGGCAGGCTCAGCGGCCCTCGTCGATCGTCACCAGCTCACCGCCGCAGTGGGGCTTGCCGTAGCTGAGCATCTTGGAGTTCCAGTCCATGATGGACACGAACTCGGCCCTCCTCTCGAAGCAGTTCCTCTCGCAGTGGGAGCAGTCGAAGTCCCTGCAGGGCACGGCGGTGATGGACATCTCCACGTTGTCGCCGAACTTCGCCCTGACGGCTTCGTTGACCTCGCGGAGCTCCATGTCCTCCTGCTCGATGGTCATGGACCTGGGCAGGACGATCTTCATGTCGATGTAGATCTTGGAGCCGTACTTTATCAGGCGGAGGTTGAATACATCGATCCAGTCATCGTGCCTGTACTCGCAGATGAGTGCGGACACGTCGCTCAGGAGGGATTCGTCCACATGGTCCATGGTGTCCTCGGCGGACTTCTTCAGCACGCCCACTCCGGTGACCATGATTATGATGCCGAACACCACGGCGATGCTGGAGTCCAGCCACCTCATGTCGTGCCCCATGGACTCCGCCACGTAGACGACCGCCAATCCGATCAGGATCCCTACGGACGAATAGGTGTCCGAGCACAGGTGCTTCCCGCTGGCCTCCAGGGCCGGAGAGCGGTTCTTGCGGCCCTTCCTTATGGCCATCCTGCCGACCACGTAGTTGGCGACGGCCGCCAGCGCCACCAGGACCAGACCGATGTCCAGCTGCTGGATCTCGCCGGGGTTGAGGAACGAGTCGATGGATTCCAGTATGATCAGGCCGCCGGCGATGATGATCATGGTCCCCTCGATCGCAGACGATATGATCTCGATCTTCCCGTGCCCGAACGGGTGGGAGCGGTCCGGGGGCTGCGCGGAAAGGTAGAGCGCGTACATCCCGATGCATGCCGCCACGACATTGACGATGGACTCGGTGGCATCCGTCAGGATGGCCACCGACCCTGTGAGCCCGTAGGCCACGAACTTTATCGCCATCAGGGAGAATCCCAGGACGACGATGACCTTCTGGAACTCGAAGTTGTCGTCTGCCGTTTTCGACATGTGGCGCATGAACCTTGTAGGAGTTTATATGGCTTATCGGACAGTCCTGCCCGGTTCATCCCCTGACCCTCTCATGACGGACATGCAGGCCCCGACCAGGCACATGATGACGCACAGGATGAACGACCATCTCATGACCTCCAGGAAGGAATCGTAGGTCTCGGGGGACAGGTTGTCCATGCTCCCCATGATCACCGATATGAACAGCATGGCGACGCCCATGCTGACCATCATCCCGGTCTGCCTCATGACAGCCACCATGGCGGACGCCTCCCCTGTCTCGGTGCGGTCCACGGAGCCCATGATTATGGACGTGTTCGGAGCCGCGAACATGGAGAACCCGAGCCCGACGACCACCATCGTCGCTATTATGAGCGTGAAGTCCGCGGTCTTGCCGTAGAACAGGATCATCGCTATCCCGCATGCGGAGATCAGCATCCCCAGGGTCGGCAGCAGCCTCTTCTCGGCTATCCTGTCGGACATCCTGCCGAAGTACGGCGTGCCCACGGCCTGGATCCCGGGCTGGACGAGCATCAGCAGCCCTGCCTCCGTGGCCGTCAGCCCCCCTATGCTCTGGAGGTACAGGGCCATGAAGAACGATATGGAGTACGACGAGGCGTAGTTCAGGAACGCGGTTATGCACGAGCCCGCGAACACCCTGTGCCTGAACAGGCTCACCTTCAGCAGGGGGTCCTCCTTCCCCGACTGGGAGCGGACGAACAGGACCAGCAGCACCAGCCCCACGGCGACCATGGCGAACGCCCACGTCTGGGGCATGTTTATCACTCCGCCCATGGTGAGCGCGATGGCCAGCCCGTACAGCACCGAGCACTTCCAGTCCATGGTCGCTCCGGGATCGGCGACGATCTCGTGCTTGAAGCGGGACATCAGGAGCATGGCAACGGCTGCGATCGGGATTATCATGAAGAACAGGCTGTGCCATCCGAAGGCATCGTTGAGCAGCCCTCCCAGCGGCGGACCGGTGGCCAGCCCGATGTAGACGCACATGGTCTGGAGCCCTATGGCCCCTCCTCTCTCGTCCGAGGGGAACACGTCCGTTATCAGGGCTATGGCCGTGGTGACCAGCGAGGCGGATCCGAGCCCCATGATAATCCGGCACAGGATCAGGAACGGGAACGACGGCGAGAACGGCGCCACAAGGCACACGGCCGCCAGCACGATGTTCCCGAACAGGAACACCTTCTTCTTGCCGTAGATGTCCCCGACCTTGGCCATGGGGACCATGAACACCACTGAAGACAGGAGGAACGCAGTGTTCACATAGGCCTGCTGATGGGACCCGACACCGAACTCGTTCCCGATGTTCAGGAGCGACAGGTTCATCATCGTGCTTATCAGAGGGGTTATGAAGCCCCCGATGCAGCATGCGAGCAGGACTATTCTGCACTCTCCCTTCGTGAACTCGCCCATGACGGACCCCTCCGAAGCATAGAGAAGATGTGCTCATATATGGATGCCACGAAATCACAGCCCATGATGAGGCTTTTCCATTGCACCTTGACCGCCGGACGCCCGTTCCGAGAACATATGGTTGACCAGGACCAGCGCCGTCAGGCCTGTGATGGCCGCAGCTATGACCGGTATCCAGAAGATCGGGATCGACGCGACCGGGCCGTAGAAGAACATCAGCAGGACCACCATGCAGTTCCGGGCCAGGGCCAACAGGGCGGACACATAGGATCTGCGGAGGGACTGCAGCATGGACGACCCCACGTCTATGATCCCTGCGAACGGGATCAGCACGGCGTATATCCTCAGGACCATGACGAAATCATCATGGTACTCTGCCATCGACGGGGCGTAGGTGAACGGGACCACCGCCCACTCCGCGAAGATGAACAGCACCGCGGCGATGAGGCCCATCCCCCCGGTCGCTAGCATGAGGGCATAACGGTACCCTGCCCTCGCTTTCGCCTCATCTCCCTGCCCGAGCGCCGCCGAGGATACGGATACCAGCGCCATCCCCGTGGACCTGGACAGGACCTGGGAGAAGTTGATGAAGTTCCATGTGACGCTGTAGAGCATGATCGAGACCGTGCCCCCGATGCCTATGACGAGCGCGCCGTTCAGCATGGTCATCGTATCGTTCAGCACGCCCTCCGCCGAGCGGGGGCCTCCTATGGCCATGATCTCTTTGAACCCGTCCCTGGTGGGCCTCATGTGCTTTGCGCGGGGAACGACGACCAGCCTCCCATGCCTGTACCACCAGTGGGCGACGGCGAGCGACACCGCGGAAGAAATGGCTGTGGCAGTCCCTGCGCCTGTCAGCCCCCCTCTCAGGCCGTATATGAGCAAGGGGTCCAGTGCCATGTTGGCGACCACCCCGGTCAGGAGCATGGCCATGGACCTTGTCGCCGCGCCCTCGCCGCGCATGATCCCGGCGACCGTCCCGCTCAGAATGGCCAGCGTCCCTGCGGCCAGCTGCGGGTAGACATATGCCTCGCAATACGGCATCAGGGCATCCGCGCCCATCAGGTCCACGACCGGACGGACGGCGAGGATGAAGAACGGGGTGATGGCGACCCCTATGATGACCGACAGGGAGATCGCCTGGGATGCGGCCTTCTCCGCCAGGTCGTGCTCGCGCATCCCCAGGCATCTGGACACCGTCGCCGTCGCCCCCAGGCTGAGGCCGAATCCGATGGCCGCGAACCCCCAGAACAGCGGCCCGATGGATGCCATCGCCGATATGGCGTCCGCCCCCAGCCCTGAGCACCAGAACGCATCCGCGAACTGGTTGATCTGGACCACCAGCAGCGATACCGCTATCGGAGGCACCATCGCAAGGATCGCCCGCCTCGGCTCGCCGAACATGCGCTGCAAGGGATTCTCCGGACGACCTTTCACGTGCGGCCGTGCTTCGAATCTGTATATAATCGAAGCGTTCGAAGCTTCTAGGCCCAGCGAACCGGAGACAGGGAGATCGTGTCCGTCGGGCCGATGCGGACGCACCGGCTTCTCGGTCGCCCGGCCCCCGACCTGTCTCACAGAATCCCTCGAAGCATAGGCGTCCTCCGAAGCCCGCTTCCGGACGCGCCGGATCGGGCAGGCTTCCGGAGAAACGGATAAATGCCCGGCTAGAATCACAGATACCATGGACCCCCGCATCCCAGAGATTGCAGAGAGGATCCGCGCTCTCCGTGAGATCTGCGGATTCGAGACGGCCGAGATGGCAGAAAGCACCGGCGTGACCGAAGAGGAGTACATCGCGCTGGAATCCGGCGAGCAGGACTTCGGATTCACGTTCCTGTTCAAATGCGCCGAGAAGCTGGGGGTCGACATGATCGAGATCGTCACGGGCAGCAACCCGCACCTCACCGATTTCACGATCACCAAGGCGGGCACGGGCCTGCCCATCAAGAGGAGGGCCGGGTTCAACTACTACCACCTGGCCGCCACTTTCAAGGGGAAGATGGCCGAGCCCTTCCTGGTCATGGCCCCGTACATCGAGGAGGAGCAGGGCAAGGAGATCCACCTGTCCCATCACGAGGGCCAGGAGTTCGACTACATCCTGTCCGGGACGCTGAAGTTCTCCCACGAGGGGAGGACCGTGGACGTGGGCCCGGGGGACACCCTGTACTACGATTCCGGGAAGGGGCACGGGATGATCGCCACATCTCCCGAGGGATGCACGTTCCTGGCGATCGTCCTGAAGAAGGAGGGTTCCGATTGATAGGGCTGTACAAGGACTACCTCAGGGAAGTCAAGAACGACAAGGGCATCGTCACCCGCGCCCATCTCGATGTGCCGTCCGATTTCAACTTCGCATACGACGTCGTGGACAGGATCGCGCTGGCGGAGCCCGACAGGAGAGCGCTGCAGTGGTGCAGCATCACCGGCGCCGAAAGGACGTTCACCTTCGGCGATATCAAGCGCCTGTCCGACAAGACGGCCAACTTCCTGTCATCCCAGGGCATCTCCAAGGGGGACTACGTCCTGGTGGTCGTGAAGCACAGCTTCCAGTTCTGGTACCTGTCCATCGCCCTCCACAAGATCGGGGCGGTCATGGTACCTGCCACCTTCATGCTGAGGAAGCACGACATAGAGTACAGGGTCGCCGCCGCGGGCATCAAGGCATGCGTATGCACCACGACCTGCGACATCGCGGACCAGGTGGACATCTCGGAGAACATCCCCACGCTGGAGAAGAAGTTCATCCTTAACGGAAAGAGGGAAGGATGGATCGATTTCGATGCCGGGGTGGAATCGGCTCCCGAGGAGTGGACCAGGGTCCCCAACAGGTCCGACGAGATCATGCTGATGTACTTCACATCCGGGACCGCCGGCAACCCCAAGATGGTCCAGCACGACTACTCGTACCCTCTCGCGCACATAGTCACCGCCAAGAACTGGTACTGCGTGAACCCGGACGGCCTGCACTTCACCATCGCGGACACCGGATGGATCAAGTGCGCCTGGGGCAAGCTGTACGCCCCGTGGATGATGGAAGGCGGGATATTCGTCTACGAGTTCGAGAAGTTCGAGCCGTCCGACATCATGGACAAGATCGAGAAGCACCGCATCACCACGCTCTGCAGCCCGCCGACCATGTTCAGGATGTTCCTGAACGCGGGCGTGGAGGGGCACGACCTCTCGTCGCTGACCCACACCGGCATCGCAGGAGAGGCCCTGAGCCCGGACACGTTCAAGAAATGGTACGAGGCCACCGGCCTGAAGCTAATGGAGGCATTCGGACAGACCGAGACCCCTCCGATAGTGGGGACCTGGGCAGGAATGGAGCCCAAGCCCGGATCGATGGGAGTGCCTTCCCCGCTGTTCGACGTGGACCTCGTGGACCCTGAAGGGAACAGCGTCCCGCCCGGAGTGGACGGGGAGATAATCGTCCGCCTTTGGCACAGGGAGCCGGGGATAACCGTGGGATACCTGGCCAACGACGAGGGCAACCGCATCCTGAAGGAGGAGATGGTCCACCACACGGGGGATGTGGCATGGAAGGACGAGGACGGCTACTTCTGGTACGTCGGTAGGAACGACGACATCATCAAGTCCTCCGGATACAGGATCAGCCCCTTCGAGATCGAGAGCGTGCTGATGCACCACCCTGCGGTGCTGGAATGCGCCATCACCGGCGTTCCCGACCCCGTCAGGGGGCAGCTGGTCAAGGCCACCATAGTCCTCAGGCAGGGCTTCGAGGGCACGGACGAGCTGAAGTCCGAGCTCCAGAACTATGTGAAGAAGGAGACCGCCCCGTACAAGTACCCCAGGACCATCGAGTTCGTCGATGCCCTTCCCAAGTCCACATCAGGGAAGATCATGCGCAGGAAGATCAGGTCCGACGATTCAAAACCGTGAACTTTCTTCCATGGGGCCCGGACGCCCCGGGCTCCATGGATTTGATGTTTTCTGAACGGCTTCAGACAGAGTATCTCGACACGATAGCGTCGAACTCCCCGCCTTCGGAGAGCCATGCATCGAACGTCTTGCCGCTCTTCTGCACGGCCTTGCCGATCTCCACGACCATCTCGGGAACCTCGTCTTCAGGGATCGATCCGACCTCGTCGCCGAACCTCTCGCTGCCCTGGAGGCCGCATCCGTTGACTGTCATCCTGAACACGGGGACGCTCTTGCCGTCCACGGCCTTGGAAGCCCCCTGGAGGCCGATGGCTCCGACCTGGTGGCAGCCGCATGACGAGGTGCATCCGGAGATGCGGAACCTGGGCAGGCACCCGTCGGGGATGCCTGCTTCCTTCACGGCTGCGATCATCCTCTTCAGCAGGCCGTTGGAGTCCCTGAGGCCCAGCTGACAGATGGTCCCTCCGATGCAGGACACCGAGGTCTCGAACAGGGTCGATGCCCCGTCGGATGTGATGTCCCTGACCTTCTCGGCCTCCGGGCCGCTCAGGTTGATGATGTAGATCGTGGAATCGGGCGATATGCGCAGTTCGGCTCCGTCCATGCAACGGATCGTCTCGGCTATCTTCTCCAGGGCCTCGGGCTCCACATCCCCTCCGACCGGATGGTACGCGACATAGTACAGGCCCTTCTGCTTCTGAGGGAATATGCGCTCGCCGGACACAGGGACATCATCTTTCACAGGGAACGACGTTGCCTCGGGGTGGATCTCCAGCCCTCCGGCAGCCTTGATGCGTTCGAGATTGGACAGGAACGCCTGCCTGTAGGCGTCCTCGCCCATGTCGTCCTTCATGTACCTGGTACGGGCGCGCTTCCTGTCCTCGTAGTTCCCGTGCTGGACGAAGGTGTCCACCATGGCGCTCACATAGTAGAGGACGTCTGACGGATCGGTTCCCGATGCGATCAAGCACCCCATCCGCGGGTTGTTCCCCAGGCCTCCGGCGCTCCAGACGTCGAACCTCCCTTCGGGAGTCGCGACGAATCCCAGGTCCCTGAACGTGGCATGGGTCTCGTTGGACGGGGAGCTGGAGAACGTGACCTTCAGCTTCCTCGGAAGCTTCACGGAGCCCATCATTCCGAGCAGGTGCTCCTCCGCGGCCTTGGCGTAAGGATACACGTCGAGGTACTCCCCCGGATCCACGCCGGACAACGATGTCGCGGACACGTTGCGGGGGTTGTCCCCGCCTCCGCCCTGCGTGATTATCCCATGGTCCAATGCCTTGTCCATGATCTCGGCGATCTCGTCGCCGGTCAGGTCATGGAGCTGGACCGTCTCGCAGGTGGTGGTGTGTATCCTGCGGATCCCATGCTCCTTCACAGTCCCGACTATGAAGTCCAGCTTGTCCTTGTCCATATGGCCTCCGCACATGCGGAGCCTGATCATCCCGCGCTGGCCGCCTTTCTGGGCGTAGCTGCCGAACCTGCCGGATATCCCCTTGTAGTCCTTCGCGGACATCTCTCCAGAGAAGAAGCTCTTCTCCGCTTCCCTGAACTCGCCTATGTTCCTGCGGAACTCCTCGATCTTGCTGGATTCCATTCTATCGCTGGATGTGAATCTCGCGCGGGAAGTATATACGTGTACTCAGGAGAAGCTTATCATGCACGAAACATGGATGCGCCGAGCATGCAGCCGCAGATGCAGGGATCTCCAGGAGATTCTGGAAAAATATATGCGGCTGCCGCACGATCGACGAGTCATCCCTCAGCGACCATGACATGAGATGGACCTTGTCGATAGGATTATCTCAGAGAGGCGCAGCCTGCACACCGATCCGGAATTCCTCAGCTGCATGGCCGAGAATCGCACTGAGCATGTAAAGAACGATATGAGCGGCGATCCGAAATACCGCCTGATGGAAAGGCCCGAATACCTCGAAGACGGGAGGAGGGTGGCCAGATGCGGTGCAGACCTGTCCAATCTGTATACCATCATCCTGCTCCTCTGGCACGGATGCATACCGTCCAGAGATTTCGAGCTCCACGATATGGGTAGCGATGTCGATGGAATCGGAGTGCACCATGCGGAGAAGGTTCGGAGATTGGCCCCTTGTCTACCGGTATGAGAGGGATGATGTCATCCTTATAATCTAAAGAAGAAACGTACAGGAGAACTGTGAATGGTGGACACCAAGGGCGTAAACGCCCTTGGATGTGCCTGTTAGGCTTGGTGTTGTCTGACAACAAGCGCGCTTTCGCGCGCTTGCCTGATGAATCAGAGCTGTATCAGCGCCATGTGTGCTGCGTCCCTCGAACTCCGCGCCCGTGGATCTCTCCACGAACCCGTCATCCGTTGTGCATGCGAACTGTGCCCGAACCACGCTGTGCCCGCGTGCCATACCGAACTCGACCCGTGCTCGCCTGCCGTGCTTGACGCCCGTTGATGCGAACCTGACCTGTGCTCGTTGTGCATGCGAACTGCGCTCGAACCACGCTGTGCCCGAACTGCGCTGTGCCCGCGTGCCGTACCGAACCCGATCTCTGCCCGTGTCTCGTGCTTGATGCCCGTTGATGCGAACC
>CAVHQB010000019.1:0-20103 GCA_963637895.1 Lachnospiraceae bacterium
ATCATCATCGATAAACCAAGTGCCAAGCCCTATCTTGGGGATTTGAACACCGTTTGCCAGCGGGTATGTTTCTCTCAGAATCATTTTTCGTCCTCCTCATTCCAAATTTCTTTTGCCATGCGGAACACCGCCCACGCCTTCGGCCAGCCGCAGTAGAAGGCTGCGTGGGTCACAATCTCCGCAATCTCGTCTCTTGTGATGCCGTTTTTCTTTGCCGTCGTCAGGTGATAGCGGAAGCTCTCGTCCGTTAAGCCCTGCGCCATCAGCGCGACCACCGTTACAAGCGAGCGATCGCGGAGGGAGAGTTTGTCCTCTCTGCTCCAAACCTCACCGAACAGCACATCATCATTCAGCTCTGCGAATTTCGGTGCGAACCTACCAAGGGCGTCTCTGCCCGCCGTCTGCTTTACTGCCATTTTCATATCCTCCCTTTATAGCTTTGTGTATTCTTCCTTTCCAACTGTAAACTTATCTATTTTCTAAAACAATCTAGACCATAGCCAGCATGTTCAGAGAAGGCCCTAGTTATCAGTTGTTACGCATAAGTGAGGGTCATCGCTCGATGCCGCCGTCCTTCCTCATGCTGGCCCAGATCTTCTCGAGCATGTCCATGAACTGCTGGCGCTCGCGCTTGTCCAGCGGACTGAGGAGGACCTTCTGGATCCCGGAGCGGAAGTTCTCCTGACGCTCGGTCACCTCTACTCCCAGGTCTGTGAGCACCGCGATCTTGACCCTGTGGTCGTGCTCGTCGGGCTCGAACTCCACGAGCCCCTTCTGCTCCAGGCGCTTGATGATGCCTGTGATCGTGGGCTGGGACACATCATAGAACCTCTCCATGTCCTTCATGTGGGCTTTGTGCCCCTCATTCTCGTACATGTAGGCCATTATGCGGAGCTGGGAGAACGTGATATCATCCTCTGCCAGCGATTCGTTGGCCATCTTGATCAACGAGTTGTCGATGTTCTTTATCAGCAGTCCGCAGTCCAGGTCCATCGAGCCGAACTAGCAGTTGTCCAGAAATATAGTTTCCTATATTCTAGGACATACAATATATGAGAAAACCGGCGGAGCGTCCCCGCCGGAAGGGATTTCAAGCGCCCTCGTAGACGATGAGCGATTCGACGTCGTAGCCTTTCAGCTTCTCCCTGCCCTTGAGGCCGGCGAGCTCCATGACGAAGCCGATCTTCACGACTTCTCCTCCGAGGCGCTCGACCATCTTGACGACCGCTTCGGTGGTTCCTCCGGTGGCGATGAGGTCGTCGATGAGGACGACCTTCTGTCCGGGGAGGATGGCGTCCTTGTGGATCTCGAGGGTGGCCTGGCCGTACTCCAGGTCGTAGGACTCGCTGATGGTCTCCCTGGGGAGCTTGCCCTTCTTGCGGGCGAGGATGAACCCCTTGTCGAGGGCGTATGCGACGGGGGCTCCGAAGACGAATCCCCTGGACTCGGTGCCGATGACGAGGTCGAAGTCCTTGTCCTTGACGAGGTCCACCAGGCCGTCCACGGCCATGCGGAACCCCTCGGGGTTGTTGATGACTGTAGTTATGTCTCTGAAGAGGATCCCTTCCTTGGGGAAGTCGGGGATCTCGGTGACATAGTCTTTCAGCTCTTTCATGAAAGTCCGTAGGCCCTATAGGATATAAAGAGCAGCTACAGAAGGGAGCCGGCACCGAAGGATAAGACGACGGCCCATAATCCAGGCCGTCTGTTTGGTTAATGTTATTGCGTAATGGGGTTTGTCGCGGTCATCGGTCGAGTCTTGCGAGCGACTGTCAGCACGACAGGCAATCGACACCAGATGCAATCGAACGCTTCGCGCATCTGTCGCTCTCGCCGCAGATCCAAGTGTCTTTACGTTTACTGATGTTTGGTTGCCTCCTTGAAAATAAAATCGCGTTCAATCTATTTAAAGGATGTAGATGGATGGATGTTAAACGGACAAATCGCTACGAAATATGCATCCAACCGTCCATATTCTGCGGATTCCGCAGGCTCTGCATCGGAAAACGCAGACCGGATGTGGTGAAAAATCTCGGGCCAGAAGCCCGGGACGGGCTGTCCCGAGCCTCTGCCCTGAAGCCGTTTTCAGAAGAAGAAGAACCCGCAGCCCTCGGAGATCGAGATCTTGGCCACGGCTTCGAGGCGCTCGACGGGCCCGGCATAGCGCCTGACCATCATCTTGCCCTCTTCCGGAAGCGCGGTCTTGAGGACCTCGGTCTCCTTCAGGAGCTGCTCCGCATCCTCGGAGGTGAACCTCTTCCCGGACTTCGCCGCATCGGGGACGGATGCGACTATGGGGCAGCCGTGCCTTCCGGCGATCTCCGGCAGGAGGCTGTTGTCCGGTCCGAATGTCCCGATGCATCCGCGGCCCTTGTCCCATGACAGGGGGCAGTTGGCGCACATCTCGTTCATCTCGTCGAAGCTCAGGCCGTCCCATCCGGTGAGGATGTTCTCGTCTCCGGCTTTGGCGAGGATCTTCCCGCGGACGTCGTCGGGAACGCCTTCCATGGCGATCCATCCTGTGCATTCGCGCTTGGACAGCGGCTCCAGGAGCTCCTTGTCCTTGTCGTTCTTGACCTTGTCCATGTAGACGGCGTCCACTTCGGGATTAATGCGGTTCCTCTTGAGGAACGCCTCCCAGTCTCCGACAGCTTCCTTGGCGGTGTCCAGGTCGACCTTCACGTCGTACTCCATGTACTGCTCGAACCCTGCAGGGTCGTCCAGATGCGCCTTGATCACGCTCTTGCGGAGCTCTTTGCAGGGCGCGCTGGGCGCCTCGGTCTCGCAGATGCCTATGTTGATCCCCATCTCTTCCACCTCGTCTCACTGCGGGAGCACCGCTCCGCTGCGGGACACGACGACTTCCTCCACGACGACATCCCTTCCGCATGCGCCTGCGGCGGATCTGACCAGGTTGGACAGCGCCCTGCAGCAGGGGACCTCCATCCTGATCACGATTATCTTGTCTATGGGGTTCTGCGCGATGATCGCGTTGATCTTGGCCATGTTCTCCTTGGGGTCCAGCTTGGGGCATCCGATGAGGACGGGCCTCCCTTTGATGACCTTGTCGTGCAGGTCCCTGGATGCGAACGCGGTGCAGTCCGCGCCGATGACGACGGTGCCCTTCAGGAACTCCGACCTGATGGGGCTCAGGGCGATCTGGATGGGCCAGTGGTACTCCGACGCTCTCGGGGCCATGCCGATGACGTTCAGCCCCGCGTCGGGCTTCTCGAACGTTATCGCGTTCTGCGGGCAGGCCGGCAGGCAGTCTCCCAGGCCGTCGCACATGTTGGGGTTGACGAGGACAGCCTTCCCGTCGATGAGCTCGAGGGCTCCCTCGTGGCAGGCTTTGACGCATAGTCCGCACCCGTCGCATTTCTCTCCGTCTATCACGACTTTGGTTCCGAGCATGCGGTGCTGTAGGGGGTCTGCCGATATAGGTGTTCGCAGGATGCTCCGCGGGCCGTATGGTCAGAGCGACTTTCAAGGAGGTGAAAGAATCACCGACAGAAGGAAGGACCAGAGGTGCCTCTCGCAAAGATCGCTCTGGTCCTTGAAGTAGTCCAGACAATCCTCGGATTCGTCGGACTGCTCCATTGAAACCTTTTACGGTCACTCCGGTGGCCGGTTCAGGTTCATGCTACCGATGGGAGCACCGATATATAAACTGGATTCAACGGCTATCTTACGTCCTCAGAGGCGGAGTTTCAGGCATCACCATCATGGATAAGGCCAATTGCACGAAACTGTGTTGTAGAATGCCCGGCACGGATCCCCCGCACCGGGCTTTGAGGTTTCAGTTCAGGACGTCGGACATGTCGTAGACGATGCCCTTCTTCTGGTTGACGACCCATCCGGCGGCCAGCACGGCTCCGCCGACGAAGATCTCCCTGGAGTGGGCCTGGTGGCGGACCTCGATGCGCTCGGAGTTCCCGATGAACATGACGGTGTGGTCTCCGACGATGTCTCCTCCGCGGACGGCGTGGATGCAGATCTCGTCTCCGCGGGGGCAGACTCCCTCGCGCCCGTAGATGATCTTCTTCCCGCCCATCTCCTTGCTGATGATCTCGGCTGCGGTGACGGCTGTCCCGCTGGGGGCGTCCTTCTTCTGGTTGTGGTGGGCCTCGATGATCTCCACGTCGTAGGCGTCGCCGAGGTAGTCGGCGGCCTGCTTGATGAGCTTGAAGAACACGCCCACTCCGATGGAGTAGTTGGACGAGATCACTGCGGCGACGTTGTTCCTGACGACGGCTTCCGTTATGTTGGTCTTCTGCTCGGAGGTGAGCCCCGTGGTCCCGATGATGAGGTTGACCCCTGCATCGGCTGCGGCGGGGGCGTTGACCGCCGTGGCCGCGGCGATGGTGAAGTCGATGAGCACATCGGTCTTGGACTCCTTCAGGACATTGGCCAGGTCCTTGGAGTCGGACACGGGGACGTTGAGGGCCCCGACGCCGATGGCCTCTCCGATGTCCTTGCCGACGTTCACGAGGTCGAACGCGGCGGAGATCTCCATGCCCTCGGTGGCGAGGACGCGGCGGATGATGAGGGACCCCATCCTCCCGCAGGCTCCCAGCACTGCGACCCTGGTGGTCATGCGGATGCCTCCGTGGCGGTCGTTCCCATGGATATGACTGTCTGTTTCATGAGGTGCGGATTGTCGCCGACGTATAATAGCATCTCCGTGGCAATCTGTTCCGAGGCCATCCGACGTGGGCTGATGATGGATGCAGCTCCGGCATCGGCCGATATGCCGCGGCGGCACGTCCTCATCATGTATCTTTTCATATATGCTTCTCCTGAAGATTCTGCCTTGCATGACCCAGCTATGTTTTCGAAGTCAATAAATGAATAGTTTAATGCCATTTTCACGAAGTTCGAAATATACTAACCACCCATTCTCACGGAATTTCAAACCTACAAACTACCTATTCTCACGGAGTAATAGACATCTGATCCAGCTGCTCTCAATTGGTTCGGTGCTCCAAGGAACAGCTCTTTCAGCAATCCGGAATAAACGTCCGATGCGCTTCTTCAGCCCTGAACCAGGCAGAGACGGCTCTGCCAGGGCTTCAGCGGCCTCTGTGAAAACCCACCCTTCGTCGAGATGCCTTCACGGCTGAACGGTCCTGCTCTCACATCGTGAACCTGACGTTGTTCTGGCCCATGGCCCTGGAGTAGGCCATGGACGCGCACATGCGCTTGGCAATCAGGATCCCTATGCCCTCTCCGTCGAAGGCCATCGGGTTGAACATGGGGCCGTCGTCGCGGATCGTGACCGAAGGCTCCTCTCCGCCGCGGGCCACTATGTCCATGGACCTCTCGGCGTCTCCGTGGACGGCATGCTGGGAGATGTTCATCGCCAGCTCCTCGCAGCACAGCCTGGCCCTCTCGCACTTGTCTTCGGGCACGCCCTGCTCCCTGAGGAAGGCGCAGACCTCGTCCAGGGAATCGTCAAGGTCGGACAGGTCCCCCTTGACGGAGACCGCCATGGTGGGGATCTCGGGCATCCTGCCCAGGAGGAACCCGTGGAGCGAGCTGTCGCGCTTGCGCATGGCGAAGGATGCCACGGCGATGCCTGCCAGTACGGCGACCTCGCCGATCCAGAAGGACGCCCACAGGAGGTCCGTGTCCGCGCGGACGAGGACGGCCGCGAAGGCCATCACCGCCAGGGGCTGGACCACAGAGACGACTATGGCCATCCTCCTGTGCCCGAGCACCTGGAACAGAACCATCAGGGCGTAGTTCACCCCGTACATGAGCGCGCAGGGGGCGAACAGCCTCAGCGCCTTGGAGCAGTAATCGGTCAGCGCAGGGTCGGTTATCCCGAACACGGTGCAGAACGCACCGGGGAACGCGACCACCAGCAGGACGATCGCCGTCAGCGATACCAGGAGGACCTTGGCCACCATCCTCGTGAGGTAGGATATCCCCTGGATGTCGCCCGACCCGTACAGCGTCCCGCCTATGGGCTGGATGGTCTGGCAGGTCCCGCCTATGAGCATCGTCGCGATCATCAGGACGTTCATCGACACGGCCATCGCGGCCATCCCGACCGTCCCGATCCATTCCAGGGTCAGGCTGTTCATGAACAGCATCTTCGCGACCATCATCAGGGACGCCAGGGCCACGGGGGCTCCGAGGACCAGCATCTTGGGCGCCAGGCCCGCTCCTCCGCGCTCCGGGCGGAACATGGTGCTCGACCGGTTCTTCACGAAATGCCTCAGCAGGATGCAGATCCCGATGACGTATCCGATGACCACGGACAGCGAGGCCCCTGCGAGGCCCATGCCGCACTCCACCAGGATTACGCACAATACCGGCGCGACGATGTTGGCGACCGCCAGCGCCAGGGTCGCCGTCCTGGGCGAGCCGTCCACACGGACGAACATGGCCAGTCCGGGCAGGAACAGGTACGCGAACGATCCGATGAGCGCTATGCGGGCATACTCCTCCACCAGGGGCCTCAGGCCCGCATCGGAGCATAGCAGGTCCGTCACGGATCCCGGAGCGAGCAGGCCGATGACGGCCAGGACGATCGAGAACGCTGCGGTGAAGATCATCGAGACGGCGAACACCTTCCCGGTGTCCCCGTTGCACCCTTTCCCTACCAGCACCGCGCAGAGGGTCGCCCCGCCGACGCAGACCAGAGCGGTCAGGGCGTTGTACAGCTGGATGACCGGGGACACCAGGTTCACCGAGGACAGCTCCGCGCTGCCCATCAGGTTCCCCACGATGATCCCGTTCACGATCACTCCCAGAGACGTGGCCATGACCGCCAGTATGGTGGAGGCGGCGAACGTCTTGAACGCGCGGTTCACAAGGTAGGGCGAGCGGCTCATCTGCGGTCCACCACCGGGGTGACTTTAAGGCTCGTCGAGTTGACTATGAACCCTCCGCTCCCCACGCAGTCCACTTCGAAGAGCATCAGCCCGTGGGGCACGGTCTTGGAGAAGGAGTCGTACTCTGCCGTCAGGGCTTCCAGCGCGGATCCCGTGGTCAGGGACGGGTCGTCCACGAGCAGGGTCATCCTGTCCGTCAGGCCGTCCGGATTGTCCAGGACCACCTGCAGGTTGCCCTTGTATCCGAGCGAGTCGGCCAGGATCTTGGAGATCCTCCTGAAGTTGAAGAACGTCCCGCCGATGCGCATGACGTCCCCGTACCTTCCCAGGAGCCTGAACCTGGGCTCCTTCCTGCCGCAGGGGCAGTCGCCCTCGATCCATTCCCCCATGTCCCCGATCTCGTACCTCGACGTCCTGCCGTTCTCCCTGAGGTATCCCGTGAAGATCAGCCTCCCCGGCTCTCCGGGGCCGACGGGCTCGTCGGAGCCCGTCTTCAGGATCTCAAGCTCCTGTATCTCTGAGTTCAGGTGGAACTCGTTGCGTCCGCACCAGCGGCAGCAGTACCCCATGGTCCCGGTCTCGTTGGCCCCGTAGAGCATGGACTGTATCTCCTCGATGCCGAACTCGTCCTTCAGCCATTGGACCTGGGCGGAGGAGAACATCTCCCCTCCGTAGACTATCTTCCTGATCCTGCCGTAGGCTTTCAGCATGTCGTGGTTCTCCTGGAACACCCTTATGATGTAGCTGGGAGCGCCCAGGACAGCGGTGGCCCTGCCTGTGACCATGTACTCCGCCACCTGGCGCACGTCGTCCAGCCCGCTGATGTTCAGGTTGCTGACGTGCATGCTGTCGAATATGGATATGAAGAAGTTCATCCCGCCGTAGAGGCTGCCGGCCCTGAGCAGGTCGGCCACCACGTCCTTCTCGGGGTCTATGCCGAGGGCCATCATGGCCTTCACGCCGGGCTCCACTATGTAGCGCCTGTAGTCGTTGTCGGTGTAGCTGCAGAACACGGGCTTCCCCGTGGTGCCCCCGCTCTTGGTCAGTATCCTGGTGCCCTCGTCGGGCACGGGCGGGTAGTCCTTCTTGCCCTGTATGGGGCCGGTCCCGCGGTAGGGGGGCTTCGCCCTGAGCTCGTCCATGGAGACTATCCCGTTCATGGGGATGTCCAGCCTCATCGACACCCTGCGCATGAACTTCGGCAGGGCGTAGCCTCCGTCGTGGGGCTCGCCCGGGTAGCTGGCGCTCATGGAGTCGGCCGGGGTGATCCTCTGGACTCCTGCGCGGTAGAGCGCGGAGGAGATCCCGTCCAGGTCGTCGATGCCGCACACGAGCCCGCATGTCTGCAGGTACCTGCGCATGCCCCTGAGGCCCGATGTGAGGCGGTCCCGCTTCAGAGGGGACAGCCAGACCGTCCTGAACAGCGGGGACGGCATGAACTTCGTCGAGTAGCTGACCAGGATCCTGTACGTGCGGTCGGGGTCCTCGATGACATCGCCGTCGTTGTAGTACAGGTCGCTCCTGTGCAGCTCCTTCACGGTGGTGATCTCCGCGGACTCGGCCAGGTCCGGGGCCCTGCGGGGCCCGGACTTCATCTCGTCCAGGGCGGATGCGAGGAGCGAGGCCATCCTGTCGATGTCCTCTCTGGAATCCGTGTCCACAAGGACGCATTGCGGGCTGGAGCAGGACTGCTGCTCGTTCCTGCAGACGCTCTTGGCGATCATCCTGGCGGAATCAATGTCTATCCTGTCGGATGCGACGTATGCGAAGCTGATCTTGTGCCCCCATTCCACCACGGGGGTGCCTCTCGGGGCCTCCTTGCGGATCGCCTCTATCGCCTCCTCCCCGCCCCATGCGCTGATGCAGTCGGCGCGGTCCATCATCATCTTCATGATGTCCTTCTGGGAGGACCTGATGCGGAGCATGTAGACCCTGTCGGCTATGGGCCTGCTGCGGCACAGCCTCAGCAGAGCCTCTGTAGCGAAGTCGCCCAGGTTGCCGGCGACCTTCAGTATGTTGATGTTGCCCGAGAGGAGCCCCTCCACGGCGGCCATGGGCGCGACTATGGGAGAGTTCCCGGCGGTGATGTGGAACAGCACGCCCACGGGGCTCCAGCCCTCGTAGTGCTGCTCCCTGACGTCCATGCGCCTGATGGCGAAGGGATCGTCCGTCCCCAGCTCGGCCATGAGCTTAGCTTCCAGGGACTTCCTGGAGATGCCCTCGGCCAGGGCGTTCAGTATCGCGTCGGGGTCGTCGGACCCGTCCGAGACCAGCGCTTCCCTGAGGTCCTCCGCTTCCCCGTTCCTTATCTCCTCCGAGAGCCTCTCGCAGGCGTCCAGGACCTCGGATGTCTCCAGGACGGTGTCCAGGGTCTCCTCGATCTCGTCGTCCAGCCTATCGAGCAGCCCGTCCAGGGACTCGACCTTCCTGCCTCTCCATATGTGGGACATGTCAGCGCCTCCTCAGTATCTCGGACGCGGCTATGGCGCAGCTCTTGTTCCTGCTGGTGCCCGCCCTTCCGAGGATCTCGAACCACGGCGCGGGGTTGCCGCATCCGCAGGACCCCGCAGGGTGCTTCACGGCCATGTCCCCCAGCAGGAGGCTGGGAACGGGCACGCCGGTGTTCATCGGGGAGATGACGTTCATGAACCCCTTCTCCCCGTCCTCCACGGGCTCCAGGGTCTCGGGGTCGCGTATGACGGCCCTGCTGTAGATCGGGATGTGGAGGTGGTGGCTGTCGCAGTCCGTGTAGGCGACGCCGTGCTCCACCGCTCCGTAGGTCTCGTGGCAGCATGTGTGCGGGAGACCGAGCCTGTCGTGGATGTAGTCCCTGAACTCCTGCGGGGACAGCTGCTTGTCCACGAAGCCCTTCCATCCTCCGCCCATCATCACCAGGGAATCGGGGTTGAGCTTCAGCGGAGGGTATCCCATCTCCCTCATCCTCTCCAACGTGAAGTACAGGAACGCCGGGAACCCGAGGATCCTGACGGGGCGTCCGCCCTCCTCGAACCTCTTCAGGGCGGCGATGCTGCCGAAAAGGTCGAAGTCGTGGCCTGAGCCGTTGAACTTGAGCGCGTACTCCAGGTCGTGCTCGGGAGCGTAGCGCCTCATCATCTGCCTGGTGCGGAGCGTGCCGGTGTTCACTCCGGGGGCAGGCTCGTAGGAGTACATCATGAACTCCGAGGGGACGTCGGTCACCCTCCCGTAATAGCCGAACTGGACGTCGGCAGACTTGTCCGAGGCGTTGATGCTCCACTCGTCGAAGAACATCTGCGTCTTCTGGCCCGATGTGCCGGATGATGTCAGCGTGAGGACGAACTCGTCGTCGGGCCTGGACTTGATGACGTGCGTCTTGTAGAAGTTGGCATGGAGCGGAGGGATCCTCGGAAGGTCCGAGACGTCCTTCAGGGAGTCCGGATCGAACGAGTTCCTCTTGAGCCAGTCTGCGTAGAACGGGCATCTGGCCGCGTGCCACTTGAGGACCTGCCTCATGGCGTCCGTGAAGATGCCGTCGGTTCCTTCCAGGTCGTAGGGGTCCTCGTGGGCCCAGAGCGCCTGGACGGAGCTCAGCTCCTTGGGCAGCACCGGGTCCGGCGCCCCCAGCTTCCTTATGTGGTAATCAGGCTCCTGCATCGGGGTCGCGCTCCTTCACAAGGTCAAGCAGCCCGGTGAACGGGTCTATGGTCTCTATCGCGGCGTAGTTCACAGTGGAGTACGGGATGCTCTCCATCATGAGCCTGTCATGGTCCGAGCATCCCGCGAAGAGCCCGGTGCAGCTGTATCCCAGGGAGACCGCCGCGTCGTAGGCTAGCACCGATCCCGGGTCGTTGCAGGATATGTACATCATGATGGCCTTGCACTTCTGGGACCTGAGGTAGTGGTCCATGGCCTTGAGCTTCGAGGCTATGTCATGCCCTGCCGCCTCGATGAACAGCTTCCCAGTCTGCG
Organism: Lachnospiraceae bacterium; assembly: GCA_963637895.1. Lineage (GTDB taxonomy): Archaea > Thermoplasmatota > Thermoplasmata > Methanomassiliicoccales > Methanomethylophilaceae > Methanoprimaticola. The sequence goes on from CAVHQB010000019.1 coordinate 10,788, forward strand.
TGGCGGGGTCCATGGAGGCTTTCACGTATGCCTCTCCGGATGCCTCCGGAATGCCCGTCACTTCCGTCACCGTGCGGTCCAGGGGCCCGGCGGATGCCACGTACCGGCATATCGGCGCGGCCTCGGGCCTGGCGAATATCTCTCTATGGGGATCGGAGAACATCATCTCCGCAAGGCCGAGGCTGGGCCTGAACCCCTGCTCGAAGGATGTGGACAGGTCCTCGTTGATTATGTTGAAGAAGAACCCGCAGGGCTTCATCCCCTGCTTGTTGCAGATCTTCTGCGTGAACACGTGGTAGATCACGGGCATGGCGTTGACCGATGACAGCCCGATGGCGCGGGCGTGGTCGATCAGCATGGCGGACATGCGGTTCATGATCGAGCAGTTCCTGAACTTCCTCTTGACGACGGCCATGCACATCTCCATCGTCCCCGGGAGGTCGGGGGAGGCGACCATGGCCGCATGGCCGGCGACCTCTCCGTCCGGAGCCGTGGCGACCATCGAGACGCATTCTCCGCGCTGGACGGCCTCGAAGAACCTGTCCGGGTAGTAGACCATGTCGTGGGGGTAGGTGTATCCGAACTCGTCGTAGATGCACTGGGCGACCTCGATCGCCTCCTCTCTCCTGAGCATGTGGAAGTCTATGTCCTCGGGGCCGACGCCGCAGGGCTCCTCCGATTCCAGGACCTGCTTGCGCTCGTAGGCCGGCAGGGTGGAGAGGTGCTTGGAAAGGACCTGCTCCCTGCCTCCGGACCCTATGCACGTGAGCGATGCGCCGTCGGCGAACCCTTTCAGAAGGCGGACGGACATCTTCGCGTCGTCGTCGGCGGACAGGGAATCGTAGTCGTAGGGCACCCCTTTGTCCGTTATGGCGACTATGAGCTCGGTGCCCTCTATCCTGAGGGCCACGTCGAACATGGCATCCGGGTTCCCGGGGAACCCGTAGGCGATGACCTGCGACATGGCCTCCTCTATCACCACGAGGAACCTGTTGGTGTCCTCGCTGCCCAGCCCGTAGATCTCCGCGTAGTACCTGACCACATCGTGGACCAGGTCCACGGATGCGGGCTCTGCACGGACCCTGACGCCCACGACATCCATGGTCAGTCCTCCAGGATCTCCGTTATGCCGGAGACTTCGAAGACCTCACGGACCAGCCCGGTGGCGTGGACGAGCCTGAGGTTGTCGGTCCCGACGGTCATCCTGAGCCTCATGATGGACCTGATCCCGGCGCTGGAGATGAACTCGAGCTCGGACATGTCCACGACGGCTTTCATGGATTTCGTGACCTTCTTCGCCACGGCCGCATCGAACTCGGGCGCGGTGGCGGTGTTCAATCTTCCCTTGACGCAAATGGTGGCGGTGTCCCCGTCGACCTTTATGTCGATCTGCATGCGCCCTGCATTGTGTTATAAACTATGAATATCTGAGGTAGGGCCCGTCCCGTCAGCCGCGGACGGTCAGGGAGAGAAGGGTGGTGTCGTCGGTCCTGTCCACGCCCCTGGAGAACGCTTCCAGCGTTCCCATGATGCGGTCGCAGACGCCCTCTCCGCCTTGGGACGCGGCATCCATGAGCCTGTCGAGGCCGAACATCTCCCTGTCGCGGCCCTCGGCATCCGTGGCGCCGTCGGTGTACATCAGGACGGTGTCCCCTTCGCGCAGGTCGAACGACACGGTGCGGTACCGTCCCTCCATGAGCCCCAGCATGGGCCCGTGGGGGACATCCATCTCCGAGGCCTCCCCGTTCCTGACGAGGATGGGGGACGGATGCCCTGCGCTGGCGATGTCCATCCTGTCGGCGGAGACTATGGCCAGCAGGACCGTCACGAACATGCAGGACGCGTTGCCCTCCATCAGGCTGGCGTTGGCCCTCTCGAGGCATGCTCCCGCGTCCAGGCCGAACCGGGCGCACTCGTCCAGGACGGTCTTGGCGCGCATGCTGAACATCGCAGCCGGGACCCCCTTGTCGGAGACATCCGCCACGATCACCGCCGCGCGTCCGTCTGCCAGGGGCACCACGTCGTAGAAGTCGCCCGCGACCTCCTTGGCAGGGACCACGGACGCATGCATGGCGATCCCGGGGACGCAGGACATGACCGACTCGTCCGGCAGCAGGGACGCCTGGAGGGCGGAGCCCTCTCCCAGCTCCCTGTGGTACCTCGTGACGCTGATCGACCTGTTGAGGCGCGTCAGCAGCAGGTAGAGGCTGAGGGCGCACAGCGCCGTGGTGGTCATGAACCTGTACCTGTCCATCAGGCTGTTGTAGTTGTCGTATATCATCAGGTAGAAGTCCAGGGAGAACAGGACGTAGACCAGGAGCGGCACCAGGACGTACCGCCCCATCCTGCCTTCTGTGCTTGTGATCATCCGTCTGATCGCCCCCGGGACCACGAAGGCTATCGGGATGAACACGAGCGCGGTGACGGCCGCGTAGACCTTGATGTTGTCGCTCATGTCGGCCACGAGCATCCCCAGATCGCTGAGGATGGATATCGTGATCTGGACGCCGATGTACGATGTCAGGCAGATGGTGCCGTAGACCAGCGCTGTGAGCGCCTTCGACGACACCGTCCCGCGGTAGATGGCCAGCGTCATGGCCAGCCAGATGACGGAGAACGTGAAGATGCAGACTATGGCGGTCACCTGCATGGCCTGGAGGCTCAGGCCGAAGATCGGCTCGTCGGAGATGCCGTAGAGGTGGTCGATCTCCCGATAGCACAGGAATGCCGCAACGACGAGCGCCAAGACCCAGCATGAGATCATCACGGGGAGCGGGAACCTGCGATCGAGGGTCCTGTGGGTCACGATGGCCGTCGCTACGAACGGGAACATCATCGTGACGAGTACGGTAGCGAAGATCTCTGTCTGCATGACGATCCATGTGACGATGTATCGGTCTGATAAAGGATGCGCCCTCGGGTTCGGAGGTTCCGTCGAGCCGGCCTCATGCTCTTCCTGCCTTCTTCGGCGCGTACCTCGACGAGCTCTTCGGACCGATCCTCTCTATCTTCCCGTCCATCACCATCCGGCCCACGACTGCTTCGATATACGTCTCCGAGATGTCCGGCATCAGGGCGCACAGCTCCTTCTTGGATATGGGGATCGAAATGTTCTCCAGCACGCGCCCGATCCTGTTCTCTTTGCTGTCCCTGCCGACGCATGCCGCCATGCGGCGGTCCATCTCCCTGTAGGCTAGGAATATCACTCCGATCATGTAGTCGATGAACGGCCTGTAGTCGGACAGGTCGTCGAACCATCCCTCTCCCGACTGCTCCAGGGCGTCGTAGTAGTCGTTCTTCGACTTGTTGATGATGGACTCCAGCGACACGCACGAGCACACATCGAATCCTTCATGGTACAGCATCAGAACGGTCAGGAGGCGGGACATCCTTCCGTTGCCGTCCAGGAACGGGTGCACTTTCAGGAAATCCATGATGAAGCAGGGGATCAGCATGATCCAGGGTATGCCGGGGTCGTCCCGGGCCTCCTTGTACGCGCCGATGAGCTGGAACATGCAGTCCTCGACCTGTCCGTGGGGAACTGTCTTCACCCTTTTGGAGATCCTTCCGGAGCTGTCCCTCGAGATGATCTCGTTGTCCCTGGTCTTGTATCCGGCATATGCGCCGGTGTAGGACGTCAGGGTCCCGAAGAGGCTGAGGACGGCGTCCTCGTCCAGCTCCATGGAGGCGTGGCCGTCATGGATCCTTGCCAGAGCATCCCTGTATCCGAGGATCTCGTATTCGTCGTGGTCGCGCGGGCGGACCATTCCAGCCAGAAGGCCGAATACGCGGGAGCTCTCGGTGGAGATGCCCTCGATCTCGTTGGAGTCCACTGCGGACATGGCCCTGGCCAGCCCGGTCATGTCCTTCGCCGTTCCTGGATTCTCTTCCAGGAACGAGGCGGTCTTCGTCTTCATGCTCTCGATGCGGACGAGCCTGTTCGCGAATGCGGGGGTGAGGGCCATGTCCTTGAGGAACCTGTAGTCGAACGTGTGCACAGGGATTCTATGCACTTTTTCCTATAATAAATAATGCAAAAAGATTAGAGTCTATTCATATAATATATAAAACAATGGGTAATATTTGCATCTTTTCTGATTAGAAAAAGTGCAAAGAGCATATCAGAACAAGGCTGACGGTGCATCAGAGCGCCGGGCGGAGAAACATCCGGCTTTCCGGAGAGCGATGCATCGGCACCGATGATTGGAGGATACATCCATTTGTAAATACCAGGTCCGTGATTCCAATCCAGGTGTCCAGAATGTATCAGGTCGCGGTCTACGGGAAAGGCGGCATAGGCAAGTCCACGATGTCGGCGAACATCTCCTTCGCCCTGTCATCCAGAGGGATGGAGGTCATGCAGGTGGGCTGCGACCCGAAGCACGACTCCACGAGGCTGCTCCTCGGAGGGAGGCCCCAGGCCACGGTCCTGGACTACGTCCGCTCCACGCCGTTGTCCAAGAGGAAGCTGGACGATGTGGTCGTCCAGGGAAGCGGAGGGGTCCTGTGCGTGGAGGCCGGAGGCCCGGAGCCCGGGATAGGGTGCGCCGGGCGCGGGATCCTGACCACGTTCGACACCCTGAAGAAGCTCGGAGTGGACAATATCGGCACCGATGTCCGCATCTACGACGTCCTGGGGGATGTGGTCTGCGGAGGGTTCGCCGTCCCTCTGAGGTCGGAGTACGCCGACGGGATAATCCTGGTCACTTCCGGCGAGTTCATGTCGCTCTACGCGGCGAACAACATCATGAAAGGGATCGCCAACTTCGATTCCGGCAGGAGCCGCGTCATAGGGCTGATACTCAACTGCCGCGGGATGGACGGAGAGGAGGAGATCGTCCGCAGGTTCGCCGATGCCACCGGGGTGGAGGTCATAGGGACGATGCCGAGGGACAGGATGTTCTCGGAGGCTGAGGCCGCCGGGCGCACGGTCCGCGAGATGTTTCCTGGATCCGCCATCTCCAAGGAGGTGGATGCGGTCGCGGACCGCATCATCGCCGTCCGCGACGGGACCGTCCCGGCTGTCAGCGCCCGTCCGCTGGACGACGACCAGCTGTCGGACCTGGCCGCGGGCCGTCCGATACGCGCCCCTTCGGGCGCTTCCGTCCCTGTACGAACGGGATGCGCCGCATGCGCCGGGTCCCGCACGTCGATCAAGGACTCCACGGTCATGAGCTCCTGCTCCGCATACGGCGCGGTGTCCGCCTACATGAAGATGAGGGACGTCGCCGTGGTCATCCACGGGCCGGGATGCTGCCAGTACATGATGGACACGTCCCGTTCCAAGGCCGTCCTGGACCTGTACATGCGCGGGATATACGATTCCAAGCCCACCCACAACCTCAGATGCACCATGATGGACGACACCGCCTCCGTGTTCGGAGGCAACGATATGCTGAAGAGCACGCTGGAGGAGACCATCTCCGAAGGGTTCCGCTGGATCGCCGTTGTGACCACCTGCATGCCGGGGATAATAGGGGACGATTGCGGAAAGGTCATCGATGAGCTCTCCGCCAGGCATCCTGACGTGAAGATAGACTTGGTCCCCGCGGACGGGGACATCACCGGGGAGTACACCGACGGCTTCATGATGGCCGCCGAGACGATGGCGGAGTCCATCGACCTCTCCTTGGAGCCCGAGCCGGGGTACGTCAACCTGATCGGGAGCTCGTTCTTCGACCTCCACACCACCGAGTCCAAGAAGTCTATAACGGAGATGCTGGCCAGGTTCGGGCTGAAGGAGAACTGCAGGTTCCTGGACGAGTGCTCCTCCGAGGACGTGGTCGGATACTGCCGCGCATCGCTGGACATGATGGTCAGCGACACCCCTCAGAGCAGGGAGCTGGCGGAGATCCTCCGCAGGCGGACCGGCAGGGAGCCCTTCCCGGAGGCGGTCCCCGTCGGACTGTACGACTACCAGGAATGGCTGAGGTCTTTGGGGGAGGCGACGTCCCGCACGGACGCCGCCGATGCGGAGATCGAGCATGCGGAGGCCCTGTACGACGGATTCGTCGCCGTCCACCGCCCTAGGTTCGAAGGATGCAGAGCGATAATGGTGCTCAAGATGGGCACGAACTTCGACTGGCTGGTGGACCTGCTTCTGGACCTCGGCGTGGAAATCTGCCGCATAGGGGTGTCGCCGAACACCCGCAGGAAGAGGATCACATCGATCACGCGCCACATGGACATGGTCACCGAGGAGTACACAGACGAGATGCTCTGCGAGGACCTGGAATCATTGCATCCCGACCTCCTGATAGGGGACATCATCAGGGGCACGGCCGGCAGGTGCAGGTTCGCCCGCGTGGGGAAGGTCGGCCTCGGGGTGGAGCCCACCCTGAAGTACGCCGAGTATCTTGAGAACGTCATGCGCCTTCCGCAGGAGGAAGGCTGGAAGAGGGGGCTGAGGCTGTGAGGACGCTGCCTGACGGATTAGATGGGGCCGTGATGGCCGTTGAGAGCATCGAGGACGCGGTGGCGTTCCTCCACGGGCCGGGAGGCTGCAGGGTCAGGCTCATGGTCCATTCTTCGGCGGTGATGCCGAGGGAGGACGACGGCCCGATGATGATGCCCTACTTCAACGGGTATCCCCGCGTCCCCGCGACCTATCTGGACGAGTACGACTACATCAACGGGGCGTTCTACAAGCTGGACGAGGGCCTTGGGATCGTGGATTCAAGGGATCCGGCTCTCATAGTGACCATCGATTCTCCGGGAGCGGCTTTGATCGGGGACGACCACGACAAGGCGATCGCCGGCAGGATGCTCTCGGACCGCGCGCTGCATATCGATGCCTCCATGGTGTCCATGCCCATGCAGGACTGCTACGGACTCACGCTGAGGATGGTCATGGAGCATCTCGCCCCGGAGAGGGGAGATGTCCGCAAGGGCACGGTGCTCCTATTGGGATTGACTATAATGGACAAGGACTGGAGGTTCGCCCGCGACGAGCTGTCCGGCCTGCTGGAGGGCATGGGCCTGGAGGTGCTGTGCGCTCCGGGGGCAGGAGCATCCGTGGAGGACCTGAGGCGGTCCGTGGATGCGGAATACGCCATGGTCGTGTGCCCCGAGCCGTGCGCAGAGCTTTCGGATTATTACGAGGGGATGGGCGTGAAGGTCATCCGTTCTCCGATGGGCGCTCCCGTGGGGTTCGACGCCACACGCGCCTGGGTTAAGGCGATGGCGGATGCAGCAGGCTGCGACCCGTCCGTCCCGCTGAAGAGGATAGACGATGCCGAGGCCATGGTCCGGAGGAAGATGGTCGGCCTGAAGTACAACGCCCTCCGCATAAGGGGGCTGACGTTCTCCGTCGCGGGGACATCGTCGGTGGTCAGGCCGCTGACGGAATGGCTGTACGGCTACCTCGGGATGGCCCCCGTCGCCGTGGCGGTCGATCCCGGGTCCGACGATCGTTCCACAGAAGCCCTTCGGAGGTTCTTGGAGGATGTCGATTACGCCTGCGCGTTCGGCAGGGAGCCCGAGGATTCCGATGTCGTGCTTTGCGAGGGGATAACGGCTCTGGTCATGCAGGAGAACGGGTCCTGCAGGATCGGCATCCCCATAGGGCAGTCGTCCATGGGACTGGACGACATCATCCCCCGCCCGGTGTTCGGGATGCAGGGCGCGATGTACATCATCGACGAATTGATGCACGGGGTCAGGGGCAGCTGAGCCCCTTCCCCCGCAGAGGATTGTGTTCTTCTTCAGACCTTGCGGGTCTTAAGCAGCCACCAGTCCAGCACGAAGAACGCTGCGCCGAAGGCTATGAGCACCGCCAGGGAGATCCACGGGAAGTCCGGGATGTAGTCCGGCAGGGCGGACGCCCTTATGCACTCGCTGGCATGGGTCAGCGGGAGGCAGTAGAGGATCGCCTGGAACGCGGGGCTCAGGCTCTCCACCGAGAAGAACGTCCCGCACAGGAAAGTCATCGGGAGGATGATCAGGCTGTTGAAGGTGGCCATGCTCTGATGGGACTTCGCCAGGAGCGCGGCGGCCATCCCGAGGAACGAGAATATCAGGCAGCTGACCAGCATGCAGGCGATGAACAGCGGCGAGAGCACCAGCTCCGGCGCCAGGAACAATCCGAGCGCGTACAGAAGGGAGCAGCTTATTATCCCCCTCACGAGCCCGAGCATGCACTTCCCCAGGACTATCGCGGACAGCGACAGGGGGCACATCATCATCTCGTCGAAGCTCTTGTAGTACAGCCTCTGCACGTTCATACGGGTGGACGTGGACGAGAAGGACGACGACATCGACGACAGCGCGACGATACCGGGGATGACGAACGCGACGTAGGACGTGCCGATCTCGGTGGTCCCGGTCCTCAGGCCGTATCCGAAGGCTATCAGGTACAGCAGAGGGCTCATGATGCTCATGACCAGGATGCTGGCGAAGTTGTGCTTCAGGAACATCATGTCGCCCCAGGCGACATAGTAGACCTGCTTCAGGAAGGCGATCATCTCTGTCCCCCCACGCTCTTGCCGGTGAGCTCCACGAACACGTCCTCCAGGTTCGTGTTCCTGATGAGGACGTTGTCGTCCGAGTCCAGGGATGCCACGAACTCCTTGGCGGCGTCCCTGCTTGCGAAGTACTTGTACTGTGTGGTCTTGTCTTCCATGTACTCCACAGCGGTGGATCCGACCTTCTCGCACAGGGACTTGGGGTCCCCGAGGGCGATGATCTTGCCGTGGTCGATGATCCCGACCCTGTCGCAGAGGGCTTCGGCCTCCTCGATGTAATGGGTGGTGAGGAAGATCGTGGTGCCCTTCTCGTTCAGGTTCCTGACCACGTCCCAGAGGAGGCGCCTGGCGTTGATGTCCAGGCCCGAGGTGGGCTCGTCCAGGAAGAGGACGTCGGGGCGGTGGAGCACCGCGCACACGATGGCGGCCCTCTTCTTCCAGCCTCCGGAGAGGGAGTCCACGGGCTTGTCCAGGTACTCCTCGAGGCCGAAGTACTCGGAGAGCTCCTCGATGCGGGCGTTGCGCTCCTTCTTCGGGATCATGTGGTACATGGCATGGGAGATCATGTTCTCCCTGATGGTCAGGTCCTTGTCCAGGGAGACCTGCTGCTGGATGACCCCCATCTTGTCCTTTGCGGCGGTGGGGTCCTTCACCAGGTCCTTCCCGTCCACCTCTATGGTGCCTTCGTCGTAGTTGGTCAGGGTGGCGATGCACCTGACGGTGGTGGTCTTCCCGGCCCCGTTGGGTCCCAGGAAGCCGAAGACCTCTCCGCGGCGGATCTCCAGGTCGAGATGGTCTATGGCCGTCTTGTCCCCGAAGCGCTTGACAAGGTTTCTGATAACAATGATGTCGTC
>CAVHQB010000020.1:0-14173 GCA_963637895.1 Lachnospiraceae bacterium
GAAAGACGGTTTACCGCACGTTTGGGATGATACGATATCCCGTTTCCGTCCCCGCATGCAGCATCCGGCCTTCCTTCGCCAAACGCGCGCGTTCATATATCGGCATTACATCGGACGGTCAGAGGTCAGTCGGACATGGTAACGTTCCAGCCTTTCCCAGGATACCGGCCCAGCATCAGGGCAGGAGAACACGTCGGAGACCGCATCTCCCCGCCCTATGACGTCATAGGGCCGGAAGCACTGAAGGAGCTCCAGTCCAAGGAGCGCAACGTGACGAGGCTCACGCTCCTCCCCGATGCGGACAAGAGGTACCACAGCGCCCGTGCCGAGCTGGACTCTTGGATCGCCGACGGGAGCCTGAAGCAGGACCCTGATTCGTTCTACATCTACGAGCAGACCTTCGATGACAAGGGCACGACCCGCGTCCGCAGGGGCATAGTCGGGATCCTGAAGACGGAGAAGTACGACCAGGGCAACATCATCCCCCACGAGGAGACGTTCTCCAAGGTCAAGGCGGACCGCCTGAACCTGCTGAGGGACATGGAGGCCCACCTCGAGTCCATCTTCGGGATCGTCCCCGGGCTGTCTCCCGAGCTCAACCGCGACGTGAGGAACAACGAGTCCCTCGTCTACAGGTACGTCGACTCGGACGGAGTGGAGCACAGGTACTACAGGCTCTCCGACCCTTCGATAACATCCAGGATCACGGAGGAGCTGTCCGGCCAGAAGATGCTGATCGCCGACGGCCACCACAGGTACGAGACGGCGCTGAACTACGCCCTCGAGAACCCCGACGACGAGAAGAAGCAGTACGTCCTGGCCACCCTGGTCCCCGCAGACGACGAGGGGCTTGTCATATGGCCCACCCACAGGCTCGTGAAGGCAGGGGACATCTCCGAGAAGAACGCCGTCAAGGGCATATCTAAGTCCCTGAGCCTGACCGAGGCATCCCGCGAGGACATGCTCGCCCAGCTGGGCGACCACATGATGGGGCTCGTGTTCAAGACCGGCGCCTGCTACCTGGCCGACTATGACGGCAAGGACGACCCCATGTGGACCCTGGACACCTATGTGGCCCAGGAGAAGATCCTCAAGGGAGTCTACAAGTCCGACGAGGGCAAGGCCGATGTGGCCTACGACGCCGAGACCGATTCCGCACTGGCGAAGATGGATGCCAAGGAGTACGACCTTGCGATAATCCTGAACGCCCCCAGCCTCCAGAAGATCTGGGACCTGTCCATGATCGGCAAGCGCATGCCCAAGAAGACCACGTTCTTCTTCCCGAAGATCTGGTCCGGGTTCGTGTTCTACCGCATGGCCTGATCTGAAACCCTGCCCCTTCGGGGGCATTTTCCTATATCGCATCGTTGACGTCTCTTCCATGACTGTTGATTTCCTATTTTCTGGGAATCTGATTTCCTATTTTATGGGAACTTCTTTATCCGTGCGACCATATTCATGAACATGGGCGCTGAGAAGGCCTACTGGCCTCGCATAGCAGACAGAATCGTAGAGCGCAAGCTTTCGACAATGGGAGCAATATCGATCCAGGGGCCCAGAGGCTGCGGGAAGACGACGACCGCGGAACGCATGTCCAATAGCACCGTGCATCTGTCCGACCCCAGAGATCCGAACACGGCCATGCTCGCAAAGATGGATCCCCAATCGGTGATTCACGGAGAGCTCCCCAGGCTTCTAGACGATTGGCCGACAGCTCCGCTTCTATGGAATGCCGTGAAGTTCGAAGTGGACGAGGGGAACGGCCCGGGAATGTACCTGCTCACAGGGTCCCACGAACCTCAGAATAAGTCCGACCTGCATCCTGGGACGGGGAGGTTCGGATTCGTGACCATGAGGCCGATGAGCCTGTATGAGTCCAAAGAATCCAAAGGAACGGTGTCCCTCGGCAGCCTCCTCGATGGAAGGTCGTGGGAATACGGGAAGTCCGACCTGTCCTTGAAGGATGTTGCGGACATCGCGGTCAGAGGCGGATGGCCGGAAGCAGTGGTCAACGGAGTCCACGGGCACAGGTTCGCAGACGAGTATGTGGAATCGATATGCAATGGCGGGATATCGATGACAGACTGTGTGAAACGCAGCCCTGCCCTGGTGCGCGGGATGCTGCATTCAATCGCCAATAACGCCTCGACACTGACATCCCTCAAGACGATCACTGCAGATACCTGCGATTTCGTGCAATCCGATGGCGGATCGATCACGTACAGGACAATGGCCTCGTACTACAATGCTCTGAAAGACATCTACATCTCAGAAGACGTTCCTCCATGCGGACCATCTGCACGCTCCAAGACCCCGGTCAGAGAATCCGGGAAGAGGCAACTGGCAGACCCCTCGCTGGTAGCATCCCTCCTCGGACTGGACGCGGACGGGCTGATGAACGATCTGCAGTCGTTCGGATCGGTCTTCGAATCGCTATGCGACCGCGATCTCAGGGCCTATGCGGAACCTTTCGGAGGCATAATCGGCCATTATCATGACAGCAACGACCTGGAGGTCGATGCGATAGTGGAGGCGGCAGACGGCAGGTGGGGCGCTGTGGAGATGAAACTCGGAGACGGCTATGCCGATGACGGTGCCAAGAACCTCAACCGCCTCGAGGACAAGATCGTCAAGGACGGGGGCAGACCTCCAGCGTTCAAGATGGTGCTCACATCGACCGGATACACCTACAAGCGCGATGACGGCGTAATAGTAGTGCCGATCGGTTGCCTCGGACCATGATGGTGAACCGACAGTCCCGGGAATCGAACAGTGGGGATGAGAAAGCATGGAGCCGCCGATGGGAATCGAACCCACGACCTACGCCTTACCAAGGCGTCGCTATACCCCTTAGCCACGGCGGCATTGTGTAAGTCTGCGTATCCAGAACTCATTGATAAAGGTTACTGTTGAAAGTTTTTAGAATGGGCATCCCAGGCACCGGAAACGATCCGAGTGCCCGGGATCATGAAAGGAAGAGGGCTTGCGCCCCCTTGTTTGCGATCACTGCTCCTGCTCGGAGTGCTCCTCTGCAGCCCTGCGCTTCGCGAGGAACTTGGGGCCCTTCCAGCTCCAGTCTCCCATGAGGTGCATGAGAGCGGGGACCACGTAAGGCACCACGAACAGGGCATCAACCAGGATGGCGAATCCGAGAGCGAATCCGATCTCCTGGAGCATGCTGGACCCGGACGTCAGGAGGGTCAGGAATGTCCCTCCCATGATCAGTCCGCAGAGGGTGATGATGGACCCGGACCAGGACAGCGCGTTCTGGATGGCCTCGTCGTTGGACATGCCCTTGAGCTTGCTCTCCCTTATACGGGTGGTCAGCAGGATATCGTAGTCCATTCCGAGCCCGAGGCAGATGACGAACAGCACGATCGGGACGATCCAGATGACATCCAGGCCGAGGATCATTCCGAACACTATGTTCAGCATTCCGAGTGTCCAGACGACGCTCATCATGATGGTCGCCAAGGACCTTATGGGCGTGAAGTACACGCCGAGCACGAAGAGCAGCAGGATGTAGATCAGGATGATGACCCCGATCTCGATCAGGTGGAACTCGCCGTTGACGACATCGGAGATGTCGTACAGGATGGCTCCGGTTCCGAGGACCCATGTCCCCTGGACCCAGTCGTTGGACTTGGCGAAGTCGGACATGACGTTCCTGGCGGTGCCGATGGAGTCCATGGACTCTGCGGACATGGGCTCGTCCTTGACGATGACCATGATCTTGGCGTACTTTCCGGTGTCATCGGGGTTGGCTGCGCTGTAAGAGACGAGGCCTGCTCCGACGTTGACCTGGTAGTCGATGAGGCTTGCGATCGGCACAGGCACGGAGTCGCTGAGGACATCGGTCGGCTCCTTGTCCCAAGCCGCGTATCCTTCGAAGAACGCCGCCAGAGGGGTGGTGATCATGTCGGGCAGCCCGGCCTCTTCGACGATGGCATGGTTGACATCAGAGGGGGTCACGTACTCGGCATAGTGGGCCTCGGCGTACTCTTTCGCATAGGAGGTCGCATACTGCTCTGCAGCGGCCTTAGCGGAGGCCTCGTCCATTCCGGCGGCAATCGCCTGCTGGTAGGCTTCCTCGTATGCCTGAGGGTACACAGTCTCATAGATGAGGTTCTTAGCCTTCTGATCTGCCATCTTCTCGGCGATACTGTACAAGTAAGCCCAAGGCGTGGGCCCGAGGACGACACCGACGTTGTCATCGGCCTTCTGGAAAGCGCCCTTGTCTCCGCCCATCAGGGATGCTCCGACGAGCTGGGACTGGATGGTTGCGATGTACTTCTGGCCGGCTTCGGTCCACGTCAGGGCGCCGATGTCGGCTGTCAGCATGGTGACTGTCGCGATGGGCTGATCGAACTCGATCATCGCATAGGTGGGCATGATGTACCCGCCGTCGGTGTTCTCGGTGATGGCATCGACTCCGCTCTTGGCCTCGGAATCGGGCATGACGCTGATCATATCGAAAGAGTTCTCGGAGGTGACAGCGACGTATCCCAGGGGGACGGTCAGGAGCACTGCGACGATGACTATGGGCACGGCGTGCTTGGTGGAGAACTTCCCCGCGAAGCCGAAGTACCTCCTGGAGGCCATGACGCAGCGTCCGTAGAACCCGGAGCGCATCTTGCTCTTCCCGGAGTAGTCCTCGATCTTCCTGGGCCAGAAGATCTTGTCTCCGACCAGGGCTATGACTGCGGGTATGAGGGACAGTGCGGCGAGCATCGCCAGGACGATTCCGAGCGCCAGCACGATGGCCATGGTGGACACCAGGCTGAACGAGCAGAAGGACATGACGGCGAACCCGATGATGACTGCGAGACCGGAAGTGAAGACGGACTCCCCGGCCCACTTGATGGCCTCGGTGAGGGCTCCTTCCTTGTCCTTGTTGTTGTAGATGCGCTCCTCTCTGTAACGCGCGATGATGAACACGGAGTAATCGCATCCGGCACCGAGCATCGAGACGAGCACGATGGTCTTCGTGATGTAGAAGATGTCGAGGAACTGCCCCAGCGCGAAGGTCAGGGCGAGGACGATACCGTATGCGGTACCGACCACGATGGGCGGCACCAGGGCCGTGACCAGGGTGTAGAAGAACAGACCGAGGATCACGAGGATGAGCAGGATCGACAGGGGGTCGATCTTGGTCATATCGGAATCGGCGCCCGCGAGGGTGTCGTATGCGATAGGGACGGTACCCGTGACGTATGTGGTTATGTCCAGTCCGGACATGTTGACAGCAGAGGACACTGCCTCTCTGATGTGCCCGATCTCGTCCATCGCGGTGTAATCGTCTCCGAACGTGAAGGACAGGAGGTAGACTCCTTTGCTGGTATCGTCCCCGTAGAACGCTCCCATCACACTGCATGTGATCCCGTCTCCGAAGCGATCGCTCAGAGATTCTTTCAACGACGAGACGAAATCGGTCTCGATGGCGGACAGATTGTCGCTGGTGTAAGGGATAGCGAGAATGACTTCTGTGTTCAAACTGGCATCGAAATACTCATCAACGATCGCCTGACCGTTGTTGGATTCCGAATCAAGCCCCTTCATGGTGGTCATGTCATAGTTGAGGACGTCCCCCACCTGCGCCGCGAAAGGCAGTGCAACGACAAGGGCGACGACCCAAATGGCGATGATCGCCTTGGGGTGCTTCTGGACATGCTGAGCGTATTTCTCAAACATGGTTTTCATTCACCTTTGAACACGCTCAAATTTCCGAGCTATTTAAATATTTTGAACATGCTCAAAACTGATATCGAAGAATGGGGACCTGAGACCCTCGGTGGCGATATATACGGAAGAATCTGATGAGGAGCAGAGGATTTGCGAGGGGGGACCGACCATGGACCACATAGTCGCCAGAGAGCGCATCAACGCACGGACCAAGACCAGGAGCGAGAAGACCGACGAGACCAGGCGCCGCATCCTGGAGGAGTCCATCAAGCTCTTCATCGACCAGGGATACGACAAGACCACCGTCAGGCAGATCATCCTGAAGGCCGGGATCCTCAACGGGAGCCTCTACAACATCTACAAGAGCAAGGACGAGATCTTCGTCGACATCGCGGAAGTGGCGTTCGCAGAGGCCAGCGCGCTGATGGAGGACGTCATCGGGCCAGACGCCTCTCCGGAGGACATCCTGTGCTTCCCGGTTTGCATCCAGATCTACGCGTCGTTCAGGTCGCCGAGGATCGCCGAGCTCCTGTCGATAGCGCACTTCAAGTGGGAGATCTTCCAGAGCGTCCTCGGATTCTACAAGGGCTGGCTGAACGACAGGTCGCACCTCTGGGAAGGCCTCACGGACAGGCCGGACTTCGACCTCAAGCTCATAGCGTTCTCGGGGTCCATGGGAAGCGTCCTGAAGACGATTGCCGAGGGGCCCCTGCAGCTGTCCGAAGCGGAGTGCATGAAGGTCATGTGCTCCATAGAGCTCAGCACGTTCGGGTTCGACAGCTCCGGAAGAGACGGGTTCGTGGAATCTGTCATATCCGCCCTGGATTCCAGGAAGATACGTATCTGCGACATCGAGATCTGATTCCGGCAGTTCCTCGGTTTTCGCAAACAATGTCAATGTTTGCTTGTTTTATTTGCAAACAATGTCAATGTTTGCAAACGATATATACTCAGACGTATATTTTCAACCATGGAGCGCAAAATCGAGGAGGAATTCCTCCGCTGGAAGGAGAAGGAGCCGAAGACCGCCCTCCTCGTGAAAGGCTGCCGCCAGATCGGGAAGACGTACTCCCTGCTGCGCTTCGCCCGCGAGCACTACAGGAACACGATCTACATCAACTTCGATGACGGCTCGAAGCACTCCAGCCTGTTCGATGACGGCACGGATGCGGAATCGTTCCTCGAGAACCTCGCTTACACAGAGTTCGGTCCGCTGATGTCCCCCGGCGAGACGATCATCATATTCGACGAAGTGCAGGCCTGCCCCCGGGCGTTCTCCGCCCTGAAGCATCTCGTCATCGACGGGAGGTACGACTATGCCGCCTCCGGATCGCTGCTCGGCGTGGAGCTCTCCGGCGAGCAGCTGTCCCCTATGGGATATCTCACCATCCTCGACATGCACCCGATGGACTTCGAGGAGTTCCTCTGGGCGTTCGGGGTCGACAGGACGCGCACGGAGAGCATCCGCAGGCACATATCCGAGCTGGAGCCGTTCTCGCAGTTCCAGCTGGAGAGGCTCCGCGATCTGTTCCTGCGCTACGTCACCATCGGCGGGATGCCTGCCGCGGTGTCGGCATACGTCAGCACCAAGAGCTACCCGGAATCGGCCAAGGCCCTGCAGAACATCATGACGATCGTCAGGACCGACTCCATGAAGCACGCTCCGAAAACTGACAGGCTCCGCATATCCGCCTGCCTCGATTCCATACCCGAACAGCTCGGAAAGGAGAACAACACGTTCTCCTACTACGACATCGAGCACATGCGCGGGGCCGGCAGGAACGTCTACGGCCCGTCCATAGAATGGCTCATCGGAGCCGGCGTGGCGCTGAAGGTAAGCAACGTGTCCGAGCCGAGAGAGCCCCTCAGAAGGAACGTGAAGGAGAGGTCGTTCAAGATCTACATGGCCGACACGGGCATGATGACGCTGATGACGGGCCCTGACATCGCATCCCGCATCGTGTCCGGCGACCGCTCCGTGAACAACGGGGCGATAATGGAGAACGCCATAGAGGTCATGCTGCACAATCTCGGCCACAGGACGTTCTTCTTCCAGAAATCCAACAGCACCCTCGAGATCGACTTCCTGATCGAGTACCGGGGCGAGGTCACGGCTTTGGAGGTCAAATCAGGCATGTACGACTATCCGAAGTCGCTGATAACGGTGATGTCCGACAGATACGGCGTCGGCAAAGGCATCCTCCTGGCGGACGAGAACATCCGCACAGACGGCTACGGAGTGGTCCACATGCCCCTGTTCGCGCCGGCGTTCTTCGAGCCCGCCTCGTTCGCGGAGATCCCGGAGATGGAGGGCATCGAGAGGCTGAACGAGGACCTGGAAGACCATAAAGAGGGATGAAGGCATGGACAGAGACGCGTATGATTCGTGCATCGGGAACATCAAGCTCATCCACCGCATGGCGATCCTGAGCTGCGGAGAGGACAGGGAAGCGGGATTGGAGGATGCCATCATCAGCCCGATGGCCATAGAAGGCCTCTGCGACAGGATCGAGAGATGCCCCGATTGCTTCTCGAAAGCTGCAGCGGCGGTTGACTACATCGCCAACTTCCACCCGTTCGTCGACGGCAACAAGAGGACCGCGTTCCAGCTGGCGGTTGCCATCCTCCGCGCGGGAGGATACAGGCTGGACGATGACGAGGGAACGTTCCGTTTCATGAAGGACGTTGCCTGGGGGAAGATAAGCGGAGACGGGATAGAGAGCTGGCTGAGATCGAACTCGCACCTCAGCAATCCTTGAGCTTCCCCATCACATAGGGATAGTCCCTGATGTTCTCCAGGATCTCCTCTTCGGTGATGGACTCTATCCCGCCGAACGGGAGAACATCATTCTGAACCTGTTCTTCAGGCATGCACACGCCATCATCGGGGCCGCATATATACATAGTATAACGGGAAGCCGGCCCTCATCCGAACAACCTTTATCTCAATCGTCCGACAATCGGGTCCCCATGAAGAAAGAGATGAGTTCCTTCGATGTGCGCTCGGTCGTCACCGAGCTCTCCGGGCTCGAAGGCGCCCACATGGACAAGATCTACCACTGGGGCGCAGGGAATGTCCTGTTCAGGATCAACGTCCAGGGCTCCGGGAAGAAGGAGCTCTTCTTCAAGGACAAGAAATGGCTCTACTGCCCTTCGGTCAAGCCGGAGACGCCCACCCTGCCCACGTCCTTCGCGTCGTTCCTCAGGAAGTACCTGGACAACGCCCGCGTCAACGGCGTGAGGCAGATCGGGTTCGACCGTATAGTCGAGATGAGCCTGTCCAAGTCCGACGGCGACTACCAGCTGATATTCGAGATGTTCGGAGGAGGCAACGTCCTCCTGGTGAAGGACGGGACCATCCTGAACTGCCTCATCCAGAAGACCTGGAGGGACAGGAAGACCCGCCCCGGCGAGCCCTACCTCATGCCGAAGAGCAGGTTCGACCCGACGGAATCGTCGCAGGAGGACTTCATCGCATCCTTCAGGTCCTCGGACTCCGATGCCGTCAGGACCCTGGCCACATCGGTCAACCTCGGAGGGCAGTACGCGGAGGAGATCTGCGACAGGGTCGGCATAGACAAGTCCACCCCGTCGTCGCAGGTGGACGACGCCACGCTGGAGCGCATGTACGCGTCCATGAAGGACATCGTCGCAAAGGTCCTGAGCGTCCCCGAGCCCACCGCCTTCCTGAAGGACGGCATGATAGAGGACTTCGCCCCCGTGGACCTGATATCCCACTCCGACCTGGAGAAGAAGGCGTTCGACACCATCTCGCAGGCAGTGGACGCCTACATGCAGCAGATCGGGGACGCAGAGGAAGAGGCGTTCGTCGACCCGAGGGTGGAGAAGCTCCAGAAGAGGATCGGGAAGCAGGAGGAGACCCTGGAAGAGTACAGGGAGCAGTGCGAGGACCTCCGCGTGAAGGCGGAAGCCCTCTACACCGACTACGCCAAGGTCAGCGAGCTCCTGGCGGTCCTGCTGGACCAGTCCGGCAAGATCACATGGGAGAAGCTGAAGGAGGGCGCGTCCAAGATCCCCTACGTCACGTCCATCGACCCGTCCAAGAACCTGGTGACGGGGACGTTCGACGGCCACAGCATCACATTGGACTACACCAAGGGCCTGGACGCCAACGCCTCGGACCTCTACCAGAAGGGGAAGGACGTGGGCGAGAAGGCCAAGCGCGCGGAAGAGGCCCTCGCCGAGAGCCGCGCGGAGCTGGCGAAGGTCCAGAAAGGCATAGACAAGGCCAAGCTGGAAGCTGCGGGGAAGGCCCAGCCAACCAAGCAGTTCTGGTTCGAGCGCTACAAGTGGTTCATCACCACGGGCGGGAAGCTGGTCATAGCCGGAAGGGACGCCCACACCAACGACAACATTGTCAAGAAGCACCTGAAGGACGGGGACCTCTATGCGCACGCCGATGTCCACGGGGCGCCGTCGGTGATCGTGAAGGAAGGGGCGAAGGCCTCGGAGCAGGAGCTGCGCGAGAGCTGCCAGTTCGCCCTGGCCCAGTCCAAGTCGTGGATCGCCGCCTTGTCCGAAGGGACGGCGTTCTGGGTGTATCCCGACCAGGTGAGCAAGACCCCCAACCCCGGAGAGTTCGTTCCGAGGGGAGCGTTCATCATCCGCGGGAAGAGGAACTACGAGCATCACCTGCCCATTGAGCTGGCCGTCGGAGAGATATACTACCAGGGATCGAGGAAGGTCATGTGCGGGCCCGTGGAGTGCTTCGGAAGCTCAGAAAGGTACTTTGTCATAAGGCCCGGGAAGAAGACGGGCCGCATGTCCAACGAGATGGCCAAGCGCTTCGATGTGCCCGAAGAGGAGGTCTCCAGGATCCTCCCGCCGGGAGACTTCGAGATCTCCAGAGAGGTCTGGCCGAAGCCCGAGGAGCCCCAAGAAGACTGAAACCTTCGAACCGGGACGAAGCTGCTGGACATCGGATATATACCTGGACTCTGGAATGCATCCTCTGCAGAAATGCAGGAGATGCATTCCCAATGTCAACTGGAAAAATTATCGGAGCATTCGGCATCATCGGGGCCATCCTGATGGTCGTGTGCGTGTTCCTCCAGTGGGGATCGATCGAATATGCGTTCGGATCGTACAACCTCACATACAATTTCACTGGATGGAACCTCTATACTGACGCTACAGTGAACAGCGACATCGGCCTCAAGATAAGCGACCTCGATGCAAGCAGCTACAGCTACGCGCCGCTCGTCGTCCTCATCTGCGGAGTGGTCGGCATCATCGCGACGATCCTCCCCATGTTCGTGAAGAGCAAGACGGCAAGCCAGGTCCTCGGCATCATCGCCCTGATCCTCGCGATCGTCTCGATAGTCCTCATGGTGCTCTACGTCACAGACATTGCTGTCAGCCAGAGCGTGACGATCCTGCTGGTCAAGATCTCGTACACCGCCAGCGCATCCTACGGAGCCTACATCGGCATCGTCGGCGCACTTCTCATGGTCATCGGCGGGATCGCGGACGTCGTGAAGAAGAACTGCTGAAATTCCTTAGGGGCTTCGGCCCCGTCCCATCCTTGTACAGAACGGACCGTGGACACGGCATCCGAAGATGATATGACCGTCCGATGACGGACGATAGACACCAAGCGACCATAAGGTATGGTGCCCGCGCCGGGATTCGAACCCGGGTCAAGAGATCCGCAATCTCACAGGATATCCAAGCTACCCCACGCGGGCAAAAGCTGCGGAAATTGTTGGGTTTAAGGCGTTTATGCCTCAGGGTGAGACAGGTAGCGGGTGATGTAGCCTGCGATCCTGTTCCTCATTGTCACCGATGAGACATCAGTGAGCGTGCTGACCATTTCCTTGTTAGCCTCGAAGTCCTTGCTGAAGGCCTGAGGGTACTTGTTGACGAGGTCGATGGACACTCTCTTGATGTAGGTGGGTCTTATTCTTCCCATATCATTCACCGAGTAAACCCGATTAAGGGGATTTTGTATTTAAAGATTGGTCAAAGGCTCCGACCGCCATACGTCGGAAAACAAAGGACGTGGGGAAGGCGGGCCGTGCATGGACCAGAATCCGTCACGGCCCGGGTTTGCCGAGCTCATTCGATGAGCTTCTTTATCCAGCGCTTCTCCTTGCTGGAGATCTTCCCGTCCACGGCGCAGATGAGCATGCAGATCAGGATTATGTCGTCCTTCAGCTGGGGAGACACCAGTCCGAGGAGGTCCACGGTCTTGTCCATGGCAGCCTTGTACTCCTTGGGCTTGTCCAGGCCGGCGGCCTTGAAGATGGCTTTGGCCTCCTCGTAGGAGACGTCGGCTTCGGCGATCAGGTCCAGCACGGGCTTGACCAGCAGGAACTCCTCTTCGGCGAGCTTGCCGTCCGCTGCAACGGCGCACAGGACGAAGTCCGTGTAGATCGCCAGGGCATCGAGGCCGTCGCAGGTTATCCCTTTGAGGCCGATCAGTACGTCGGCAGTCTTCTCGAGCATGACCTTGTTGTAGGTGGCAGGATCGAGAGACTCCATGAGCTTGCATAGATCGTTGAATGTGCTCATGGAGAGTTCATCGCATCGTGTATATAAACAACACAGGGCCGAAGCTTCGTCCGGGTCCGGAAGGTCATCTGCGGGGATGGCCGCAGGTGAGCTTCCCCTCGGGACAGGGGCCCCTCGCGCATGGAGGGCCGGCATCCTTGAAGATCACGGGCGAGACCTCCTGACAGATCCTTAGCATCTCATCGGCCATCTCGCGGATCTCCCACTGGGCGCGGTTGCAGCATCTCAGCGAGAAGAAGTGCAGGAGCTCGCGCGCGTTCATCGTTATGGTGATGTTCGTTGTGCATCCGTTCGGCAGCAGGTACCTGGCATCCTCCGCGGGGATCCCCATGGACTCCAGCTGGGCGTATGCCTTCCAGATGGCGTCCATCGTCTCGTCGAAGACCTTCCGGGCCTCCGGGTCCCCCTCGACCGTGTGGGGGGTGACGAAGGACGGCTCCTTCATGGACACGTACCTTTGGCTCTGCTGGGAGTAGGAGGCGACCCTGTGCCTGACGAGCTGATGGGTCAGGGCGCGGGAGACACCTTCCACCGAGAACGTGAAGACGGCATGCTCCAGCACGGAATGGTGGCCCATGCCGACGATCCTGGACAGGATCTTCTCCGAGTCCACGTCCTCCGCGATCTCGTAGGAAGGGCGCGACGAGTAGCAGGAGTTCCCCGCCGCCGCGCATATGGCGTCCGCGTTCTGAGTCGATGCGAGCAGTATGACCTTCATTCCTCTCCCTCTCCTTTCCAAACCATGGACCTTATCTTGTCCATCCTCTCCCTGTCCCGGAGGTCCGCCAGGCGGATCTTCCTTATCTCGGGATCCTTGAGGAGCTTGCATATCCCCTCTACATGGGCGTCGCCTACGACAACAACCATGTTGGAATGCGTTTCCGAAGCCTTGTTGATCTGCTCCGCCATGTGCTCGTTGCGCTCGTCGATGAGCTTCCTCACCAATGTGGGGTACTTCCGGCGCATGCCCTCGATGTAGCGCTCCTCGTCCTGCGCGAACTGCGTCTGGACGTCCTCGACCTTCCTCATGCCTCCGATGCTGTCGGATATGCCGGAGAGCCTGTAGCGGACCTTCTCCTTGAAGGACATCTCGTCCCACATCTGGTCCAGGACCTGCATGGCGTTGGTGTCTATGGGGATGATCTCGGCTCCCGCCAGACGGCCGGTGTTCACGGCCGCCAGGAACTCGCCTCCGACCTGCGTCCCGTTCTCCTCGGACATCTTCTGCTGGTACCTGGCGGTCTGCTTGTAGATCGCCGATGCGCCGGCGGCGGTGTCCCCCTCCGTCGGGTTCTCCTGACGGTTCATGAGGTACTCGTAACGGGAGACGTCCAGCTCGATCAGCACGGCGTCTGGCCAGGTGTTCTTCACGATGAACGACACGGGCTCCGCCAGATTGAAAACATGTCCAGTGCCGATGATCGTGATCATGCCCCGTGTATGGGAGACTGCTATAATAAATTCGGACCGACCCTACCCCGTTATATCGCGGGAACCTCATGATGTGCCATGGATGCCATCGCCGTGAAGGACCTCCGCAAGAGCTTCGGGGACCTGGAAGCCGTTAAAGGGATCACATTCTCGGTCCCGGAAGGCTCGTTCTTCGCCTTCCTCGGCCCCAACGGCGCCGGGAAGTCCACGACGATATCCATCATCTGCTCCCTTCTCGAAGCGGATTCTGGAGAGGTGTCCGTTTTCGGGCACGATATCTCGGACACGGCGGTCAGATCAGACATGGGGGTCGTATTCCAAGACCCGATGATGGACGGCAGGCTGACGGTGAGGGAGAACATCCGCATCCGCGGCTCGATGTACAGGATTCCCGAAGAGGACCTGGAAGGCGCTGTGGACGATGCCATCGCCACTGCCGATGCGACAGAGTTCGCGGACCGCATGTACGGGAAGCTTTCGGGAGGCCAGAGGCGCAGGGCGGACATCGCCAGGGCCCTCGTCCACA
>CAVHQB010000020.1:14732-19614 GCA_963637895.1 Lachnospiraceae bacterium
CTGCTGTTCCTCAGGAACATGCTGATCGAATCCTACCCCGACATGGACGGCATGTCCAACCTGGTGGACGCCTGGGTGATGGCGGGGATACTCGCTATAGTGCCGGTCACGGCATCCGCAGGCTCTCTCCAGACCATGGTCGAGGACCGGTCCACCGGAAGGATACGGGATGTGCTGGTCACGCCCATGTCCCCGGCGGAGATAGCCTGCGGATACATCCTCAGCACGTTCTTCGTCGGCTTCGCCATGAGCATAATGGCCATGGCTGTCTGCGTCGTTTACCTGGCGGCAAGCGGATGCCCGCTGAGCGCCTCGGGGCTCGCCGTCACCGCTGTGCTGCTCGTCCCGTCGTCACTGTCGGGATCGATCATAATCTACGCCATGACCTCGTTCCTCAGGAGCACAGGCGCATTCTCTGGATTCTTCATGGTGGTCAGCATCGTGATCGGGTTCCTGGCAGGGATATACATGCCCACAGGGACCATGCCCGCCGGGATGCAGGCGGCCTCCGGGATCGTCCCCGCCAGCCACATGGCCTCGCTGTTCCGCAACAGCCTGGCGGGAGATGCGCTGGACTCGGTGTTCGCCGGAGCTCCCGCGGAGACCCTGGCGGAGTTCAGGCACGACATGGGGTTCGACATGTCCCTCGGAGGCTTCGGGTTCGATGCCGCATCCAGCATGGCCTTCGTGCTGATCGCGACGGCTGTGTTCTTCGTCATCGCCGTCGCCGGGATAAGGCGCCGTCGAGGAAGAAGGCCGGCTCCAGCGCGATGGGCAGCCTTGGACATGCCCTCGGAACCGCAGGCCGATCATCGACATCGCCACGAACGACCGCCTTATCTAGTTCCGGCACATGTCCCGGACCATGAGGAAATACGATCTCGTCTGCTTCGACATGGACGGCACCCTGACAAGGGTCAGGAGCTCCTGGTGCTGGGTGCACCAGTGCTACGAGGTCGACAACGAGCCCGCGTACCAGGCGTTCGTCAACGGCGAGATCGACGAGCCGGAGTTCATGCGCAGGGACATAGCCCTGTGGACAGGGAAGAAGCCGGACACGTGCCTGAACGACATAGCCCGCACGTTCAGGGACATGCCCCTCATCGACGGGATACAGGAGACCATCGCCTGCCTGACGGACAACGGGATCAAGTGCGTCATCGTCAGCGGCGGCATAAACCTGGCCGCGGAGATGCTCATGAAGGAGTTCGGGTTCGACGACTATGTCGCGGACGAGCTCTGCGCCTACGAGGACGGCCGCCTCACCGGGGAGGGCAAGATGAACGTGGACCTCCGCGACAAGGGGATCAATGTCAGGCAGTTCATCGAGAAGTACGGCACCACCAAAGAGAGGACCGTCTCCATCGGAAACTCGTTCACGGACATCGGGATGTTCAAGGCATCGGGGCTGTCGATAGCCTTCAACCCGACAGACCCTTACACGTCGGAGGCCGCGGACCTGACGATAGAATCTGAGAACATCTCGGACATCCTGGACCCCATCCTGGACGACGAGCAGTGACCTCCGGGGGGCACGCCCCCTGGAAGGCCTCTGAATGGAAAAGAGAAGGATCACTCGATGTCGTCGTCATCGTCGTCGATGATGTAGTCCGACTCGTCGAACTCCTCATCGTCGTCGAAAGCGAGGACATCGTACCTCTTCTTGCGGATCTTCCCGTAGATCCTGGTGATGTCCCTGGCCTCGGCGGAGCCGCGCCTGACCAGGCTGTGCTTGGTCTTGATCGCATGGATCAGGCAGTCGAAGTCCTCGAACTCCAGCTGCGTGCCCACGACGAACTCGTCGTCGGGCTCGGCCTCGATCCTCAGGGGGTAGGTCTTCCTGTTGTCGTTGACGGAGACCTTCACGCTGAGGACGTCGAACCTCTTCACCCACAGCTTCCTGACATCGGTGGCCAGGGCCTTCTTGACCTTCTTGCCCTCGTCCACATCGATGTGCGTTATGCAGACCAGCATCCCGTCGTCGAGCTCGAACTCGTCGTCGATGGCGACGATGTCGTTGCTCTCGAGGGTGGCGGTCCTGGGCTCGGAGATGTCCCCGTCGCTGTAGATCACCGGGACGGAGATGAGCTCGGGGATCTTGATGGTCTCGCTGGAGACCTTCCCGCAGACGTTGCATCTGAAGGTCCCCTCCAGAGTGGCCTTGCCCATCCTTCCTTTCAGTATCTGATGGTCCGTCTCCTCCCCGCAGTCGGGGCACTCGTAGACAATGGTGTCGGGCATCTCCCTCTGAATCATGTTCCCACCTTGGTGATCAACTCGTAGCCTGCGCCGTGCTTAAAGATTTCTCCCCGTGTCACGCCATGAACGGGAAGCCGTGGCCCGGGACGATGACATCGGCGAACTTCCTGATGCGGTCCATGCTCTCCTTCGCCAGACGGGCGTCCGTGTTGAGGGCCGGGGGCACGTTCTTCCTGTAGTTGTCCTCCAGGGGGATGGTGTCCCCTGCGATGACGTATCTCCTGTCGGCCTCCACGAACACGCTGGACTCCTCGGTGCAATGGCCGGGGGTGTGGACCATGCGGACGCCGGGGCAGATCTCCAGCTCGTCGGTCTCGACTATGGTGGCGCCGGGGACCTCGGCCTTCCCGCCCTTGTGGACATAGACCTTCGCCTTCTTGTACAGGTCCAGGTTCTCGATGTGGTCGCTGTGCGTATGGGTCAGTATGACGATATCGACATCGTTGGGGAACACGCCGATCTGCTTGAACGACGTCTTCACGGCCGGCTTCATGTACTTCGTGCTGGGGTCGACGACGATCAGATGCTTGTCCGTGCGGATCAGCACCGATGTGGAGTCCGCTTTCAGTATGCTCCCGTCCGCATCGCGCTCCAGAGCGCCCACGCAGAGGATGTCGAGTTGGATCATGCCCTCTTAATCCCGATATCGGATATCCTCCTTTCGCATCGGTCCTGCTCGGAGGACTGAAATATCCGCGCGGCCCATTGCATCGGCATGCCGGAGGAGGAGAGCGAGGACCTGAAGCGCATGCTCGGAGAGCCGGGCCAGGCCATCCGCTCCATGCTCCTTCCGCTGATCGTGTCCTATCTGGTCGTCCAGATCAACCTGTTCGCAGACACCTCGTGGTGCTCCGGGCTGGGGTCAGATGCCTCTTCCGCCGTTTCCACAATATCCCCGTTCTACTGGATAGTCTCCGGGCTGGGGACGGGCATCGGGATCGGTGCGGCGACGGCGATCGCCAGATGCCTCGGGAGGCACGACCATGCATACGCCAACAGGCTGGCCTCGCAGACCCTGGTGCTGTCCGTCATCATCGGGGTCGTGACGACGCCGTTCCTGTTCATCGCCGTCGTCCCGGCGGTGGAGATGATGGGCGCAGGGGACATAATGGACCTCTGCAAGTCCTACATCTATCCTCAGATCCTCGCAGGGACCCTGGTCATCCTCGACGGGACCATATCCGGGGTCATCCGTGCCGAAGGCGCGGCCAAGAGGTCGATGGTGATGCTCCTGGCCGGTGCGGCCGTTAACATCGTCCTGGACCCTGTGATGATCTACGGCCTCGGCATGGGCCTTACAGGTGCGGGATTGGCGACGGTCATATCGTCGGCGGTATCTGCCGGGATCGGCCTCTGGTGGTTCAGGCACGGTACGCTGTTCCTCAAGCTGAACATATCGGACATGCGCCCGGACCTCGGGGACATGAAGGACATCCTGTTCGTCGGCATACCCCGTGCCACGGAATCCATGCTCATCAGCGTGATGTCCATGGTGCAGAGGATATTCGTCATCGCTTGCGGCGGCACGGCGGCGGCCATGTTCTACAACATCCCCTGGAGGTTCGTCTCATTGGCCGAGGTGGTCTCCCAGGCCGTGGGCTCGGCGCTGATACCCGTGTGCTCGGCCGCTTTGGGGTCCAAGGACGCGGAGAAGGCCAGGAGGGGATACCGCTACTCCATATCTTTCACGATGGTCTGGATGATCGTCATCGCTGCGCTGCTGTTCGTGTTCGCGGACTGGGCGATAATCCCGTTCACATACTCGCCTACCATGGCCGAGCTCCGCCCGGAGTTCGCCCATGTGCTGAGGATCTACGCCCTCCTGATACCTTTCGTCGGGATGATAGACATCGGCTCGTCTATCCTCCAGTCGCTGCGCATGGCGCAGATATCGATGCTCTCGTCGTTCGCCAGGAACGTCCTGATCGTTGTGCTGCTGTTCTTCGGAAGCTCGATATCTCTGGATGCGATCTACTGGGGCCTCGTCGTGGCAGAGATCATCGGTGGGGCACTGATGCTCTGGCTGGCGAAGGTCGGGTTCAAGCACTACTGCACCGGAAAACACAATCCGCAGAAAGGATGATGCAATCGGAAATCCATGAAAATGATGTAGCAAGGGCGTAAACGCCCCTGGTTGGTGCCTAGTTGCCTAGGCTGGTGTTGTCTGACAACAAGCGCGCTTTCGCGCGCTTGCCTGATGAATCAGAGCTGTATCAGCGCCATGTGTGCTGCGTCCCTCGAACTGTGCTCGAACCGCGCTGTGCTCGCGTGCCCTGCCGAACTTGACCCGTGCTCGCCTGCCGGTGCTTGACGCCCGTTGATGCGAACTTGACCTGTGCTCGTTGTGCCTGCGAGCTCTGCCCGCGTGCCATGCTGGACTCTGCGCCCGTCGATCGTGCTTGACGCTCTCTCCACGAACCGCCATCCGTTGTGCCTGCGAACTGTGCTCGAACCGCGCTGTGCTCGCGTGCCCTGCCGAACTTGACCCGTGCTCGCCTGCCGGTGCTTGACGCCCGTTGATGCGAACCTGACCTGTGCTCGTTGTGCATGCGAACCGTGCCCGAACCACGCTGTGTGCTCGTTGCCGCTATTGCAAATGTCGCTGATATTCGTACGCCGACCG
>CAVHQB010000021.1:0-19496 GCA_963637895.1 Lachnospiraceae bacterium
CCCCAGAATGAGCGCATATGTGGCGGAAGCATCGTTTTTACCCCAGCGATGCATTGAGTCTTCATGGACCCTCATGAGGCCAGATGGCTGAAGACCAATCTGAATCTCGATGATGACTGGATTGTCTACGACAAGACGTACCAAACCTTGCCGCTATTGATCAACGTGTATGTGGCGTTCATCGGAGAGACCAGGTGCCCCATCTGCGGCCAGAAGTGTCCGAAATACGATACCCGCGAGCGGCGCTGGAGGGATCTGAACTACGGGCACGCGACGTGCTACGTCGTAGCCCAGGTCCCGCGCGTCCGTTGCAAGACCTGTGGCATCCATGAGATCAAGGTCTCTTGGGCCGGACAGGCAACGAAACTGACCCTGGTCATGGAGCAGAACGTGGTGTAGAAGATCCGAAAAAAAGGAAGTGAGGGGCCGGAGCCCCTGTTTCTCGGAATCAGTTCCCGTTGTTGACCTTCTCCATCAGTCCCTGGGACCTCTGGATGGCGTCGGCAGACATCTTCAGGTCGTTCTCGATCTGGTAGTCCGTGTGCTGGTCCATGCAGTCCACGGTCGCCATCAGGATACCCTCGTCGGTCGCGATGAACTTGACGACGATGGGGGTGTTCTTGGTGACGTCCATGGGGAGCTCCATCATGAACTCTCCGACAGGGGCTCCGTCGATGACGTCGGTCTTCCTGCCGTCCTCGCCGTTGCTGGCGGCGTCCTCGTAGATCTCCACCTTGATGGTCGACTGACCGTCGTCCACGGGGTAGTAGGTCTTGACGGACTCGATGGGCAGGACCTCGTTCCTGAAGATGATGTTGGAGATCATCTCGGTCCCGTCCTCGTACATGGCCTTGATCCCGAAGGTCTTGCTCAGGACGTTGTGGACCTGCAGAGCGCCTGCGGCGGCGACTGCGGCAGCGCCCTCGACGGCCTCGCCGTCCACGGGCATGGCCATGGGGTCGATGGCGTTGGACTTGGAGAACAGGGCCGCTCCCTTGGCGACGGACTGGTCGGGGTCGAACACCTTGATGTTGGCGTCGGGGAACCTGGCGGAGATGGCGTTCTTGACCTGGGGCATCCTGGAGGATCCTCCGACGAGGATGACCTCGTCGATGTCGGCCATGGTGAACTCCTTCGAGGCCAGGACCTTCTCCATCAGCTCGATGGTGGTCTGCATGAGGCTGGCGGAAGCGGACTCGAACTCGTCCCTGGTGACGGTGAAGACGACCTTCTGCCCGTCAACGGACAGGGTGCCCTTCGTGGTCTCCGCGGTGGAGAGCCTCTTCTTGATGGTCTCGGAGTCGTTGATCAGGGTCTGCTGGATCTCCTCGTTCTCGTCCAGGGTCTCCATGTCGATGCCGGTCTCCTCGCTGACCTTCTCCTTGATGATCTTGGAGATGACCGCATCCCAGTCCTTTCCTCCGAGGAGCCTCTCTCCGTCGGTGGCGACGGCGGTGAACGAAGGCCCGTCGATCTCGAGGACGGTCACATCGAACGTTCCTCCTCCGAGGTCGTAGACCATGACCCTCTTCTTCCCGTCGGCGGCGTTTCCGAATCCAAAGGAGATGGCGGCGGCGGTGGGCTCGTTGATGACGGTGACGTCCTCCAGGCCGGCGATGGTGCCTGCGGTCTTGGTGGCGTCCCTCTCGTTCTGCCCGAAGTACGCGGGGCAGGTGATGACAGCTTTCTTGACGTCGCATCCGTGGTTGTCGTTGAAGTCGTTGATCATCTTCCTGAGGATGACCGCGGACAGCATGATGGGGTTGTAGCTCTCGCCGTCGATGTCGACGGTGTAGTCGGTACCCATCTGCCTCTTGATGGCTGTGATGACCCTCTCGGGAGGGTACAGGGTGGCCATCTCCTTGGCCGGCGATCCGACGATGATGTCTCCGCTCTCGTTGAAGAGGATGACCGATGGCGTTGTGTCTTCCTGCTCGAAGTTTTTCTCAACGACCGGGTCCCCATCCTCGTCGATATAGGCAAGGCACGAGTAGGTCGTGCCCAGGTCGATACCGATGCAATAATCTGTCATTCTTCTTCCTCCTGGATGCTTTGTTCTTTTCCTTTCGCCGCAACGTCGTCGGCTTTCTCCGAAACCGTTTGGGAATCTGTTTCGGCGGGGGCCAGCTTGGGGTCGAACTTGTAGACGTCGACCTTCTCCTTCAGGAGGACCCGGTCGCCCATCTTGTATCCGTCCGTGAGCCTAGCGGCCACTTTCCCGTCCTTCTCGATTTCGCCCGTCGGCACCACGCCGACGATGCGCTGATGAAGCGTGTTCAGTTTCTCGTAGGGGAACGCACCGATCTGCACCCCTGCGTCGGACAGGATGTTCTCCATGTCCACGGTGTATGCCTCGAAGCTGGAGAGCACCGTCTCCGGGCTCATGGTCGGCAGCTTCGCCCTCATGTCGTTGCAGAGCTTGAAGAAGTCCTCCCTCATCACGGAGATCGCCTCCATCGCTCTGACCAGGACCTTGTCAGCCGTCTCGCCGTTGCGTTTCTCGATTGACGCTGTGACGGATTTAAACTGTTCCCTGGTTGTCATATAGGCGGACATGTCCGGCATGGGCGGAGCCTGCGGCGGCTCGGCGGCCTTCATGTCCTCCAGCAGGTACCTTATCCTGAGGAGCTCGGTCTCCAGGTCCTTTATGGCGGACATGGTGACCCCCTCGCCCGGGGCCTCCTGGGGCTCTTCCGTCTCGACGGCCTCGTCGATGAGCATCTCGCCGTCCTCGGCCTCCTCTTCGACGGCCTCCTCCTCTGCCTGCTCCTCCTCGGGGCGGCCCAGCACCTGGAATCCGTCCTTGAGGAACTTCTTCAGCTTGTTCTCCTCTGTCATCAGTAGTCCTCCAGGTTGAGAAGCCATATGAACGGGTCCTCCACCCTCGACGGCGACACCGCCCTGGGCAGTGAGTTGTGCGTGGGGTTGCATCCCAGCGCGGAGAACGCGAAGAACCTGTGCTTCTCGAATCCGTTGACGGTCTGCAGGAAGTTCTCGCCGACGCACCTGCGGATGTACTCCTCCAGCTCGGCGTCGATCTGGTCCGAGTTCTCCTTGTCGTACCCTCCGTGCTCCCTCGGGATCTTCAGCGCGGAGCCGGGGCTGAACAGGACCTTGTCCTCCTCGGAGTCCTCCGCCTCCTTGAACAGCACGTCGCTCTTTGTGAGGCAGACGGCTATCGGTATGTCGATCTTGTCGCGGGGGCGCATCTTCCCGGAGGCCCTGATAGCCTGGCATACGTTGTTCAGCATGTCGGACTCGTCCGGGCCCACGCCGGGCTTCCCTTCGATGTTGATGCGCTGGTTGATGTACTTGTTCTGGAGGGGGTCCACCAGGTACACCAGGCCGGCGGCCTTGGAGATGAAGCTGTTGATCCTCAGGTCCAGGATCTTCTCCAGGGACGTGAGGTCCTCTCCCGCGGTGTCGAAGAACGCGAAGGTGAAGACCTTGGGCTTGTCCTGGTCGAAGAGCCTCAGGTAGTAGATCAGGGGCTCCCTGTTGGCGCCCTCCGTCTCGAACGACTGGGTGGAGGGGAGCTTGCGCTTCTCTTCGAACAGCCTGTGATAGTAGATCTCGCGGTACTTCAGGGCGGTGCTGTCCGTTGCCGGGCTCAGCACCCCGTTCAGCTCGGGAGATATGGCACTCTTGAGCTGGTCGATCAGGACCGCGATGTAATGGCTCTTCCCGACTCCTTTCGGTCCCAGGATGACGAAGATCCTGTTGCCGTCCTCCTCCGCTCCGGTGGGGATGGGGTTGTGGCATCTGGGGCAGATCCTGGTGTACACCGGGCGCTTGCAGACGTCGCACTCGTGCAGGCCGCTGCGTATGATGTGGCGGTCGGCTATGACGGGGCTGTCCATGCTCCTGTCCAGGAAGGACGTCTTCTCCGGGTCGATCTCGTTCTGCCCGTCTCTGGAGACGTACTTCGCCAGCTCCGCGTTGCGGGTGCTGGCGACGGTGGTGGCGAAGCTCCTGGCGCAGGACTGGCCGGTGCACACGTAGTGGACCTTGTTCAGGTCCACGGTCGAGAAGCAGTACGGGCAGATGTAGTCCCCGCCTGCAGATGAGTTCTTCTGTTTCTTTGCCGTCTCAATCCCTCCTTCCGTAGAGCGGGTGCACGAACCTGAACAGGTTGTAGTTGCTGTCGTTGACGAAGAACAGCCTCAACTTCTCGATGTCCGCCTTCTTGCATGCCATGTTGAGCGACGCCTTGCCCTGGATGAGGCTCACTGGGCCGTTGGACTTGAAGACGATCTCTCCGTCGGTCTTCTTCAGGGGGATGCCCTCCATGACCTGGACCCCGACGATCTGCGGGATCTGCGTCACGTCGGGATCGGTCTGGAAGTCCAGGCGGACGCCCGTCTTCTCGGCCTTGACGGTGTAGCGGACCTTCTTCGCGTTGGCGGAGTAGACATCGAAGGCCACTCCCCTGGAGTTGACCTCGGTGCCCTCCACGTTGTAGATGGCGTATGCGTTGAAGCATCTCTTGGGCTGCTGCCCCATGCTGATCCTTATCTGGCGGTCCTTCAGGTACTGCTCGCGCTTGACGGTGTGGACCTCTGCGGCCGCGTCCTTCAGGCTCTTGGTGCTGTCGTTGGACACGACGATCTTGGCGGATGTGGCGCCCTCGGGCCAGACCATGGTGATGACGCAGTCCTTGCCGCTGAGCACGTGCTC
Source organism: Lachnospiraceae bacterium (assembly GCA_963637895.1). Lineage (GTDB taxonomy): Archaea > Thermoplasmatota > Thermoplasmata > Methanomassiliicoccales > Methanomethylophilaceae > Methanoprimaticola. The sequence goes on from CAVHQB010000021.1 coordinate 4,678, forward strand.
GATGTCGCGGAAGGGCCTGGCGTTGGACACCATGATCTCCTTCCCCCTGACGGCCAGCTTGCCCATCGGGGTGATGGGGTAGACGTACTCTATGGCGCCGTCCGGCAGGGTGAAGGTCACTCCGCCCTCGTACTTCTCTATGACGTCCACGGGCTTCATCCATGCGTTGACGTCGTCCATGCTGAGGCTGTTGCCTCCGAGGGGGATCCTCTTGCTGGTGTGGTAGAGGATGGCGTTCTGGTCGGCGTTCCACTTCGCGGAGTAGGAGCCGTCCTTGTCGTTCCTCATGATCTCCATGTTGTTGACGGGCTTGGGGGCCACGTGGGCCTCCACGACCTGCTCGACGGGGTCGGACCTGACGATCTGGTTGCCCATCTTGTACTCGGCCACGAACGTGTACCTGTACTCCGCTCCGCCGGGGACGTAGTCGTCGTAGACCTCCTGGTCGTTCAGGCCCAGCTCTATGTGGCTGGCGTCCTTGGATGTAAGGGACCTCCATACGCGGACCCTGTAGGCCCCGCGGGGCTTCTTGTAGATGATCCTGAACATGCCCGGCTTCTCCTCGATGGAGATGTCCGAGACCTTGGCGCTGACGAATATGGGGCCGAACGAGATGTTCTCCCTCGAAAGCACCCCGAAGCGCTTGGTGTGGACCGCGTAGAAGTACTCGATCCCGGAGTCCATGCTCCTGTCGACGTACTCGGTCGTGGTCGCGGGGATTTCGGCCAGAGGCTTGGTCTCCTCGGTGACTATGGGCAGGTCCCCTCTGCTCCTGTAGACGCAGTAGAGGGTGTTGGCCGGATCGGCGTACTCTCCGAACTTGATGCACGTGCAGTCCTTGTCGACGTACACGAACGATTCGCTGGGGCCCAGCGGCGGGTCCTCCCTGAGCTTGGACCTGGCGACCTGGTGGTCGCGGCAAAGCTCCACGGCCGCGACGTACATCCCCATGCGGGAGACCTTGTTGGACTCCACCTTGGCCCTGGAGCAGTACTGCTCCGCCATGTTGTACTTGGAAACGCTCTCGCTGTACCTCTGGGCCAGGGCCGAGTCCTCGCCGACGGCGTCGGGGTACTTGGCCATCAGCTCCTCGGTCATGGTCTTGACGCTGTAGTGCATCTTCTTGTCGGAGGCGTCCATGATCATCTTGCGCCTGGAGTTAAGATCCTCTGTGGCCACGGCCAGGTCCTTCTCCATCATGTTGATGCCGTTGTACGCGGGGCTGATGTCCTTGAGCATGGCCAGCGACCTGGACGCGGCTGAGACCTTCCCCTTGCCCAGGTACTGGCGGAACTCGAGGCTGTATTTCGAGGCCTTGTTCTCGGCGTCCTTGAAGTTGAGCCCGCACTTGACGCAGATCGAGTTGGTGGCGTCCTGCGCGGTATTGCATTTGGGGCACACGGTGTTGAACTTCTTCCCGCATGCCGGGCAGAACATCGTGGCCGGGCCCCTCTCCACCATGCCGCCGCAGTGGGGGCATCTGGACATGGTGCTCTCGGACCTGGAGAAGTTGGCCGGGATCTTCTTCTTGAAGCAGAACGTCTCGAGGATGTACAGGCACAGGTCGTAGTCCAGGCCCTTCTCCATGTGGGCCTTGACCAGGTCGTCGATGTACTTCCTGGTGAACTGCCTGGAGTACTCCTCGGCCATGGTCTCGGTGACCGGCGCCATGGCCTGCTGGCATCTGCCGTACATGGACAGAGTGGCCAGGTCGGAGTCCTTGTCCAGGCAGAGCTTGATGGCCCTGAGCGTCTGGATGTAGGAGTCCTGAGCAGGGAGCGTCCCGGGACGGATGTTGTTGACCCTCTTCTCGCAGAGCTCGAAGGCGTTGCGGATCTGGGTGGGGCTGCTGCCGTCCGTGACGCGGGCCGTGCTGATCTCCAGGTTCGGGTTGTCGATCAGGGCGTTCAGGACCTCGACCACGGTGAAGCAGTCGACCCCCTGCATCCCTTTGAACGCGTTCTCCACGTTGGTGGTGATGGACTTGAGCTTCGGAAGGCTCTCCTTCAGGCCCAGCAGGGTGACGACGTCCTTCTCGGAGACGTCCTTCCAGTGGACCTGCTTGAGGAAGTTCGAGACGGTCCCCTTGAAGACCAGCAGCGAGCCGTCGGTCAGGACGACGCATTCGGTCTTCAGCTTCTGCCCCTTGCTGAGGAGCAGGGCCTTCCCGTCCATGAACTCCTTCTTCTTGAGAATCGGGTCGGACATGACCTCTTTTATCTCGGGGACCAGGGCGACCAGCTTCTGGGCCTTGAACCTCTGCTGGGTGTCGTTCTGCTTGTTGTTGCTGTCGTTGGTCCACTTGGTCTCGTTCTCGGCTATCTTCTTCTGGATGGCCGCGGCTGTGTACTTCGCCTCGTTGAGGGGGTTCAGCCCCAGGAGCTGGCAGAAGTTCGGTCTGGATCCCATGTGCGGTCCCCGGATCAGTCCTTGGCGATTATTCCCATCTCGCCGGATGAGATCGCGGTCGCGATGGTGCCGAAGGTCTCTCCCATCCTGTCGATGGTGGTGTAGAGGGCTCCCTGCTCCACGGTGGCGATCTGCCTGAGGAAGGAGGTGTCCGCCTCCCCGAACCCGACCGCGATGATCTTGATGTTGTCGGAGCGGCAGCTCATGGCCTGCTCGACGGCCTTGTCCTTCTTGCCCCAGATGCCGTCCGTGAGGACCACCGTGATCCCCACTCCCGGCCTTCCGCCGAGGATCATGTGGGCGGTGTCCAGCGGGCTGGCGTCGGTACCCCTTCCGACCATCTTGACCTTCAGGTCGTCGATGGAGTCGAGGATCACGCGGGGGTCGTTGGTGAGCTCCTGCACGACCTTGATCTTGTCCCCGAACCCGATGAGCGAGAAGTAGGTGTTCTCGCTCTCCAGCGCGGACACGAAGTCGCGGATGGACTGCTTGGCGGCGTCGATGGGCAGGACCTCTCCGGCCGGGCCCATCTCCATGCTCCTGGACAGGTCGACGCAGATGGCGATGTTCTTCAGGATGTCGCTGTCTCCGCGGTTCTCGCTGGGGCTTCCGCCCATCCAGCTGACGTCCTCGGGCACGGGCTCGGCCACGACCTGGAGGGGCTCCCCGTCCTGGTAGGCGGTGATGTTGACCACTCCGTTCTCGTCGTAGTTGTACTCGATGTCGACGACGACTCCCTGGCCCCTGTTGTAGAATCCGCTGATGACCACCTTGGCCAGGATGTTGTTGTCCAGGGGGACCCTGGACTCTCCCTGCAGGGTGTAGACCTCGATCTTGTCGGTCATGTTGCCCTGCTTTATCTGGAACTGCTTGCGGAACGTTGCCGGGACCTTGGAGTTCCTCTTGATCATGGTCTCGTTGACGTACCTCCTCCCGTCCTGGCTGACGGAGAGCGCTCCCAGGCTGTGGGCGGTGACGTCCGCGATCTGCATGGCCCTGAGGCCGGTGGAGTTGCTGCAGTAGAGCTCGGCAGTGATCGCCGCGCCCTTGGCGACGGCAAGGTCCGTGTCGCTGTGGGCGATGACCTCCCTTCCGGTCATGTCCTTGAGGAACCTGGCCACTCCGGGCATCCTGGTGGACCCTCCGACCAGGAGGATCTCGTCGATGTCGGTCCAGGCCATGTCCAGGTCGCCGATGAGGTTCAGGCACACGTCCTTGGTGGCGGACAGGAGGTGCTCGGTCATGGACTCGAACTCCGTCCTGGTGAGGGTGTACTTGGCGCTGAATCCCTCGTAGTTGAGGCTGATGGTGACGTTCTCGGCCACGGACAGGGTCTTCTTGTACCCCTCTGCGGCGACGATGAGCTCGTTCTTGGTGGCCAGGTCGTCCCTCGGGTCCACGTCGAACTCGTCGATGAACTGGTCGCAGACGTACTTGACGATGGCAGCGTCCCAGTCCTTTCCTCCGAGGATGTGGTTCCCCTCGGTGCCGATGACGGTGATGTTCCCCTTGGCGATCCTGACGATGGTCACATCGAAGGTGCCTCCTCCGAGGTCGTAGACCATGACGGTCTTGTCGCTGGAGTGCTTGTATCCGTAGGAGATGGCGGCCGCGGTGGGCTCGTTGATGATCTTCGGGACCTTGACGCCGCATGCCTCTCCGGCGCGGATGGTGGCGGTCCTCTGGAAGTCGTTGAAGTAAGCGGGAACGGTGATGACGGCATCGGTGATCTTCTCGCCGGTGGCCTTCTCGGCGTCCTCGATGAGATGCTTGAGGAGCATCGTGCTGAGCTCTTCGGAGGTGTAGTCTTTCCCGTTGAAGCTCACTGCGACGGAACCGTCGCCCATGTTCCTCTTGAAAGCTGCCGCGTTGATCCCTGCGCCGTTGGCCTGCATGTCCTTGGCGTCCTCTCCGACCAGGATGTCGCCGTCGTCCAGGAAGCAGATGACGGACGGTGTGATCTCCTTGCCGAAGGAGTTCTTGATCATCACGGGTTTGCTTGTCTTGGTGTCATATCTAGCTACTGCAGAGTACGTTGTTCCGAGGTCAATTCCAACCTTCATGTCCCATCGAATTTCGTAATAGCATGTTGCTATTTTAATATTGATACGCCCCGTTCACGGGCGCTACGAAATCCGTAATCGTGGGGTTTAGAGAGTCTCAGGAAGGCCCATCCGGGAACGTGTCCTGCGGATTCCGCAGTCACTCCTCGGGGCCCTCGGAGACGTGCTCCAAGGCCATCTCCAAGACGATCCTCACGTGCTCGTCGCAGAGGCTGTAGAAGACTGAGCGCCCCTCCTTCCTGCTCCGGACGAGGTGGGCGTCCTTGAGGAGCCTGAGCTGGTGGGACACGGCGGACATGCTCATGTCCAGCGCTTCGCTGATGTCGCAGACGCACATCTCGCCGGCATCGAGGGCGAGCAGTATGCGGACCCTGGTGGGGTCGCTGAAGAGTTTGAAGAAATCGGACAGGTCCTCGACCATGGGGGGCTCCGGCATGAAGCGCCTGGCCGATTGGACCGCATCGGAATGGACCTCGTGCGCCTCGCAGACGCCGCAGGTGCATTCATCCTTGCTCATAGGGCTGCCTTCCTCGTGCGGATGAGCATCACGATCAGAACGATGATGACTGCCACTGCGACGATCCCGGCCACCAGGCCGATGGTCGATACCATCTCCGGGAACATGGGGATGAGCAGGGACAGGACGATGAGGATAGCAGCGAGGACGACTGCGGCGGTCACTAACGGCCCTTTCATGAGCACTGTCATGCGCTGCAATCCTAAATACATGACCCTGTCCGCCTCACAGCCAGTCAGGCTTCATGGCGAACAGGGCGGAGATCCATCGCATTCCACGGAACGGTCCGGTGCGGCGGGTTCGCGGCTTCTTATAGACTGGAAGCATCCTCTCTGCGAGAGTGAGGCATCATGCAGCACGAATGCAGGATAACAGTACTGGAGACGATGGTGTTCCCCGAGTATCAGAGCAAGTACCTGGCCGATCCCGGGTCGGGGCCGTGCCCGTGCTTCAAGAAGGGCGACACATTCCTCCTCAAGAGGACCAGGGAGCGCGACGACTTCTTCCACATGCTGGACGGGAGGTTCTGCAGCGAGGCCTGGGACGCCATCAGCAGGTACGTCTACACGGCCCTCCAGGGCGGTTCGATCATGCACGGGTGGACCAACGACGAGCGCGTGATGATAGCCTGCTGCAGCGACGGCACCAGGCCCGTCATCTTCAAGATCGAGAGGATAGACATCCCCGAGACCGACGAGGAGAGGGAATGGCTGGAGAGGCAGGACTTCACGAACACCGCAGAAGACGCCTACACGGGATGACCGGTCAGTAACCGTCCTCTTCTCCCTCATCCTGGAACAGGGGGCACAGGTGCCTGTAGGTGCACCAGTTGCAGAGGGAGCTCTCCCTCGGCGACCAGTCCTTGCAGGACTCGATGTCCCTTATCAGGTCCACCACATGCCTCTCGCACCGTTCCAGGTCGGATGTGGTCCTCTCGGACACCACGTCCTCCCCGAACTTCAGCATATGCCAGACCATCCTGACCTTGGACCCCATCCCGTACCTGCGCTTCACCCAGAGGGCGTACATCGCCAGCTGGCGGTCGTTGTCCGCGTCCCATTGCGTCTTCATCCTCGAGGACGTCTTGTAGTCGCAGACGCAGTACGCTCCGTCGGCATAGCCGAACTTGTCGATCCTGACCGAGTACGTGTTCCCGTCCGGGAGCTCCAGCTCGTCGTCCGTCTCGAGGCCGAAGATGGTCATGCCGTCGAAGGGCTTGTTCGCCTCGTAGTAGCGGGCGATGCAGTCCTCTCCGATCTCCATCTGCTCGTCGTCGGTGTAGCCGGAGCTGTTTATCACGCAGCCGGGGTCGAACTCGTTGAACCACCTGTCGTCGTAGAAGGCCAGCAGCTCCTCCAGATCGTCCAGCTTGTCGTTCTGGAGGTCGGTGTAGAGCTTCTCCAGGGCCTCGTGGACCCTGGTCCCCATGAACGACTCGATGGTCGTGTAGGGGGTCTCCACCTTCTCGTTGTACTTCAGGTTGTACGCGTATGGGCAGTTCTCGAACTGCGTGAGCCTTGTGTTGGAGTACTTGGTCATCCGATCTTCCTCACAGCGTTATCTCGATCCCCTCGGCCAGGGACTCTATCGCAAGGGGCCGGGGCTTCTCGAACTTCGAGAACATGGAGATCCCTCCGATGTGCAGCATCCCTCCGGTGCATGCGACCCTGCCGTCCTCGTCCGGTATCACGCGGACCTTGCACTTCCTCGGGTTCACGAGGACGGTGTACCTTCCGTCCTGGAGCACGGTGCAGCTGATGGAGGACGTCCCTGTCAGCGTGGCCTTGGGCACCTTGGGCAGGTGGGGCGTGACAGCGAGGTCATCGATGCCCAGGGATTTCAGCTTCTCCCTGAGCCTGGTGATCTCAAGCTCCTGGGATTCGATGGTGTCCTTCAGGGACATCACTTCGGACTCGATGGTCAGCGTGCTCATGGAACCGGATTTCCTGTTCAACGCGTTGACCTGGGCGCTCAGGCTGGAGTTGGTATCCGTGGCCTTCCTGAGGTCCTGGCGGAGGCTCTCGTTCTCGGCCTTCAGGCGTTCGTTCTCGGTCTTGAGCCGTCTGATGACCATGGTCTGCCCGGAGTCCTTGGATTCGGGAATCGTATCGACGACCGGAGGGTCCTCTGCGGCAGGCTCTTCGACAGCATCTTCTACGATATTCGTAGACGGTTGTTCTTCGACAGGCGGAGCCTCCGATACGAGGGTGATTGGGAAGGCTTCCATGCGATGGGTGATGGCATTGACCTGCACCATGCACTTCCACGTCTCTCCGGGAGAGACCTTCTCCAGGGAATCGGGGAACAGCAGGACCCGTATCCCTTCGAAGACGGCGGACACGGTCCCGTCCTCTTCGGTGAAGGCCAGGTCGATCGTGCTCTTCAGCTCCCTCCTCGGCCCCATGTCCTTCATGCCCTCGTCCGAGGGCTTCTTCCTCTTCTTCAACCCTCCTGGAGGGGCGCACGGGCCCCTGCCCTTGCCGCGGACCTCATGCCTCATCGCAGACCGCCTCCGCGGCGATGAAGGATGCGATGCTCTCGGTGTCCAGGGGCGTACGGTAGTCCGTGGACCTCAGGACGAACATCTCGTCCAAGACCATGGTGCCGTCCCGGTCCCTTATCTCGGGGCACATGACGTCGTACATCGCAGCGAACACGACCTTCTTCCCCAGCCGTTCGGCGCATTCTGCCGAAGGGCGCATGTCCCGGTCCCCGGAGATTATGACGGCAGTATCGTAAGCATCCTCATAGGCATGGGAGACCACGTCGACGCAAAGCGAAGTGTCCACTTCCTTCTGCATGCATGTCCTCACGGTATTGTATTCCACAGCAGCGGGCTTCTTCAGTACAAGTCTATATCCCGCGTTCCGCAGGCGGTCGTGCAGTTCGTACAACAGCTTGTTGTCCTTCGTCGGATCGGAATCGTATACGTTGACTCCGGTGCACTTCCGGCCTTCGGACAGCATCTGCAGGAGCTCGGAATAATCGAGGTACAGCCCGTGCTTCTTGTACTCCCTGATGCTCTCTTCCACATTGTTCAGATCGATGAAAAACTCGATGCGTTCCATTGTTCAGTTCCTGCATGCAGAGCATGCACAGTCTGGTATGCGATGCAGGTATTTGTAATGTCGATTGTAATAACAGTAATGTGTGTAATGCTGGTAAAGATTGTAAAGCAGGTGCATCGTCGCGACCGCATGGCCAGGGATCCCAGGGCCGTCCCATCGGCAATATCTATACGTCATCGGCGGATTGACCATCCATGAAAGACCCCATGGAGCTCTGCCAAGAGGCTGTTGACATCTACCCCGAAGACCCCGCCGAAGCTTACCGGCTGTTCTCGGAAGCTGCTGCGCAGGGGTTCCCTAACGGCGTGTTCGGGATGGCCGAGCTCAAGGCATCCGGCATCGGCACCGAGCAGGACCTGCCCGGAGCGCTGGAGCTCTACAGGGTCGCGGCGGAGGCGGGCCATCCGCCTGCGATGTACAGGCTCGGAGTGGCCTACTCCGGCGTGCCCGGCATCCCGGAGGACCAGGAGGCCTGCAGGCACTGGTTCGAGAAGGCCGCCGAGGCCGGCCTGGCGGACGCGTTCCCGGAGATCGCAGGGATATACCTGTACGGATACGGCGTGCCTCAGGACCCCGAGAAGGCGTTCTCATGGTACAGGAAGGCCGCAGACCTGGGGGATCCCCTGTCCATGTTCAAGGTCGGGTACATGTGCTCCGAGGGAGTGGGCGTCGAGAAGGACATGAAGGAGGCGGTCCGCATGTTCCGCATGGCCGCCGTCCAGGGCGTCCCGGAGGCCATGTTCAAGATGGCCGTCCTCGCCCGCGACGGAGAGGTCGAAGGGGGATCGCAGGCGGCCGCGAACTGGTTCCGCTCCGCTTCCGACCAAGGCTTCATGCCCGCGAAGTTCAACCTGGCGACCATGCTCTACGAAGGGCAGGGCGTCAAGGAGGACAAGGCGGAGGCGTTCAGGCTGTACTCGGAGATAGCCGAGACCGGCGACGGGGACGCGCTGTTCATGGTCGGGAGGATGTGCCTCGAAGGCATCGGGACGGAGAAGGATCCGGAAAAGGGTTTCCAGTTCTTCGGGCGGGCCGCGGAAGCGGGCAACGAGATGGCCCTGGAGCTCATCCAGGACCTCCGCCGCCGTCAGAACACCCAGCTCATCCAGATAAAGGACGAGTGACGGTCAGTCGTCCATGGGGACGAACTCGGACTTGGGCTCTCCGCAGACGGGGCAGCACCAGTCGTCGGGCAGGTCGGCGAACTTGACCTCCTGCTTCTCGTCGTCGTAGATATAGCCGCAAGTGGGGCACCTGTACTTCATGCAGATGCGACTCATGACGGAGTATAAAATGGCATACGGCAGGATGCCCGTCTTTCCCGAACATCCTGCCGGAAGAAGGCCGTGAAGCCTGTTTCAGAGAAGGGTCCGCCGCCTTCGGCGGCGGGGAGGATCACTCCTCCTTCTTCTCGCAGTCGCAGCAATCCTCGATCTCGGTGGTGCTTCCGCATTTCCCGCAGGCCCCGCAGCTGCAACCGCAGCTGCATTTGCCTGCGCGCCTGTTCTTGTAGAGGACGTAGACGGCCGCGACGACCATCAGGACGATGACCAATCCGACGACAAGGTTGCCGTTCATGCTCAGCACTCCTCCTCGGAGCCGTTCAGCTGCTTGAAGGGGTCCTTGGCCCACAGGATGTAGGCGAAGATCGCGATCACCACGATGGCCGCGATGGTGCTTGCGATGGGGGCGCCGTAGTCGGTGCCGTTGACCGAGTTCATTCCGCCGAAGCATCCGACGATTCCGAAGAACACCAGAGCGACGCAGTAAGCGAGGATGCACTGGTACGCGACGGCGATCCCGGTGTCCTTCCAGGACCCGAGCTCCCTGTGCATGGCACCGATGGCGGCGAAGCAGGGGGCGCAGATCAGGTTGAAGAACAGCATGGACAGTCCGGCGGCGTAGGTCAGCTTGTCTCCGATAAGCGACGAGTCTCCCAGCAGGACCTCGAGGGTGGACACGAGGTTCTCCTTGGCGATGAGTCCGGTGATGGCTCCGACGGTGAACTCCCAGTTCTCGCCGGTCTGGCTCCATCCGAGGGGCACGAAGATCCAGTGCAGGGCTCCACCGATGGCGGCCAGGATGGAGTCTCCCATGCGGTCCTCGGTGAGGTAGGTGAAGGATGCGTCGTAGTGGGACAGCAGCCAGATCAGTATGGAGGCCAGCAGGATGATGGTTCCTGCCTTCTTGACGAAGGCCCATCCCCTGTCCAGGGTTCCCTTGATGACGTTGACCGCGGAGGGTATGTGGTAGGGGGGCAGCTCCATGATGAACGGAGTGGCCGGTCCGGACAGCTTCCTGAACTTCTTCAGGATGAGACCGGAGATGAGGATGCATATGACTCCCACGATGTATGCGAGGACGGCGATGAATCCGTTGCCTCCGAAGACGTAGGCGACCATCATGGAGATGATGGGCAGCTTGGCTCCGCAGGGGATGAAGGTGGTGGTCATGGCGGTGATCCTGCGGTCCCTCTCGGACTCGATGGTCCTGGAGGCCATGATCCCGGGGACACCGCAGCCAGTACCGACGATGATGGGGATGAGGGACTTTCCGGAAAGTCCGAAGTGCCTGAAGACACGGTCCATGACGAAAGCGATCCTTGCCATGTATCCGATGTCCTCGAGGATGCACATGACGAGGAAGAGGATCAGCATCTGGGGCAGGAATCCGATGACAGCTCCGACTCCTCCGACGATACCGTTCACGAGCAGGTCTGTCATGGGCTCGCTGACGCCTGCATTGGCGCACCACTCGGCGAGACCGCTCTGGATGGGGTCCTCGATGAATGCGTTGACCTTGTCCGTGCACCAGGTTCCGATACCGGTGATGCTGAACGATTCGTCGTAAGTGGAGAATCCGATGACTCCCAGGAAGATGCATGCCAGCACTCCGATGAATATGGGGATTCCCCAGATCCTGGAGGTGACTATCCTGTCGACCCTGTCGGAGAACGTTCCCTTCTCGCTCCTGGGGGCCTTCTTGACGGCCGAGGAGACTATGGAAGAGATCCTCGTGTAGCGTCCGTCGGCGATGATCGAATCGGCCTCGTCATCCTTCGCGGACTCCAGCTTCTTGACTGCCTCGGAGATGGCCTCGACGGCGTCGGCATGGTTATTGCAGATCTCCTCGTCGTTCTCGACAAGCTTGACTGCGCTGAACCTCAGGGCCTTGTCGGGGACCTTCCCCTTCAGGGCGTTCTGGGCTTCTGTGATAACCTCTTCGACGTCCCCGTCGAAGAACAGGGGCTCGGGGCCCTTCTCGGACCCGCAGACCTTGCCGACGGCCTCGACAAGCTCCTTGACTCCCTCTCCGTTCAGAGCGGAGACGGGTATGATGGGGCATCCCAGCTCTTTGGAGAGCTTCTCGATGTCGATCTGGTCGCCGGCCTTGCGGACCTGGTCCATCATGTTGAGGGCGATGACAGTGGGGATCCCCATGTCGATTATCTGGTAAGTGAGGAAGAGGTTCCTCTCGAGGTTCGTGGCATCGACGATGTTGATGACTGCGTCGGGCCTGTCGTTCACCAGGAAGTTCCTGGAGACGATCTCCTCGGGCGAGTAGGGAGACATCGAGTAGATCCCGGGCAGGTCGACCAGCTCGTAGTCGGTGCCGCGGATCTTCCCGGTCTTCCTGTCGACCGTGACTCCGGGCCAGTTCCCAACGCGCTGATTCGCTCCGGTCAGCTTGTTGAACATGGTGGTCTTCCCGCTGTTGGGGTTACCGGCCAATGCGATTGTATAGCTCATGTTGTTCTCTCCGTCCATAGCTCACGCTGGAATAACATAATGGAAACGGGTTTTCCAGCGGAGATGAGGAGCGCGGCAGGAGGTCAGGCGACCTCGATGCTCTCCGCGTCACCTTTCCTGAGGCTAAGCTCGTAGCCCCTGACCGTGATCTCCACGGGGTCTCCGAGGGGCGCGACCTTGCGTATGTAGATCTCGCAGCCCTTGGTGATGCCCATGTCCATCAGGTGTCTTTTGAGGGCGCCTTCGCCGTGGAGCTTGACGACTTTCACGGTGGAGCCGACCTCGGCATCTTTCAATGTCTTCATTCTATCAACTCTCGGGGCAGAACAGTATCTTGGTCGCCATCTTGCGGTCGATGGCGATCTTGGATCCCCTGACATCGAGGATCACGTTGCCACCGGCTTCGCTGACGGCCCTGATGGTCGCGCCCGGCGTGAAACCCAGGCTTGCCAGGTACTTCCGGACCTCTTCTTTTCCGGATATGCTGACGACCGTACCGGATTCTCCGACCCTTGCCATGGATATGGGGATCCCCGGCGCGGTGGAAAGACCGTTTGCGACGAACGTGCGGCCGTGCATGTCCGATGCAGCGCAGGTGCTTGGATTCATGATGTTGAGGATTCCCTAAATGTATATAAATTTAGCTTGTCTTAAAAAAAATTTGGAGTTACTGAACTTTAAATGCTTAGAGCGCTCGGAGCAAGGCTGTCCAGGCATCCCTGTGCGGGACCGGGCCCGGCGGAGAGGGGGTTCCCGTGATCGGAGCTGTTCTCGAAGCATGTGCGGAGCACAGGAGAGGCCCGTTTTCGTGACCGATGCGGGCTGTCTCCTCCAAGTTTCAAACATCTCTTTAGGACGAGGAGCACGCGGACCGAACGTCTTATTTGAACCTTCTCATGGAACACGCTCACTGCAGGCTTCTTAGAACAACTGAGATCGTTGTATGTCGGGATCCCTGAGAACGTTGGAACTGTTGCATTCCATGGCAGAATGCATACTGAAAGCCGGTTGCCTCAGGGCAGGCCCGCACCGAGCCCAGATAATCTGATGCAGGGCTCGTTTCCTGACAGCGCAGGCGCGGATATCCGCCTTCGGAACACAGCCCTTGCTTACCACGTTTCAAGTAGAACGCGCATCTCAAGCTTCTAGATGCTTCGTAAGCTGCGTTCTCCCACCCTAGCCTTTTTTATGCATTCAGCAGTACGTAGATTCACATGTTGAACGACATCGAGATTGCAGAATCGGCTAAGGTCATGGACATACGCGAAGTGGCCGCGAAGATCGGTCTCACCGAGGACGAGATCCACATGTACGGCAAGTACATCGCAAAGGTCCCTCTCTCCAGCATCGACAAGCTGAAGGACAAGAAGGACGGGAAGCTCGTCGTCGTCACCGCCATCACGCCCACCCCCGCGGGAGAGGGGAAGACGGTCACCACCATCGGGCTCATCCAGGGCCTCGGTAAGCTCGGGAAGAACGTCGTCGGAGCCCTCAGGGAGCCCTCCATCGGGCCCACCTTCGGTATCAAGGGCGGGGCCACCGGCGGAGGATACTCCCAGGTGTACCCCATGTGGGACATCGACCTCCACTTCACCGGGGACATCCACGCCGTCACCGCTGCGCACAACCTGCTGTCCGCCATCATCGACAACGAGCTGGTCAGGGACAACGAGCTCAACATCGACCCCACCAAGATCGTCCTGAAGAAGGCCATGGACATCAACGCCCGCGAGCTCAGGAACATCGTCACCGGGCTCGGCAAGGACAGGATCCTCGGAGGAGTCCCCCACGAGATGGGATTCCTCATCACGTCCGCATCCGAGATCTCCGCCATCCTCGCTCTGGCCACCGACAGGGCCGACCTCAGGAGGAGGCTGGAGGCCATGGTCGTCGCCTACACCTACGACGGCAAGCCCGTCACCGTCGCCGACCTGAAGTGCGTCGGGAGCATGATGGTCCTGCTGAAGGACGCCATCAACCCGAACCTGGTCCAGACCCTCGAGGGAGAGCCCGTGTTCGTTCACGGCTTCCCCTTCGCGAACATCGCCCACGGTACCAACAGCATAATCGCCACCAAGGCCGCCCTGAAGCTCGGGGACTATGTCATCACCGAGGCCGGATTCGCATCCGACCTGGGCGGGGAGAAGTTCATGGACATCGTCTGCAGGCAGTCCGGCATGAGGCCCGACTGCGTTGTCGTCGTCGCTTCCATCAGGGCGCTCATGACCCACGGAGGAGGCCTCCTGGACCAGCCCGAGACGCTCACCCTCGAGACCCTGAAGAAGGGCCTGTGCAACCTGGACAAGCACGTGGAGAACATGTCCTCATACGGCGTCCCCATCGTCGTGTCCATCAACCACTTCGAGCACGACTCCCAGGAGGAGATCGAACTCGTCAGGGCCCACTGCAAGGAGCTCGGCGTCAGGGTCGCGTTCTCCGATGCCTTCATCAAGGGCGGAGAGGGAGCCGTCGACCTGGCCGACACCGTGCTCGACGCGCTGGAGAACTCTAATCCCGACTTCAGGTTCCTGTACCCCGACGAGGCATCCATCAAGGAGAAGATCGAGGCGGTCGCCACCAAGATCTACGGCGCCGGGTCCGTCACCTATTCCGCCGTTGCCGAGAAGGCCATCGCCCAGATCGAGGCCGACGGGTTCGGGAGGCTCCCCGTGTGCATCGCGAAGACGCAGGCTTCCCTGACGGACGACTCCAAGAAGAAGGGAGCTCCCAGAGGATGGATCCTCAATGTCAGGGAGGTCCAGCTGTCCGCCGGAGCCGGATTCGTGGTTCCGATCTGCGGGACCCTCACCCTCATGCCCGGACTGCCCAAGGTCCCGGCCGCAATGAGGATTGACCTTCTGGACGACGGAAGGATCGTAGGCCTCAAGTGAGGCTCAAACAGGCAGGGGGGTCCCCCTGCCATTCAGCGTCGATTTTGGCTCCGAATGCTGGTTTGTAGTTACATTTCGGGGCCAAAACAGAAGAGATTTCATAAACCCCGGATGGGTAGAGC
>CAVHQB010000022.1:0-19007 GCA_963637895.1 Lachnospiraceae bacterium
GCTATGGAAATGATCGAGATAGACGGGTCCCGTGGAGAGGGAGGCGGTCAGATGGTGCGCACAACCGTCGCGATGTCCACTGTCACGGGGATGCCTGTCCATCTCACGCGCATCAGGGAGAACAGGCCCACCAACGGGCTCTCGCGCCAGCATGTGGCCGCCGTCAACGCCGTGGCCCAGATGACCGGGTCCCAGGTGGAAGGGTGCAAGATCGGCTCGGGGGACCTCTACTTCGTCCCCGGCGACGACCAGGTCTACAACCTGGACATCAACATCAGCTCCGCAGGCAGCATCAGCCTCGTCCTGCAGGCCATGCTCCTCGCCGCGCGCAACCATACTCAGAAATTATCTGTCGACATCTGCGGAGGCACCAACGTCATGTGGGCCCCGCCGATCGACTACTATCAGACGCTGCTGTTCCCCATGATGAGGCGCATGAGGATCGAGGCGGACGCCAAGATCGTCGAGAGGGGCTTCTACCCTCAGGGCGGAGGCCGCGTCATCGCATCGCTGGACCCCATCGGCCGCATCGCGCCCATAGTCCAGGACTCCCTCGGGGAGCTCATAGGCGTCAGAGGCGTCTGCTTCTGCCAGCGCCTGTCGGACTGGGTCCCTCAGGAGATGATCAAGAGCTGCAAGGAGGCCCTGAAGCCCCGTTTCGACGTGGAGATAGACCTCCAGAGGACCGAGGGGAGCTCCCAGGGAGCCGGCCTGGTCCTTGTGGCGGAGTACGAGAACGGGATGATCGGCAGCAACGCGCTGTCGTCCAGGGGCCACCCTCCGGACAAGTGCGGCAAGGACGCCGCCAACGACCTCCTGATGGAGATCGAGAGCGGGGCCACCATGGACGTACACACCGCGGACCAGCTCCTCCCGTACATGGCCATGTCCGAGGACGTCAGCAGCTTCTCCGTGTCCAGGATAAGCAAGCACCTCCTCAGCCAGATGGACACCCTCGAATCCTTCCTGGACGTGAAGTTCGGCGTCGAGAGGAAGAACGACCTCTACAGGTTCACGGTCTCTCCGGGGGCGAAGCAATGAGGCCCATGGTCCACGTCAACTGCGCCATGTCCGCCGACGGCAAGATCGCCGGATGCGACCGCACCCAGGTGTCCATATCATCGGACGAGGACAAGAGGCGCGCCAAGGAGCTCCGCAGGGACTACGACGCGATCCTCGTCGGAGTGGGAACGGTCCTCGCAGACGACCCGCACCTCACGCTCAAGGACCTGGATTACGACACCAACCCCATACGCATAGTCCTGGACCCCCACGGGAAGACCCCCGACGAGGCCAAGATCCTCGACGAGAGGGCCCCCACGATAATGGTGACCCTGGAAGGTTGCGACCGCGAATGGGACTGCGAGGAGACCATCAGGATCGGGAAGGACTCCATAGACCTGGTAGGGCTCCTGGAGCTCCTGGCCGAGGACATGGGCATCGAGAACATCCTCGTCGAGGGCGGCGGGAAGACCATCTCGTCGTTCTTCAGAGCGGGCCTCGTGGACCGTTACACCGTGTTCGTCGGAGGCATCGTCATCGGCGGATCCGATGCGCCCACGCCCTGCGACGGTGACGGATGGGTGAAGGAAGGCGGGCTCAAGCTTGTGCTGAAGAATGCCGAGGTCCTCGGCAACGGCGCGCTGCTGACCTTCGTCCCGGAACGCTGAGCTCAGTCGCTCTTGGACGAGGGCTCGATCACGAAGCGGAAGTAGTTGCAATCGCTTCCGAACACTTCGCTGGACGACAGCTGGTACGGCTTCCCTGTAGCATCCTCCATGATCTTGCAGAAGAACCCGACCGCATAGTATCCGAGAGCGGTGGCGGAAGCCTCCGTGTAGGACATCTTGTCCTTGATGATTATCGTCAGGGGCTTCAGGGAGAACACGCTGACGTCCCCGAAATCCATCTTCTTGTAATAATCGCGGGCGCTTGCCACGGTCTCCTCGAACGTCTTCCCGTTGAGGGAGCCTCCGAGGGCCATAGCATGGATCGACCCGAGGACGGACGCCATCGGCTCCACCGACAGTCCCATGGCGTCGAAGCCGAGGAACAGGAAGCGCGCCAGCGCATCCCTGAGCTTCAGAGGGTCGTCGGCCACGTTCGTCAGGACGTTCATCGCCAGGGTCATGGCTTCGTCGGACGGCGGCTTGGAGTGGGCCAGCATCACGGACACCAGGGAGTAGATCTTCCTCCTGCTGTCCGCAGGGTCGTCATGGGACGATATGAGGCACTCGGACACCATCTTGTCGAGATGCACCGACAGCGTCGACTGGGCCTTCCCGGTTATGCGGGAGAGGTCCGTGAGCGACAGGTCCTGCTCCGACAGCTCGTGGAGTATCCTACGGCGAACGTCGTTGGAGACCTGCACAAGGCCGTTTTTGGTGTAGTACAACTCGAAGTCGGTGAGTGGGCCGTCGTTCAATTCAATCAGTCGTGTAATGGCCGTCACGTTATTAAAACCAACATGGTCTTTGTTCACCAAAATGTCACATCCGACAATCGCTGGCCAGCATCCGGCATACGGCATATGACGATTCGATTTCTGTTCAGCCAGCCCGCTGCATTGCATTCCGGCACCCGATGGCACAGGCGGCCGGGCCTGAGTGCCTATCTGCAACCGGTCACGATACAGAGCCCAGGATGGCCGGGCATCGTTCCGTGCAGACACCGCCCTTTTATAACGTGGTTCGACATGGACCGTCCATAGGTGAAAGAATGAAGGCCACCATCGACGGGGTTCAGAAGGATATCCGTGCTGTCTGGTTCGAGGACGGCAGGGTCATGATGATCGACCAGAGGAAGCTGCCGGCAGGCATCGTCATAGTCGGGTTCGACGACTATCTGGATGTGGCAGAGGCCATCCGCAACATGACCACCAGGGGAGCCCCCTCCATCGGCGCCACGGCCGCATACGCCATGTGCATCGCCGCTCTGAAGGGCTGCGACCTCGTCAAAGCCGCCAAGGACATCAAAGCGGCCAGGCCCACCGCCTACGACCTGTTCTACGCAGTGGACTACATGTCCGCCAAGCTCGCTGCAGGCGAGGACCCCGTGAAGGCCGCGGACGGATACGCCCAGATGATGGTCGACAAGTGCACCGCCATCGGACGCCACGGAGGCAAGCTGATCCACGACGGCATGAAGCTCATGACCCACTGCAACGCAGGGGCCCTGGCGACTGTCGATGTCGGGACAGCTCTCGCCCCCATGAGGGACGCCCACTCCCGCGGAGTGGACTTCTTCGTGTACGTCTCCGAGACCCGCCCCAGGCTCCAGGGCATGCAGCTCACCGCATGGGAGCTCAACCAGGAGGGCATCGAGCACAGGATCATCCCCGACGGAGCCTCCGCGTACTACATGAGCCAAGGCGTCGACATGATCATCACCGGCGCAGACAGGATCGCGTCCAACGGGGACTTCGCCAACAAGATCGGGACCTTCGACAAGGCCATCGTCGCCAAGCACTTCGGCATCCCCTTCTACGTCGCCGCCCCTGCGTCCACGTTCAACCTGGACATGGAGAGCGGGAAGGACATCGTGATCGAGCAGAGGTCCGAGGAGGAGGTCACCAAGATGAACGGAGCGCTCATCGCCCCCGCCGGGTCCCATGCGCTGAACCCCGCCTTCGACGTGACCCCCGCGGAGCTGGTCACCGGCTTCATCACCGAGAAGGGCATACTGAAGCCCGACGAGATCCACCTGATGAGGGATTGATCCCATGAACGAGAGGTATGCCAGGGAGCAGCTCGCGAAGTTCTGCAAGATGCTGTACGACAGGCAGCTCACGGTGTCCGCCGGAGGGAACATGAGCATGCGCATCAACGAGCGCGAGGTCATCATCACCCCGTCCGGGAGGAACAAGGGCCTGCTGTCCCCCGACGACATGGTCAAGCTGTCCATCGACGGGGAGGTGCTCTCCTCCGGGAAGCCGTCCATCGAGCACAGGTTCCACCTGGCCCTCTACAGGATGAACCCGGAGACCAATGCCATAGTCCACTGCCATCCTCTCAACTGCGTCGCCCTCGCCGTCAAAGGGGCGAAGATGAGGTGCAACCTCACGCCCGAAGGGGCGATCCTCCTGGGAGACGTGCCCATGGTCGGCTACTACACCCCCGGCTCCGAGGAGCTGGTCGAAGCTGTCGCCGAGCAGGGCCGTGCGAAGGCCATGCTCATGGAGCGCCACGGCGCGCTGACCCAGGGCAGGACCATCGAGGAGGCTTACAACAGGATGGAAGAGCTGGAGTTCCAGGCGAAGCTGCAGCTCATGGTCGGAGATGCCGAGGACCTGCCGGACGACGAGGTCGAGAAGCTCTCCAGGATGTGATCCATATGACGATACTTGTCACGAAATGGTTCGGCGTCTTCCTCTGCGACGAGAAGAGCGGGAAGATCGTCGACAAGATGCTGATGCCCAAGGACGCGCCCCTGGTGGCGTCCAAGCTGGCAGAGGTCCAGAGGGGAGGCCTTCTGGACGAGGAGAGGGAGCTGGCCGCCAAGGTGGAGGGCAAGCTCGCCGTGTCCGACAGGAGGCAGTCCGAGCTCGGGAAGCCGGAGCTGTTCGACTCGTCGAACATAACGCCGGACAGGTTCGGATACGACCAGGCGTTCATGCACGAGGTCATGCTTGGCCTCGGCAAGCTCAGGACGTCCGAGCCCATCCCCCGCGACAGGAACCTTGTCCAGGCCATCAGGTGCCTGGACGACCAGATCGCCACGATCAACCTCTACAACGAGAGGCTCCACGAGTGGTACGGGATGCACTTCCCCGAGCTGGCAGACTATGCTCACGATGACAGGTACGCGGAGCTCATCGCCCGCAACGGCGAGAGGGACGGCGTCATCGAGGAGCTGGGGATCGAGATCGAGTCCATCGGAGCGGACATGGACCCCGCAGACATGGATGCGATCAGGGACCTGGCGGACACCCTGTCGAGGCTCTACGACGACAAGTCCCGCACGGAATCCTACATCGAGTCCATCGTGTCCGCCGCCTGCCCCAACATGTGCGCCATGATCAGCGCACCGCTGGCGGCCCGCATGGTCTCCCTGGCCGGAGGCCTGGAGAGGCTGGCCTCGCTGCCCTCCTCCACGGTCCAGCTCCTCGGCGCCGAGAAGGCGATGTTCAGGAGCCTGAAATCGGGCAAGAAGGGGCCGAAGCACGGGGTCATCTACCAGCACCCCGACGTCCACCGCGCCCCCTATTGGCAGCGCGGGAAGATCGCCAGGGCCCTGGCCGGGAAGATATCCATCGCGGCCAAGGTGGACCAGTACCACGGCGAGTTCATCGGCGACAGGCTGAACGCGGAGTTCGCCGAGAGGGTCGAGGAGATCAAGAGGAAGTACCCCGACCCGCCGAAGAAGCCCCAGAAGGGGAAGAAGCCCAAGGGCAAGGGCGGCAAAGGCCGCAGGCCGAAGGCCCGCTGAGCCCGTTTCCCCCGGAGCCCCGTGGCGGATGGCCGCCTGGACATGGTGCCAACAAACCCTTTCCCAACCCAACTATTATAATCACGCGGGCAATCAGGTAGACCTGATAATATGAGGTCTGCAACACAGTTTGACCTTCGTATCATTCTCTCCCTTGGGGGAGTGAATCTCCGGCCGTAAACCGGGAAATACAGAAAAAGGATAGTGAGACCAATGTGGGAGATGAAAGAGATCAGAGAGCTGAAAGAGGGAAGGTACGTCAACGTCGATGACGAGCCCTGCAAGATCGTCAAGATCACGACCTCCAAGCCCGGAAAGCACGGATCCGCCAAGGCCAACATCGATGCAGTCAGCATCTTCACCGGCGCGAAGAAGTCCATCGTCGGACCTGTCAGCACCAAAGTGCAGGTCCCCATGATCGACAAGAGGAAAGGACAGGTCCTGTCCATTTCCGGAAACGAGGCCATGATCATGGACCTCGAGACCTTCGAGCAGATCTCGGTCGAAATCAACCCCGATCACGAGCAGCCCGTCGAAGAGGGTGGAGAGCTCCTCTACATCGTCGCAATGGGCAGATACAAGATCATGTGAGGTCTGGTAAAACGTCGTACGGTATCGGATACGCGGGTGCTGAATCGGATTACAACGATGCCGATGCGGTTATCTTCGGGATACCGTACGACCACACCTCCTGCTTCAAAGCGGGAGCCAGGGAGGCCCCTACCGCCATAAGGCGGGCCTCCTACAATTTTGAGGAGATCCATTTCGAGCACGGCCTGAACCAGCCGCGCCTGAACGTCTACGACTACGGGAACTGCGATGATTTCATCCTTCCCGAGGACATGTTCGCCGAAGTGGACTTCGCCGTCGGTCCCGCGATAAGGGACGGCAAGTTCCCCATCTCCATAGGAGGGGAGCATTCCATCAACATCCCGATCGTGAGGAACTTCGATTCCGATGACATCGCGCTGATCTCCATCGACGCGCACCTGGACTCCAGGGACGAGTACCTCGGGACCCCCAACAGCCACGCCTGCATCACACGCAGGGCCGCAGAGCACCTGGGGCTCGACAACGTGTTCGTGCTGGGCGCCAGGGCCATAGGCGAGGAGGAACTGGACAGGGACGACCCCGTGCAGTTCATCAGCTCCTACGACATCATGGACAACGGCATCAAGTGGGCCATCGAGAAGGCCCTGGACAGCGTGAAGAACGAGAGGATCTACCTGACCGTCGACATCGACGGGATAGACCCCGCGTTCGCGCCCGGCACCGGGACCCCGGAGCCCTTCGGCCTCATGCCCATGGATGTCAAGAAGGTCATCAACGCCATCGGCGACAGGCTCGCCGGATTCGATGTCGTGGAAGTTTGTCCTCCGGCAGACCCTGCAGGGATAACATCGATCCTCGCTGCAAGGTACATCAACGAGGTCATGGCTGTCCACGCCAAGAACCTCAGGTGCTGAGATCAGTTCTTCATCTCGGCGAGATAACGGGCAGCTTCTTCAGAGTACAGCTTGGCGCGCTCGTCGGCCTTCGCCGGATCGGACGATTCGGAGTAGATCCTGAAGCATTCCTCTGTGGTGGAAGGCCTCAGCAGCACCCATCCGTCGTCGAACAGCGCCTTGACGCCGTCCGTCAGGTCGGTGCGCTCCTCGGACAGCTCCTGGACGAAGCGTTCCAGGAGGCGCTTCTTGAGGGGATCGGGACAATCAACCCTGCCCTTGACCGTGGTGTACTTGCGCAGGCCCTCGACCTGCTTCTCCAGAGGCCCTCCGGCCGCGACGCACTCCAGCATCTTGGCCATGGCCATCCCGCCGTCGCGGCAGCACTGGAACGCGGGGAACACCATCCCCCCGTTCTCCTCTCCGCCGAAGACGGCCTTGTTCTCGAAGATCTTCCTCACGACCGTGTGCGAGCCCACCGCGGTGTACTTCAGGAGGCCTCCGGCCTCTTCCACGGCGTCCTCGACGATCTTCGACGAGCTCACAGGGGTGATCACCTTTCCGGGATGGGATTTCAGGATGTACCCGGCCATGACCGCCAGGCTCAGGTCCCCGTCGATGAAGCTCCCGTCGGAGCCTATGAACATGACGCGGTCCCCGTCGCTGTCGAAGGCCATGCCGATGTCGGACCCGGTCTCGCGGACCATCATCATGAGGAGCGAGAGATGCTCCTCGGTGAGCTCGCTGGACTCTCCGACCTTCCCGCTCCCGGGATCGGCGTCCAGTGAGAACGCCGTCACTCCGAGAGACTTCAGGATGGCAGGGACGGTGATGCAGGACGCGCCGTTGAACAGGCACACGCAGGCCTTCAGCCCGGCTTTGCGCACGGAACCGGCATCCACGTGGGAAACGACCTCTTCGACGTAATCCGAGGCGGCGGCGCCGTCATGGTACATCTCTCCCATATCGGCCCATTCCGCATCGCGGATGTCGGTGGTGAAGAACCCGGCGAGAGAGGATTCGTCCTCCGACGACACCTCCATCCCGTCCGGGCCGATGAACTTGAAGCCGTTGTGCTCCGGAGGGTTGTGGGATGCTGTGATCATCACTCCGCCGGTCACGTCGTCATGGGTGCGGACGTAGTTCTGCATCGCGGGCACGGGCAGCATCCCGATGTCGACCACATCGCTCCCGACGGCCATGATCCCCGACGACAGGGCGGCCATGAGCATCTCCCCGGAGTCGCGGGCATCGATGGCGACGGCTATGCGCTTCCCGTAGGTCTTCCCCACGGCCCTTCCGATCTGGAGGGCCGTCTCGGCTGTCAGCTCCGAGTTGACCTTGCCCCTGACCCCGTTTACACCGAACAATGTCATGGCAGCTCTCAGATCCTCTTGGCGTTGTAGAGGATGCGTATGGTCTCCGAGCAGCTCTTGCAGGTGTCGGCGGCCTCCTCTATGGAGTCGAGCATCCTCAGGGTCAATGTGGTGGCCCTGTGGTCCATGTCGCTGGTGAGGACGGCCTTCATGATGGACTCGTAGGCCCTGTCCACCCTGCGCTCCTGCTCCTTGACCTCGCGGACGCATTCCATGAGGTCGTCCGAGCCGGAGGCCATGGCGGTGATGGCGTTGATCAGCGCATCGACCTCGGAACGGAGGTCGGAGACGGTGGAAGTGAACATCTCCAGGACATGGACGGGCACGTAGGCGTTGATGTCCATGATCAGCTGCAGGTGTATCCCCGCCTGCTTGCACCAGTTCGCTATGCCGTCGGTCTTCTTGACGAAATGGAGGAAGTCCTCCCTGTCCTGCGGTCCGAGCTCGCCTATGCTCATCTGGTTGCAGAGGTTCTCCTCCAATCCGTCGGCCTCGTGCTCCAGCACGTAGAGCCTCTGGATGGCCTTCGATGCCGCGGAGTTGTTGCCGGACGCCATGGCCGTGAAGGCGTTGCCCAGCTCCGTTATGCAGTCCAGGACCGCTATGGCATGCTCGTGCATCCCCTTCTGGAGGACGCTCTCCTTCCTCTTTCCGAACCACCCGATTATGTTCTTCGCATCTTCACTCAAGCTTAATCTCCTCCTCTATCCCTGTTTCGGGCCTGTCGAACATCACAATCGCCTTGCGATTGAAATCGAGGCGCACCCGGGAGCCCACTTCCGGGACCTCTTCATCTGAATCTATGTTGTACTCCACGCTGTCCCTGCTGGACGCCACCGTGCGGATCCTCCAGTAGGTCCCCATGAACACGGCGGCCACGACCTCGGCCTCCAGGCCCTCGTCGGAGGTGTACACGTGCTCCGGACGGACCGATATGACCACGGGATCGCCCAGTTTGAAATCGGTCCTGGACGCTTTGATCTCGTAGCCGCCTCTGAGGGTGACCTTGGTCTTCCCGGTCTTGGACTTGTCGGACACCGTGCATTCCAGCAGGTTGGTCTCGCCGATGAAGTTGGCGGCGAATATGGACTTGGGGTTCCTGTATATCTCCAAAGGGGTGCCGATCTCGGCTATGGCTCCGTAGCGCATCAGGACAATCCTGTCGGAGACGGACATGGCCTCCTCCTGGTCGTGGGTCACGTGCATGACGGTGATCCCCAGCTTCTTGACCAGCCTGCGGACCTCGTACCTGAGCTCCATGCGGACACGGGCGTCCAGCGCGGACAGGGGCTCGTCCAGCATCAGCATGCGCGATCCTGATGCCAGCGCCCTGGCGATCGCCACCTTCTGCTGCTCCCCTCCGGACAGCTCCTCCGGGATCATCCCCGAACGGGACAGCATGCCGACGAGCTCGAGGTATTCTGTTGACAGAGATTCCATCGCCTCCTCGCCCTGGTCCTTGACACGGGGGCTGTAGGCGACGTTCTCCTTCAATGTCATGTGCGGGAACAGGGCGATGTTCTGGAACACGTATCCCACGTCCCTGTCCTCCATGGGGATCCCGGTGACGTCCTTCCCGTCGACGTAGACCTTCCCCTCGGTGGGGGTCCAGATGCCCGAGATGACCTTGATCAGCGTGGTCTTCCCGCATCCGGAAGGGCCGAGGATGGTGATGTACTCCCCGTTGTTGATATCGAGGTTGATGTCTCTGACGGCATAGAAATCGCCGAACCTCATCGAGACGTGCTCAAGCCTTATGCGACCCATGTCAATCCAACCTCATCTCTTCCTCGAGCCCGCAGGGAGGTATGGCGAACACGGAAGCCTTGGAGGGCTGCCATCCGATGTCGACCTCGTCCCCCGCCGCGTAGTCGTCGTATCTCCTGTTAGGGAGCTTCGCAGATATCAAACCGATGCCTTCCACCGCGATCTCCACCGTGACGGTGACCCCTTCGTACAGTATGCGCTCCACACGGCCCCTGCAGAACACGTTCCCCTGGAGCTCTTCGGCCTTGGAGATCCTTGTGAACCCCACCTTGACCGTGAGCACGGCCTCTTCCCCTGCAGGGATCTCGGACCCGCGGGCCTCGAACCTCGTGCCGTTGTCCGCCTCGATGACGGTCGAATCGGGACCGCTGGACACCACCTTGCCGGTGATGACGTTGGAGCGTCCCACGAAATTGGCCACGAACGGGGTGGCGGGGTTCTCGAACACATCCCTCGGAGTGCCGAACTGGACGATGCGTCCCTTGCGGATGACCGCTATCCTGTCGGCCATCTCCAGGGCCTCGTCCTGGTCGTGGGTGACGTGTATGCATGTGAGGCCCATGTCCTTGGCCATGGACCTGAGCTCCTTCCTCAGGTTGATCCTGAGCCTGGCGTCGAGGGCCCTGAGGGGCTCGTCCAGCAGGAGGACCTTGGACCCCGATGCCAGGGCGCGGGCCAGGGCTATGCGCTGCTGCTGCCCTCCGGAGAGCTCTCCGGGCTTCCATTCGGCCTTCTTCTCCAGGTGGACCATGTGGAGCATGCTCCTGACGATCTGCTTGGAGCTGTCCTCGGGCCACTTCTTGATCATGGGCGCGAACATCACGTTGTCGTAGACGCGCAGATGCGGGAACAGGGCGTATGTCTGGGAGAGCATCGTCGCGTTCCTGGAATCTATGGGGTCGTCCGTCACGTCGCGGCCGTCCATGAGCACCCTCCCGGAATCGGGCTGGGTGAGGCCGCATATCATCCTCATGCAGGTGGTCTTCCCGGCTCCTGTGGGGCCGAGGATGCAGACGTACTCCCCGTCGGCTATGTCGAGGGAGAGGTGGTCCGCGGCGATGGCGCCCTCGAACTCCTTGCAGATGTCCTGCAGCTGTATCTCAGGCATTCTTCTTCGACCTCCCTGTGAACAGCCTGATGGCCAGCATCAGTATGAAGCAGATGACCACGAGGATCATCGAGCACATGGCCGCTTCCGAGTACAGCCCGTCCGTGACCAGCTTCGTGATGTAGATCGGGACGGTGTTGACGGAGTCGCTGATGGCGATCGTCGCACCGGTCTCCCCCAGGCTCCTGGTGAACGCCAGGATCCCTCCGGCGATGACCGCCGACTGGACTATGGGGAACAGGACGCGCCTGAACGCCTGGAACGGCTTGGCGCCCAGGGTCATGGCCACCTCCTCGTAGGCGGGGTCCACCTCCTCTATCGCTCCGATCAGGTTCCTGACGACCAGCGGATAGGTGAACGAGATGTGCCCCAGTATGACCAGCACCAGGTCGGAGGACCCTCCGGACCCCAGCCCTCCCCAGAACAGCGCCAGGGAGAACCCGAGGGCGGTGGTGGGGATGATCAGCGGGACGTTCACCAGGTCGTCCAGGACGGCAGCCTTGTGGGTCCCCCTGTGCCTGGCGATGTACATCGCCATCGGGATACCGAAGATGATGTCCGCTATGACGGCCACGCCGGCCACCAGGAACGAGACGCCTATGGAGCTCAGCAGCGTGCCGTAGTCCATCTCCGGGATCGGCTCGGACAGGTACATGAATATGTAGAATGCGGGAAGGAGGACCACGATGAACAGGAACGCTATGGTCAGGACGTCCTTGAGCTTGGGAAGGGGCCCTCTGCTGACCTTCCTCCCCATGGCGGGCCAGACCTTGGTCATCGGGAACCTGAAGCCCTTGATGAGCTTCTTCGCCAGCACCAGGATCAGCAGCGCCAGCAGGATCATGATCACGGAGATCAGGATCTGCGCCCCCATCATCTCCTCCGAAGTGTAGATCGATTCATCGCTCTTCAGCCAGCTGATGAACGACGGCCCGGTGAAGAACGACGACTCCACGCCCATGATGGACAGCGCGATGTACGTTCCGCCGGTCTCGGACAGGGACCTGGCGAAGCATAGGACGAACCCTGTGGCCAGCCCGGCCCTGAAGAGGGGGAGGGTGATGGTGCGGAAAGCGGTCCAGCGAGATGCTCCGAGCGTCATCCCGGCCGTCTCGTAGTTGGGCTCGATCTGCTCCAGGATGGCGGAGAGCGAGCGCACCATGTACGGATAGGTGAACAGGATGTGCAGGAGGATCATCATCGCATAGGGCGACAGGTTCAGCCCCAGGCCCGGGATCGCTATCCCCTCGGGGCAGGTCCAGAACATCAGGACCGATATCCCCAGAACCGCTGTGGGGAACGCCAGGGGCATGTCCAGAAGGGTGTCCAGCCATTTCTTCCCGGCGAAGTCCTTGCGGATCATGATCCACGCCATGGGAAGCCCGACGATCACATCGATCACCGTGACGATGATGGCGATGCTGAACGAGTTGTAGACGGCGGACAGGATCGTGTCCATGATGGCGCCGTTGTTCATCACCTTGTCGACCAGGTCCCAATCGGTGACGACCTTGGTCACGACGAAGATCGACGGGACCACTATAACGAATATGAATAAAGCGCAGGCGAACAAGAACCAGGCGTCGCGGACCTTCCGGCTCCCCGACATCTCGTCCAGCTTATCGATCAGCGACAGCGGAACACCGTCCTCGGTACGACCCCGCGCCACAGCCGGCGCGGTCATGATAACGGTCTTCTGTCTGTCCCTCGGACGAGGTCGCTGGCATCGCCATGAGCATCAATGATGATGAGCCAGTCTTCTAATAAAAAGCTGTTGGGGGCTCAGCGGACGACGTTCCAGGACGCGACCACCACTTCCGCGGAATAATGCGAGATGCCGTTGTCGGACACGGTGGACGCCAGGTCCCTGGCGTACCCCTCCACATCGGATCCCGGAGGGCACAGCGCCAGCATGGCGTTCACGAGATCCTCCTCGGGGCACTCCATGTCCGTGGTGAACGTCTCGAACCTCACGTTCCTGCCCGAAGCCCTCAGCGAGTTGACGATGCCCCTGTAGTCCGGGAACCCGGGCAGAGGGGACTCCGATCCGATGCTGCGGAGCAATGCCTTCACCAGCTTCCTCCTGTCGCTCCTCACGGGTATGACGGCGATGCAGCTCCTGGACGACACCGTCTCCATCCTCAGCAGGGAGCTTATGTCGAAGCACAGGCGGGACGGGGAGATGATGCACGCATCGTACAAGCCCCTGGACGGGACGTACGAGTTCCAGTCCTTCTCCATGAACTCGGTCCTGCATCCGCCCTGGACGGCGGCGCGGGTCCTCTCCAGGGAGTCCCGGCGGATGTCCATGCAGACCATCACGCGGACGCTCCTGGACAGCGCGCCGGCGAACTCCCCCTTGCCGGAGGCGACGGACATGACGCAGTCGTCCTTGGACAGGGATCCTTCCGACAGGAGGCTCGACACCGCCATGCCGGGGATGGGGCCGTACTCGGAGCCTTGGATCATTCCGTCTCCTTGGGCTTGGCCTGGGCCTCGATCCATGCCCTGATGTCCGATTTGCGGGTGGACCCGATCCCGAAATGGTCCGAGAACTTCTTCGTGGTGGTGAGCTCCATGGTCTGGCCTGACTTCTTGGCGGAGACGAAGCCCATCTCCACCAGCTTGTGCACGTCGTCGTAGGTCCTGGGCCCGCGGGCCTTGAACAGCTCCGACTGGAGCACGGGCTGGTTGTACGCTATGGTCGACAGGGTCCTCATGACCCCTCCGGACATCTCCGCCTTGGCGAACATGCCGGTGTAGTCGGAGTACTCCGGACGGAGCATCATCCTGAACTCGTTGCCGGCCTTGGATATGATTATGGCCGAGTCGCGCTCGTCGTACTCGCGCCTGAGGTCCATCAGGGCGGTGCGGAGGTCCTCCTCGGGGATCCCGGTCTTGGCGGCCATGTCCGGGAGGCTGAGCCCCTCGGCGCTGGAGAACAGCGCGGCCTCCACCGCGCATTTGACGTTCACCTCAGATCACCGCCTCGGGGATCCTTCCGCCGGGGGCGGCGTCCTCGAGGGTGCCGGAGGTCCATTCGGTCTTGATCTCCAGCATGATCTCCCCGCCGGGCAGGACGTCCTGCCAGACGTCGAGCTTGCCGTCCCTCACCAGGTGCAGGACCGATACGAACACGGTCAGGTTCTCGGAGAGGCTGCCGGTGTACAGGTCGCGGATGCTGATCTGCCCGGTGCCGAGCTTCTCGATGCGCTTCCAGACGGCCTCGATGTCCTGCTCGTCGTCCTCCTCGTGGGCCTTGTTCTCGAACTTCTTGGGCTCCTTGGCCTTGAGCTCGGCGCGGACCCTCTCCCTCTCCCTCTGGATCTCGATCTCCTTCCTCGCATCCTCGAACGCGTCGATGAGCTCGTACATGGTGACCGGGCGGGTGGGCTCCCTCTTGTATGCTTCCCTGAAAGAAACCTCGGGGACGTACAGGGGCTCGTCGTCGTAGAAGAAGGAGTCGTCGATCTCCTCGATCACAGGCTCCGCAGGGGGCTCGCTCCTGACCCTGGTGCATTCGGACTGCATCCTGAGGATGCGCCATGCCATCAGCAGCAGCTTCCCTGCGACGATCATGTCGAACCTGTCCGAGGACACCTTGGCCTCGTACATCCTGACGAACTCCGAGAGGTCGATCTCCCAGGGGTCGATCCCGTTCTCCAGGACCAGGCTGAACACCGCGCGGATCGATTCGTCCACCGGGTCCTGCAGCCTCTCCCCGCTCTCCGTCTTGGAGAGGATGTCCATGTATCCCCCTATGCGCCTGAGCGACTCTCCGTCGTCGGCCAGCGCCCTGTGGAACAGCAGGTGCTGCTCCAGATCCTCCATCCTTGTGTACCCATCCATTTCACTCTGCCTCCTTCTGACGCCTCAGGGCCTCCTCTTCGTAGCGGGAGACCTCTGCGAGGTCCGGTTGCATGATGACCTTGCTGATGCCGCTGGGCGGCCTGGTCACTCCGATCAGGTGATCGGCGAGGGTCAGCGTGACCTTCCTAAGCGAGACCTGTATGAACTGGGCCTTGGCAGAGCTCTCCTTCACCCTGCGGGCCACCATCTCGGCGTTTATGGAGTCCAGGAACATGTCCACCTCGTCCAGCACGTAGAAGGGCGAGGGCTGGTGCTCCTGTATGGCGAATATGAAGGACAGCGCCGTCAGGGACTTCTCCCCTCCGGACAGCGCCTCCAGCCTCAGCAGCTTCCCGTTGCGGGGCTTGGCGTTGATCAGGAGGCCTCCGGAGAACGGGTCTTCCTCGTCCTCCAGCCCCATGAACGCCTCTCCTCCGCCGGAGAGCTGGGCGTATATCGCCTTGAAGTTCTCGTTCACTGCGTTGTACGACTGCATGAAGAGCCCCTTCTTCTTCGAGGTGAGGGACTCCATCAGGGAGTTCAGCTCGGAGATGTGCCTGTTGAGGCTCTCCACCTCCGCGTTGAGCCCGTCCAGACGGGCCTTGCGCTCGTCGTACTCCTCTATGGCCCTGAGGTTCACGTTGCCCAGGGACCCCATGATGGCCTCCTGGGCCCTCATGGTGCGGCGGATCTCCTCCTCTGAGGGGATCGGCTGGTCCACCTCGAACCCGATGGCGGCCACCTCGGCCTTGAGCTCCTCCACGGCCTGGGCCGCCTGTATGGCCTGGGCCTTGAACGACTCCATGGACGCGGAGGCGTTCTCTATGTCCTTGGCGAGCTCCCTTATCTGGGAGTCGAAGCTGTACTTGTCCGCCACCAGGGCGTCCTTGCGGTTGCGGAGGTCGGCGATGCCGCCCTCCATCTCGGACTCGATGGACCTGAGGGCCTCCAGGTCGATCCTGGCGCGCTGCAGCAGGCCCTCGTTCTCGGCTATGACCGCCTCATCGGAGGCGATCGCCCTCTCCACGGAGTCCAGCTGTATCTGGAGGGACTCGTTCTGCTTCCCGTACCCGGCGATCTCGGTGTCGATCCCGCCTATCTGCAGGGAGATGTCGGAGACTGCCCCCTTGAGCTTGAATATCCTGTCCCTGACGGCCTGTATCCTGGCCTGGAGGTCCGCCGGAGCGATCTCGGCCATCCTGGCCTTTATCCTGTTGCGGTTCTCTGCGAGGCCGGACATGCGCTCGGAGATCTCCCCGAAGGAGGCCCTGGCCGAGTCCAGCTCGGAATCTGCCTCCTTTATCCTCTCCCCGGCTGCGGACAGGTCCTTGGAGGTGGCGGCGCGGGACTTCTCCAGCTCGGCCACGCGGCCCTTCAGCTGGGCCATCTGCTCCCTCTGCTCCATGCCGGAGGAGGCGTTGCGCCTCATCTCGTCGTCGATGGCGCGGATCTCGTCCCTGACCTGCCTGAGCTTGTACCTGACATCGTCCAGGGCCTCGCTTGCCTTCCTGAGCCTCTCGCCGGTCTCGGCGAGCTTGTCCTCGGAAGCGGCCCCGAACTTCAGCATGTTCTGGCCGATGTTCCCTCCGACCATGGCTCCGGAGGCCTCGATGAGCTCCCCGGACTTGGTGACGATCCTTATGCCGCCCATGATGCGCCTGGCCACGTCCATGTCCTTGACGACCAGGGTGTCGCCGAACACGTACCAGAACGCGTTGTAGTACTTGCTGTCGAAATCGATCAGGTCTATGGCGTAGCCTTCCGAGTCCTTGACGCTCATGATGGCCTTCGCCCTGGGCTTGCCGCCCATCATCTTCGTCAGGGGGAGGAACGTGACCCTTCCGAGCTTCTCCTTCTTCAGGTAGGAGATGGCGTCTGCGGCCACCTGGTCGTCGTCCACGACGACGGCGGTCATCTTCCCGCCCGCGGCCACGGACAGCGCGGTCTCGTAGCCGGGCTCAACAGAGGCGAGCTCCTGTATGGTGCCGTGGATGCCGTGCATCTCGCCGCGGTTCCTCAGCGCCAGTATGGCGTCCACTGCGGCGCTTCCGCGGTTCACGCGGTCGGACACCTTCTTCTCCGCCTGGAGGGCGTTGTACTCTCCGTCGATGCGCTTGTACGCCGCGTTGAGCTCAGCCTCCTGATTCTCCAGCTCGGACTCCCTGCGCTTGGCCTCCAGGATCCTGTTCCCGAAGTCCTCGCTGCTGGGGCCGGCCTCGGCCTTGAGCTGGTCGATGCTCCACTTGGCATCCTTGACCTCGAAATCGATGTTCTGAATCTTCTCGTTGAGCACCGCGAAGGACGCGTGGGCCTCCTCGGAGGCCATCTCGGCCTTGGCGAGCCTTCCCTGGGCCTCCCTCAGATCCGCGGAGCATCCCTCGAAGTCCGCTTCCGCGGTGACGAGCTCCTCCTGCAGCCTCTTGCTCTCCTCTCCGGTGCCGGCGATGGACTCGGAGATCTCGGACTCCTCTTTCGAGGCGGCCTCCAGGTCCGCCTTGGACGACTCCAGCTTCTCGGTGAGGGTCTGCCTGTCCTGCCTGAGGCTGTTTACCTCGGCGTTGTTGCGGGCCATGGACTCCTCGAAGCTCTCCTTGAACGACCTCTGCTCCTCGAGGTCGGACTCTGCGGACTCCTTGCGGTCCTTCTTGGTGGCCAGGTCGATCTTCGCCTGCTCGATCTTGGACTTGAGCTCCTTGTACTCCGGTCCGATCTTGGAGGCGATCTCCTCCTCCACGGCCTTGATGTCCATCTCGGTGCCGGCCCTGCGGGCCTCCAGCTCGGTGCGGGACTGCCTGTCCTGCTCGATCTTGGTGTTGACGCGCTCCACGTGCCCCTGGACTGACTCCAGCTTGGACTGCTCGATCTGCAGCCTCCTGTGGGTGTACTGGGCCTTGGCCATCTCCAGGGCGCTCTGGGCCTTGATGTACGCCTCGGCGTCCTGCCTGTCGCGGGCCAGCCTCTCCACCTGGTGGGACAGCTCCTCGATGATGATGCTGATCCTGTCCAGGTTGACCTCGGCCTCCTGCCTCTCGCCGCGGGCGCGGTCGATGTCCGCGTCGAAGCTGGCGATGCCGGAGATGGCGTCGATGATGCGCCTCCTCTCCATGGACCCCATCTGGACGATGCGGGTGACGTCGCCCTGCTGGACGAGGTTGTATCCGTCCGCGCTTATCCTGGCCTTGGTCAGGAGGGTGTCGAACTCGGACATGGTGGACTTGCGGTCGTTGACGAAGAAATACGAGCTGTAATCGGTGCCGTTGTCTGAGAGCTTGACATGGCGGGTGAGACGGACCGTGTCATCGTCCCAGGGCATTATGCGGTCGGTGTTGTCGAACACCAGGGACACCCTGGTGAACGATGCCTTGCCCTTGCCCTTTCCACCGTCGAATATCAGGTCGGTGAGCTTCCCCGCGCGGACGGCCTTGGAGCTCTTCGGCCCAAGGACGAAAAGAATCGCGTCGGTGATGTTCGACTTGCCCGATCCGTTCGGACCGGTCACCGCGGTGTACCCCTCCATGAGGGGGACCGTGAGCTTACCGCCGAAGGATTTGAAATTCTCCATCTCGACTGCTTTCAAATACAACCTTTGCACCCCATGCGGCACGGGGCATCATCCCGCGCCTTTCGATACGCTTCCGGATGCGCGTCCGCTTCCCTTCACGCGAGCGCGCGCATATCATAAAAGGTAACGCGCGAGCGATATTTAATATACAGGGTGCTGGCCAGCATGGAACCGGCGATTGGCGGACAGTCCTGCCGATTCACCTGGACTCGGAGATCAGCTTCGGGATCTCGGCCACCGAGCCGAGGGTCACGGTGGGGCTCTTGTCCCATGCATCGGCCATCTCCTTCGACGTCTCGCCCGACAGCACCAGGATCGACTGGGTCCCTGCGTCCACTGCCATGGCGATGTCCGTGTACAGGCGGTCGCCGACCATGACGGTGTCCTCAGGAGCCACGCCCATCTCGCGGGCGGCCATCTCGAGCATCAGACGGTTGGGCTTGCCGATGACCTCGGCGGTTGTCTGGCACATC
>CAVHQB010000023.1:0-18938 GCA_963637895.1 Lachnospiraceae bacterium
TGATCCGCGACGAGGACGTGCAGGTCCTCCACGGGTTCGACAGCGTCGAGCACGCCAAGGCCTACCTGTCCAGCGAGATGTTCAAGAACGATGTCTTCACCGGACTGGCTCCCCTCTGGACCGCAGACCCCGACGTGAAGATCTACAGCCTCTGAGGCTGCCGAGGGGGCACCTCCCCCTCTCAAATCATTTCCTGACGAAATCGCAGGTCTGGCATTGGGGAAGGGTGTTCATCTCGTCCGTGCGATGGAAGATGCTCGACCATTCGCATATCGATTGCAGAATCGGAACCACTGATCTTCCTTTGTCAGTCAGCGAGTACTCCACCTTCGGCGGGATCGTGTCGTACTGTTCGCGGTGGACCATCCCGTCCGCTATCAGCTCCTTGAGGGACGCGGAGAGCACGGTGTCGGTGAGGTTCACCAGCTCCTTCTTTATCTCCCCGTAACGGAGCACGCCCTTGGTGTTCAGGATGCAGATTATCCTCGGCTTCCACTTGCCGCCGAACGTGTCCATCCCGTATTCCAAGGGGCAGTGGATCTCCCTCTCCGAAAGCGATCTGTATGTCATGGCATCACTCGTGGAAGTTGTGCATCCTTATCTTGCCGTCGGACAGGTCCACAACAGGCATTATCCCCGGATCGGGGTTGAAGTTGTGCTGCTTCTGGTATTCCGTCTGCGACTGCCAGGTGGACGCGTTGATCATCCTGACCCCGTTGTAGATCTCCTGTCCGGCTCCGTGCACATGGCCCGAGACGAAGATGTCCGGGATGTGCTCCATGACCAGGTAGTCCTTCTTCTCAGGCGCCAGGGCGTTCCTCTGGCCGTAGATGGGCGCGAGGTGGCGCCTGACGCACATCTGCTTCATGACGCTCAGCGGATTGTCATAGGTGAGGTTCTGGACCGATGCGATCCAGTCGTCCATGCTCTTCCCATGGTAGGTCATGACCGTCCTCCCCTCGACGCTCAGGTAGATCGGGTTCCCGACCATCACGATGTTGGAGTCGAAGTTCTTGGTGAACTTGGGGTTCAGCGCAGGCTGAGGCTCTGCAGGACGGACGGCGTCGTGGTTGCCGGGGTGGACGACCATCTTGATGTGGTCCGGTATCTCCTTGAGGTACTCTGCGAGCTTCTCGTACTGCTCGTTGATGTCCTTGATGACGAGCTCCTTGTCCTGGTCCGGGAACACTCCGATCCCGTCGACCACGTCTCCGGGGAAGACGATGTAGTTGATCCCCATCTCCACGGCGTTGGCCTTCAGCCATGCGACCATCTTGTGCCAATCGGATTCCAGGAATGTCGTGCTGCCGACATGGACGTCGGAAAGGAACGCGATCTTCGAGGTGCTGTCGCTGGGCTCCCAGGTGTGCTGCTTGGGGATGTCCGGACGGAAGATCTTCTCGGGGATGATCATGGTCTTCTGGAGGTTGGGCTTTCCCAGGACTCCGATGACCTCGTCGTTGACGAATAGCTCCGAGTTCAGAGGGGAGTCCTTGGAGATGAACACCTTCGTTGTGCCGGTGTCGTCCTCCAGCGTGATCATCGTGTGGCCGTTCTTGGTGGTGCTGCAGTCGTAGACCAGCCCTGCGATCTTGACGTCGCGGTCCAGGGTCATCGCCCTGGAGATGTCCATGGCCTTGCCGAAGTCGTGGCGCTTCTCTAGCAGCCTCTTGAGCATGAAGAAGCGGCTCCTGAAGAACTCCGCGAAGTCGTTGATCTTCCCCTCGCATGTGGAATCTCCTGTGATATCGGTCCCTTTCATGACGGTCAGGTCCGAGGTGAACCTGTTGTCGGGCTTGACGGACTTCGGGGCTTCGAAGATGACCTTGTCCCCTGCGATGCAGTCCATTATGTCCTGCTTGTTGACGAACATCATGTTCGATGCGAGATGGGAGAAGACCGTGTTGGTGAAGCCCATCGGGTCGTTGTTCGAGAGGATCATCTCGACTGCATCGGGGGAAAAGAAAATCTTCCTCTTGGCCGCCTGCGACAGGATCTCCTCTCTCATGGGATGCAGGATGCACGACCGACGTTTATCCTTTCGGATTGGACTCCTATGACATCGGGGGCCGTCTCCTTCTTTTATATCCTGTCGCGATTCGGAGAGCATGTATTCCGTCCGCCTGTACTGTCCCGTGAACCCGAGCGAGGACCCCGAGAAGGTCCTCAAGGCCATCCAGTCCATCTTCCCCGATGCAGAGGTGGAGCTCGGCGAGAAGGCGTTCGAGGGGACCCTCCCGTCCCTGGACAGCTTCGGCAAGCGCATCCGCGCCCAGAAGATCCTGGACGCCGCCAGGGGCGTCCTGCTGAAGAACCTTCACGGAGGGAAGACCTACATGAGCATCAACAAGCAGGTCGCCACCGTCGGGAAGATATCCTTCGCCGACAGGAACCCTGTGCTCGGTGCGATAGAGGTCACGATCGAAGGCGACGACCTGGAAGCGGTCATCGACCGCGTGGCCCCGATGACAGTGGACGGTGAGGAGGTGAAGGTCTGATCGGAGTATCATGCACGAACTTCGCCAACACGCCTCTGGAAGATTGGATCGGCCCCATCTCCAAGGAGTTCGGCCACTGGGAGATCTTCTCCGAGGCGGAGCATGGCATCATCGGAAGGGAAGACAAGATCAACGAGCTCATCGGCTCCGCGGGGATCTCATGCTCTGTGCACGCGCCGATATGCGACCTGAACATCGGTGCGATGTCCGACCGTCTGCTCTCGGCATCCATGGCCGAGATCCTCGGGAACATAGCATCGGCGGTGAAGATAGGGGCCGTGACGGTCAC
The DNA here is from genome assembly GCA_963637895.1 of Lachnospiraceae bacterium. Lineage (GTDB taxonomy): Archaea > Thermoplasmatota > Thermoplasmata > Methanomassiliicoccales > Methanomethylophilaceae > Methanoprimaticola. Next base: position 2,788 of record CAVHQB010000023.1, read on the forward strand.
GGTCCATCCGGGACTGTGCTCCATGGCCGTCAAGGGCACGGAGGAGAAGGCCACCGCTCGCACCAAGCAGTCCCTCCGCATGATCGATCGCTACGCTCAGGACCTGGGGGCCTGCGTGGTGATCGAGAACATGCCCGAGGTGCCTTTCTTCTTGGGCAGGACGGCGGAATCGCTCGCGGACCTGGTGGACGGCACCGACCTGAGCATCTGCTTCGACATAGGCCATGCCAACACCACGGGCCAGATCGACGCGATGATAGACCTGCTGGGCGACAGGATCCGGAACATCCACATCCATGACAACAACGGCGCCCGCGACGAGCACCTGACCATAGGCGACGGAAGCATAGACTTCGACCGCGTCCTGGGAAGGCTCGGAGGCTATCGCGGGAACTACATAATCGAGTCCCGCGACTTCCAGTCCGCGGTCGAGTCCGGTCAGCGTTTGAAGAAGAAGCTGTCCTGAGCTTCCGGAATGAAGTTCGGCAGCGCCTTTATCTCGTCCTTGCTCTTGAACAGCTTCGCGACGATCATCGGGATGCAGACGATCCCGGCCAGGATGACGGCCCAGACGAACACCAGCTCTATTATGACCAGCGGCGAGCCCATCAGCGTCGACAGGTAGTCGGTGATGAAGTGGTTCACGATGGCCACATGCAGTCCGAACCTCATGTACAGGTATCCCATCATCAAGCCGCCGATGAACGTGGGGAGCACTTTCCACCATCCCCATCCGGACATGTGGGCGTAACCGAACACGAACGACGCGATCACCAGGAGGACCAGCCCGAGGCGGCTGAACCCGAAGCCTCCGAAGATGTACTTCCAGGCCTTCTCCTTCTTGCAGATTAGGGCCACCACGGCCATCGGGACGCCGATGTACAGCACACGGGTGCAGATCTCTTCCCAGAACGCGGCATTTGCGAACTCGAAGAGGGCCTCTCCGTTGAACCCGGTCTCGAAGTCGGGGACGCTCCCGTTGGACATCGTCAGCCCAATTACCATGCTGATGAGCAGGTCTGCGCAGAAGAGCATGACCAGCCAGTACATCGAAGACTTCTTGAAATCGGCAGAGCGCTCCGGCTCCGGCTTCTCGACGACGTTGCGGAACTCCCACAGGAGGATGGCGACGGATGCCGTTATGGCCGCCACGATGATGAACCAGTACAGGTCGAGGGCGATGCCGTTGATGTAGAACAGCCTGATGATGCCGGGCGCGAGGATGAAGACGCTGTACCTGTGGCCGCCGATCCAGTCCAGAACGGCAGGGATGCCGACCCACATGGTGAGGAACTCGGCGATCAGCGTGATCAGCAGTATGGGTGTGACTATCTTTATGACGACGTCGAAGTCGAACCTCTTCTTGACCGGTTCGGGGCTCAGGACCTCTCCGCAGTACGGGCAGAACTTGTTGCCTTCTTCTGCGGCCTCTTCGCATCTTTCGCAGCTCATTTCAGAGTCTCCAGGATTTTCATGATGCCGGAAGTCCGTTCGACTTCCATGACTACCATGAAATCAGACCTGTATTTGGCTACATCGGCAATCTGTTCGGCGATGTACTGCTCTCTTTTGAGGGACACCTCGCGGTACCCCTTGACGCTGTTGACGAACTCGTCCCACTGGAGCGCGAACTCCTCGGGAGTGGCGGCATCGAACCTCTTCTTCATCCCCTTCTTGGCCAGGCGGTGCTCCTTCACGAAGTCCCATGTCTTGACCGTCTCGCAGTACATCTCGGTGAAATCGGAATCGTTCATGTCCAACGCTATGACGTTCATGTCCCGTTTGGAGCATTCGTCCACAAGGGCGCACATGGCCGGCGAAGGCATCTCCACCGGCTGGCCGGTCAGCTGCTCCATCCTGTGGGCGTAGGCGAGGTCCAGCTCGCTCACTTCGAACTCGTCGTTGAGCTGCAGGCGCTTCTTGATAGCCTGGATGCCCTCGATGCCCAGGGTGGTGCCGTAGGCCTCGTGGTCCCCGAAGCACTCGCGGACGCGGTCGGCCTCCGATTGGATGCCGTTGACTATCGGGAGCACGGAGACCTCGCAGTCCCCGACCCTCACCGTCCTCACTTGCGGGTCCCCCTCTCGGCCACCAGGCTTGTGAGCTCCTCGGGAGCGTCGATCTTCTTCAGCTCCTCGTTGGAGACCACGGCCGTGGAGTCTATGTTGTCGCGGTCGTGCTTCTGCTCCACGATCAGGATGGAGAAGCGGTCCACGATGCGGGCGATGTCGGAAGCGACTATCGCCTTCTGGACCAGCTTGGAGTCGTCGGACGCGCCGATGCCCGTCAGCATGGCGGTGCTGTCGTTGCGGCTGACCGCCTCGAAGGGGCTCTTGAGGACAGGCCTGACGGAGAATCCCAGGTTGCAGAGCTGGTTGACGGCGAAGGTGTCTATGCGCTCCTGTCCGGTGCGCTCCTCCTTCTTGCGCTCCTCGCTCTTGAACTCGAATGGGTCTATGGGCTCGATCACCGGCAGGCCAAGGCATTCCTCGATGCGCAGGGCTGCGTCGATCATGGCGCCCATGCCGGACTCGTACATCTGGATGGTCCTCCTGGACACTCCGGCATAGTCAGCCAGCGTGCCGAGGCTGATGCCGCGGTCTTCGCGGACGGCCCTCAGGAGCTCGCTGTCCAGCTTGACGTACAGGCCGCCGGGGGCGGCGAAGATGAAAGGCGGGGCGTCCTCCAGCAGGAGGTCCGCCAGGGTCTCGTTGGAGACGATGGATATGTTGAACCTGGAATAGACGATGCTGGGCTCCAGCGCGCCTGCGCTGGACCTCTCTCCCACGACCAGGGGCGTGGCGTCCAAGGTGTCGGCCAGCACCTTCATCTCCTCGGAGTTCTCCTTGGAGAAGGCGTCGATGTTGCTGAGAACCTTGATTATCAGGACCCTGTCGTCGAGCCTTGCGACTATGTCGAAGCAGACTCCTCTGAGGGTCAGGGCAGAGGAGACATCGAATCCAGCCTTCGCTAGGATGGCACGGGTCGTGTTTATGAGATCGTTCCTGCCCATGCTTTTCATACTGTCAGAACTTCTATTTAAAACGTGATGCAATGGCGATAAGTGCGGTCGCCCGCAGGCCCCCTTCCGGGGAGCCCGCGGGGCCCGTCGGATCATTCGATCCTGATCGACTTGCCCTTCTGGGAAGGCGCCTTCTTGTCGAGGACGACCTCCAGCAGGCCGTTGTTGTAGCTGGCCTTGGCGGAGTCGGCGTCGACCTCGCAGGGCAGCGCCAGGTCCTTCTCGAGGGACTTGCCGGGAGAGTCCACGCGGATGGACAGCATGTTCCCGGTGCAGCTCAGGGATATGTCCTCCTTGGCCACTCCGGGGATCTCCGCGACGGCCCTCACGACACTGTCCTCTTCGGTGACGTCCGTGAAGATGTCCCTGGCATCCGCCGGGCCGATGGCGTTGATCCTCCCGCCCGTGTTGCCGAACTCCCTCACGTGCCTCACCCCATCCGGACCCTGGTACATCGTGTACCCGTAGGTCTTCACGTTCGGATCGGACACGTTCATGCTCGAGATCATGTCCTCGATCCTCCTGTTGAAGCTGTCGAAGCCCCCGAACAGGTCGTTCCAGATGTCATCAGCTGCGCTCATGGTTCATTCCTCCTTGATTTCCTTCTTCGTTTCTTCTTCCGATCTCGTTCGTTGCGTTGTTAAAGGGTTTACTGGGGGAAGGATCGCTCCTTCCCGTGGCCGTAGTCCTTCAGCTCCTGCCTGGACTTGGGCCCGAACTTGTCCAGGGCCTTCTCGAAGTCCTCGGCGGTCACCTTGCAACCGGCGATGTCCTCGTCAGAGGGGCTCGGGTTGGTGGAGACCAGGTGCCTCACGGCGTTCATCACGGCCTCGTTGCAGATGGCCGAGATGTCCGCTCCGGTGCATCCCTCGGTCTTCTCCGCCAGGGCGTCGAGGTCCACGTCGTCCGCCAGGGGGCGTCCCTTGGTGTGGATGCCGAAGATCGACTTCCTGGACTCCTTGTCCGGGGGCCCGATGTAGATCGACTTGTCGAATCTGCCGGGCCTGAGCAGGGCGGGGTCCATGATGTCCGGACGGTTGGTCGCGGCGATCACCACCACGTCGTTCAGGCTCTCGAGCCCGTCCATCTCCGTCAGCATCTGGGAGATCACCCTCTCGGTGACGTTGCTGTCCCCGCCGGTGCCTCTCTCAGGGGCGATGGAGTCGATCTCGTCCATGAAGATCACGCAGGGCGATGCCTGCCTGGCCTTCCTGAACGTCTCCCTCACGGCCTTCTCGGACTCCCCGACCCACTTGTTGAGGAACTCCGGTCCCTTGACCGCGATGAAGTTCGCTTCGGACTCCGTCGCGACGGCCTTCGCGAGCATGGTCTTACCGGTCCCCGGGGGCCCGTAGAGCAGGATCCCCTTCGGAGGCCTGGCGTTCATGTGCTCGAAGACCTTGCCGAACTTCAGGGGCCATTCGACGGCCTCCTTCAGCTCCTGCTTGGCGCTCTCCAGGGCTCCTATGTCCTCCCACTTGACGTTGGGCTTCTCGATCAGCACCTCCCTCATGGTGGAGGGCTGCATGTCCTTCAGGGCGTTCTTGAAGTCCTCCTTCGTCACGAGGATGGAGTTCAGCACCTCTCTGGGGATCTCCTCGGCCTCCAGGTCCACGTCGGGCAGCACCCTCCTCAGGGCGGCCATGGCGGCCTCCTTGGTCAGGGCGGACAGGTCCGCTCCGGCGTAGCCGTGGGTGCGGTTGGCGAGCCAGTCCAGGTCCACGTCGTCGGCCAGAGGCATGCCCCTGGTGTGGATCTCCAGGATCTCGCGGCGGCCGTCCCTGTCGGGGATGCCGATCTCGATCTCCCTGTCGAACCTCCCGGGCCTCCTCAGCGCCTCATCGATGGAGTTGGGCCTGTTGGTCGCACCGATCACGACCACCTTCCCTCTGGAGTTCAGACCGTCCATCAGCGAGAGCAGCTGGGCGACTATGCGCCTCTCCTCCTCTCCGTTGACCTCGTCCCTCTTGGGGGCGATGGAGTCGATCTCATCGATGAAGATGATGCTCGGCGCGTTCTCCTCGGCGTCCTTGAAGATCTCCCTCAGCTTGCCCTCGGACTCTCCGTAGAACTTGCTGACGATCTCCGGCCCTCCGATGGAGATGAAGTTGCTGCTCGTCTCCCCTGCGACCGCCTTGGCCAGCATGGTCTTCCCGGTTCCGGGGGGCCCGTGGAGCAGAACTCCCTTGGGAGCCTCGACTCCCAGCCTCTTGAAGAGCTCGGGGTGCCTCAGCGGCAGCTCGACCATCTCACGGATCTTCTTCACCGCGTCTCCGAGGCCTCCGATGTCGTCGTAGGACACTTTCGGTACGTCTCCCTTGTTGGGGGCGGGCTTGTCCGCGATCTTCACCTCGGTGCCGGACGCCATCAGCACGGCGTCAGCGGAAGGGGCGAAGGATGTGACCGTCAGGTCGATCTTGTTCCCCATCACGTTCAGGGTGATGGTGTCGCCTTTCGCGAGGGCCCTGCCCTCGAGCACCTGCCTGAGGTAGTCCTCTCCGCCCTGCAGCCTGAGCTGCTCGGTGGGCGCGAAGGATATCTTCTCGGCGTCCTTGGCCACGATCTTCTTGACCGCCACGCGCTCGTCCAGCGACACGCCTGCGTTGCGCCTGGTGGAACCGTCGATCCTTATGATCCCGCGGTTGGCGTCCTCGGGGCCTCCCCTGAGGACCTTGGCCACGGTCTTCTTGTTACCGTCTATCTGGACTATGTCCCCGACTTTGATGCCGAGGATGTCCATGAGCTCGGGGTCCAGCCTGGCTATCCCCCTGCCGGTCTCGCCCGGCTTCAGCTCTGCGACCTTGATCGCTCTCTCATTGGTCATGTTCTTGCCTCCTTTCCATCGATTGGGTGTTGTTCTCCGTCCTCTGCGCCATTCGGACCGCCGAGGGCTTCTGTCAGCGCATCGCGCTCCTGCATGAGCGCGGCGCGCCTCTTCTCCAGGTATCCGATCTCCTTGTCTATCTCTCCGATACGGTCCAGTATCTGGCTCCTGGTGGCTTCCTGCATGTCCTCTTCGGCCATGCGGGGCCCGGTCATGCGAGCCGTGAACCTCCCGTATCCCATCTCCACGACCAGGGTGAACTCGCTGTTGGGGCTGTACACGATCCTAGACGGGCCCATGTCGCTGTCCGCGCGGCTGCTGCTCACAAGTCCGTTCTGCTCCATCAGGACCAGGTTCTTCATCACGGCCTGCTGGCTGACTCCCAGCTCCTTCGACAGGCGCAGGGGGTAGCTCGGCTCCCGGACCAGCGATTCCAGTATCCGCCGCCTGGTGGGGTTCTCCACCAGCGACAGCAGACGGTCTATCTCATCCATGTTATCCCTCAGTTGTTAACCTCTGGTTCACAACTACAATATATGTCAGAACTTTTATAAAAAGCTTTGCTTAAAGGGGGTCAAAACCATCATCAAGTCCAGATTTGGATGTATTTTAATGTACATCCCACTACCATTATGTACAAATACATAGAATCAATCGAGGAATCATGACTATTCCGAAAGACGCATGCATCAGGCTCATGCCCGATGACGTGCCCAAGCATTGGTACAACCTCGCCGCGGACCTCCCCGAGCCCGTGGCGCCTCCGCTGAACCCCTCCACCGGCAAGCCCGCCACCCCGGAGGACTTCGCGCCCATCTTCTGCAAGCCGATCATCGAGCAGGAGGGCTCCATGAAGAGGTACATCGACATCCCCGAAGAGGTCAGGGAGCAGCTCGTCTACCTCAGCCGCCCTTCCTACCTCCAGAGGGCCTACCACCTGGAGAGATACCTGAAGACGCCCGCTAAGATCTACTTCAAGAGGGAGGACATGAGCCCCCTCGGAAGCCACAAGGGGAACACCGCTCTCGCCCAGGCGTACTACAACGCCGAGGCCGGTATCCACACCCTGACCACCGAGACCGGTGCAGGCCAGTGGGGGACCGCCCTGTCCATGGTGTCCAACATGTTCGACATCGACACCACCGTCTTCATGGTCCGCGGGAGCTTCGACCAGAAGCCCTTCAGGAAGACCCTGATGAACATGTACGGCGCGAAATGCTACGCATCCCCCAGCGAGTACACCGAGTTCGGGAGGAAGATCCTCAAGGAGCACCCGGACACCTCCGGTTCCCTGGGGATCGCCATCTCCGAGGCCTGCGAGCTCGCCGTCAAGGACCCCAACACCTGCTACTCTCTCGGAAGCGTGCTGAACCACGTCATGCTCCACCAGACCGTCATCGGCCTCGAGACCCTCGAGCAGATGAAGATGGCCGAGATCGAGCCCGACTACATGATCGCATGCGCCGGAGGAGGGTCCAACTTCGCCGGGTTCACCTTCCCCATGATCGCCGAGAAGATCAGGGGCAAGAGCGACTGCCAGATCATCGCAGTGGAGCCCAAGGCGTCCCCGTCCCTCACCCAGGGCGAGTACAAGTACGACTTCGGGGACACCGCAGGGATGACCCCGCTCATCATGATGTACACCCTGGGCCATGACTTCATACCCAAGGCCATCCACGCCGGAGGCCTCAGGTACCACGGGATGGCCCCGCTGGTCTCCGCCGCGTACAGGCAGGGATACGCCACCGCGGTCTCCTACGACCAGCCCGACACCTTCCAGGCCGGAGTCACCTTCGCCCGCACCGAGGGAATCGTGCCCGCTCCCGAGTCCTGCCACGCCGTCAAGGCCGCCATCGACAAGGCCCTGGAGTGCAAGGTCACCGGAGAGGAGAAGACCATCGTGTTCTGCCTGTCCGGGCACGGGCTCATCGACCTGTACGGATACCAGCAGTTCATCGAGGGGACCCTCCCCTCGTCTTCCGTCAACTGAGCTCGGAAGGCCCCCTGTCCTCGCGGACGGGGGCCTCCGGCCACCTTCACCCTTTTATAATCCCGCTTTCTACTTCGGCCCGATGGCAGGAATTCTTGTGGACGACATCGTGGAGGTCCGCGACCAGAGCGAGGGCAGCAGGCTTTACACCAAAGGCAACTTCGGCTACCCCCGCAGCGGCGGAGGGGTCGACCTGGATCTCATCGAAGCGACGTTCCTGATGGAGAACCGCAGGGTGGAGGTCATAGGCCCCGACGGGCCCATGACGTTCGACCAGATGTTCTGCCATTCCGCGTCCGTCTTCGAGGGGTTCGACATCAAGTACCTGGTCTACAGGGATCTGAGGCAGAGGGGGTTCATCGCCAAGTACGAGACAGGCGACTACGACCTCTCGGTGTTCCCCCGCGGGATGATCATGAGCAACTCCAGGCCGGAGTTCATGGTCAGGGCCGTCTCGGAGAGGACCGCCATAGACATCTCCACGTTCATCCGCGAGGCCGTTGACACCGCCAAGAGGAAGAAGAAGCTCCTCTACGGAGTCGTCGACGAGGAAGGCGATGTCACATACTACATGATGTCCATGAGGGACCCTGCCGGGAAGGTCTTCCCCGAGCCCATCGCCGAGAAGCCCGTCGGAAGGCTGATCCGCGACAGGGTGTTCGTGTTCGACCGTCAGCAGGCCGAGGCCCTGAGGGACTACGGGTTCTATGGGAAATCGTTCGTCGATGCGCTGCAGCTCTCGCTGATCGAGAGCTGCCATCTGGTCTCCAAGGGCCGCCTCACGGTCCTAGGGCAGGATGGGGAGAAATTATCCTACGACGACCTCGTCGACTTCGGGGAATCGATCCAGGACGAGTTCGGCATCCGCCTCCAGGTCTACTCCGACCTGAGGGAGCGCGGGCTGGTCGTGAAGACCGGGTTCAAGTACGGGACCCATTTCAGGGTCTACCAGGAATCCCCGGACGACTGCCACGCCAGGTACCTGGCCCACGCCGTCACCGACGAGGGCATAAGGATGTGGCCCGAGATCTCCAGGACCGTCAGGCTGTCCGGCGGGGTGAAGAAGGAGATCCTCTTCGGCCGCGTCAAGAAGAACGACGTGGACTACCTGGAGTTCAAGTGGTTCAGGCCTTGATGAGGCCGTTCAGGAACCCGATCAGGTCCTTGAAGCGGCATGCGTTCAAGAAATAGACGTGGTCGTTGCCGTCCCTGCGTGACGATATCAGGCCGGCGGACTTCATCTTCCTTATCGCCGCGTTCGTGCGGGGCCCGTCCATCCCGAACAGCCCGTCCGGGAACGGCGAGCGCGCCTCTTCTTTCGCGAGCCCTCTCGCCAGCGTCAGCACGTCCTTGTCCGCCAATGCGGACAGTATGTCGAACTCGGGATCGTCCGATATCCCCAATGCGTTCCTGTTGGTCAGGCAGATGTGGCGGCTCGGTCTCTGCGTTTCCTCGGCCATGGATACCCCCATATGGTATCTGGACAAAAACAATGCGATGGAAGAAGGGAAGAAGGGCGGATCTCCCCGCCCGTTTCTCAGAGCTGGATCTCGATCCCCAGCTTCTCGGTGAGCTCTTTGTAGCGGTTCCTGATGGTGACCTCGGTCACACCGGCCACATCCGCCACCTCCCTCTGCGTCCTGCGCTCGTTGCACAGGATGGAAGAGATGTAGATGGCCGCTGCCGCCACTCCCGTGGGCCCCCTTCCGGAGGTGAGCTCCTTCTCGGACGCGTCCTTGAGGATCTCGGCAGCCTTGCTCTGGACCTCTCCGTTGAGCTTGAGCTCGGAGCAGAACCTCTGGACATAGTCCTGGGGCTTGGTGGGCATGAGCTTCAGCTTCAGCTCGCGGGTCATGAACCTGTACGTCCTGCCGATCTCCTTCCTGCCGACGCGGCTGGACCCGGCGACCTCGTCAAGGGTCCTGGGCACACCGCACTGCCTGCACGCGGCGTAGAGGGACGCTGCGACGACGCCCTCGATGGACCTTCCCCTGATGAGGTTCTTGTTGACGGCCTTCCTGTAGATCATGGCGGCCGTCTCCCTGACGTTCCTGGGCAGTCCCATGGCGGATGCCATCCTGTCCAGCTCGGACAGCGCGAACGCCAGGTTCCTCTCTGTGGCGTTGGAGACACGGATCCTCCTCTGCCACTTCCTGAGCCTGTACAGCTGAGCTCTGTTCCTTGTCGGGATGCTCTTGCCGTAGCTGTCCTTGTTCTTCCACGAGATCTCTGTGGAGAGACCCTTGTCGTGGATAGTGTAGGTCATCGGAGCACCGGTACGGGCGCGTTTCTCGCCCTGCTCCACATCGAATGCCCTCCATTCTGGACCCTGATCGATGAACTGGTCGTCCAGGACCAGTCCGCAGTCCTCACACAGCAGTTCTCCGCGCTCGTAGTCGCGGACAAGATGGTGGCTTCCGCACTCGGGACAGACTTCAATTTCTTCTGTTCCTTCTCTTACCTTTGGCATTCTGCTTGTTCCCCCCGAAGAACACTTCCGCACCGATCCTCAGGCCTTCGCCGTCGGGCTTAACGGAAGCATAAGGGCCGTCGACCGGGCCGAAGACCCTGCCGACCGTTCCAACGCGTTTGTTGTCGTGCGAGTATACGACGGCGCCTATGTCTGGAAGCTCAGAACAGCGAACTATCAGCCTGCCGTCGCAGGTGATCTCCTCAATCCTCCCCAGAATATCCATAGATCCCCTTCGTCGCGCTTGCGCGATGTACAATCTGTTTAAGAAACTTCTACTATAAAAAAGTATGGAGATATTTAATAAACTTTAACGGGTTTTTACCTTCTTGTACTATATAGTTTACTACTTAGAAGTCAACTAAGTGGATTATACAACCATCCAGCTTCAGGACCCATCCAACTCACGCAAATATGTCCTGGTCGGGCGGAGGCCGGTCATGCTCCGAAGGCATCCAGATGGTCCGGGGACCGTTTTGTTCAACCCAACCCAATAAATAATCCAACGGTGTACCAGTGCCAAATTCCCGCAACGCGGGTTTAAAATTCGGAGGCAAAACAATGGATGCTATGTCCTTCCTGACCCTCGTGGTCTTCGCGTTCGCTCTCGTCATGCTCGTGGCAGGGCTCTTCTCCGCGTACTTCGGCTCTGGAAAGAGCAAAGCCGCTGGAGCCGCGATGGCCCTGATCGGTCTCGTGGTCGGAATCGTCTGGGCCTACCTCGTTGGGTTCAGCGATATCTCTCCGTTCTGCGAGGTCGCGGCCTGGGATACGGTCTACAATGCCATCATCGACCTGCTCGGTATCTTGATCGGTGCCCTCATCGCTGTTGGTATCTTCCTCGTCGTCGTTCTCAAGAGCTGAACGACCAGGAACAAAACCTCTTCCCAAACCCCACCCTTCGGTTTTTATACAGATTATGTAGTCGTCCACATGATGTCAAGGGTCACCATCATCATGGGAAGCAAGAGCGACATGCCCGTGGCCGAGAAGGCCATAGGCGTCCTGAAGAAGTTCGGGATAGGGTTCGATATCGCGGTGGCGTCCGCTCACCGCACGCCTGCGAGGGTCGAGTCCCTCGTGAAGGAGAGCGGATCCGACGTTTTCATCGCCATAGCGGGGCTGTCCGCCGCGCTGCCCGGAGTGGTGGCATCGTTCACCGTCAAGCCCGTGATCGGAGTCCCGGTCAGCGGAGCCCTGAACCTGGACGCGCTCCTGTCGGTGGTCCAGATGCCTCCCGGAGTGCCGGTGGCAGCTGTCGGGCTGGACCGCGGAGACAACGCGGCCGTGCTGGCGGCGGAGATCCTTGCAGTCACTGACGATTCCGTGAGACAGGCCCTCGTCTCGTACAGGGAGGAGCAGGCGGCGAAGGTCATCGCGGACTCGGAGAAGGTGGTTTCAGATGTTGGGTGTTGAAGATTTCATCAATGACTCTGTCGAGGATATCAGGTCGAAGATCACCGGCAAGGCCATCATAGCCTGCTCCGGAGGAGTGGACAGCATGGTCGCCGCGACCCTGGCCAGCAAGGCCATCGGGGACAGGCTGCTCGCAGTCTACGTCGACAACGGCCTCATGAGGAAGGGCGAGACCGAGGAGGTCGAGTCCATGCTCAAGGACATGGGCATCAACTACAGGATCGCAGACGCCGGTGCGGAGTTCTTCGAGGCCCTGAAAGGCGTCACCGACCCCGAGCAGAAGAGGAAGATCATCGGCGAGAAGTTCATCCGCGTGTTCGAGAGGAACGCCAAGGAGTTCGGAGCCGAGTTCCTGGTCCAGGGGACCATCGCGCCCGACTGGATCGAGTCCGGCGACGGTGTCCGCGACACCATCAAGTCCCACCACAACGTCGGAGGCCTCCCGAAGGACCTGGGCATGACCCTCGTCGAGCCCCTCAGGGACCTGTACAAGGACGAGGTCCGCGACGTCGCCAGGAAGCTGGGAGTCAAGGCTTCCGAGAGGCAGCCCTTCCCCGGCCCCGCGCTCGCAGTCAGGTGCCTCGGAGAGGTCACCCCCGAGAACGTCGCCATCGTCCGCGAGGCGTGCTTCATCGTCGAGGACGAGATCGCCAAGGCCGCCAAGGCCGGGAAGATGGACATGCCCTGGCAGTACTTCGCGGTGCTCCTGCCCTCCAAATCCGTGGGAGTGCAGGGAGACCGCAGGGCATACGGGCGCACCGTCGCCATCAGGGCGGTCGCATCGGTCGACGGCATGACCGCGACCTACGCCAAGATCCCCCTGGATGTCCTGGAGCAGATGTCTGTCCGCATCACCAACACGATGAAGGACTCCGTGAACCGCGTGGTCTACGACATCACCAACAAGCCCCCGGCGACCATCGAGTGGGAGTGAAACAACAGAATCAAGGCCGGCGGAGCCCCCGCCGGCCCTCTTTAAGAAAACTGATTTTACCTGAGCATCCTCTCGCTGATGCACTTCATGATCTTCGTGACGTTGGCCTTGGTGCTGAACTCGAAGTCGATCTGGCCCACACCGCCGAACCACAGGGTCAGGCTGCTGTCGATGTCGAACACCGCAGGCGTCTCGACCTCGAAGGCCTGGACCTTGTCATAGGGCAGGACGCTGACGGTCTTCTTCTTGCCCGTCATGCCCTGGACGTTGATCGCGATGAGCCTTCTGTCCGTGAACACGAGCCCGTCACGGCCGGACTTGAATGTCTGGACTATAGACTCCCCGTTCACGAGGATCCCGTTCACGAGGTCCGAGAATGCGCTGTCGTCAACCGGCGCCAGTTTGAGGTACTTCTTGTTCTCGAAGTTGATCATGCCGTTGCAATCGCCGGGCTTGTTCTTATCGGTAATCCCGCATGTTTCATATTCAACCTGTCCGTTCAGGAACCGATGAAAGTCTACGTCGTTGACAACGGGGGCCAGTGGACCCATCGCGAATGGCGCGTTCTCAGATACCTCAAGGTGGACACCAAGATAATCCCGAACACGACGCCGTTCGACGAGATAAAGGATGTCGACGGCCTGATCCTGTCAGGCGGAGCTCCCAACGTGGCCAACGACGCCGCCCGCATGGGCAACAACGGCGAGTACCTGGACAAGGCGGACTTCCCGATCTTCGGCATCTGCGCAGGCATGCAGTTCCTGTGCGAGCACTTCGGCGGAGAGCTTGGGCCCGGCACCACCCCCGAGTTCGGAGGGGTCGGCCTGAAGGTGGCCTCCCACGATGATCTGTTCAGGGGCCTTCCCGACGAGTTCCAGGTATGGGCTTCCCACAACGACGAGGTCAAGAGGATCCCCGAGGGGTTCGTCGTCACCGCTTCCTCGGACACCTGCCCTCACGAGGCCGTCCGCTGCATCGACCGCCCGATCTTCGGAGTCCAGTTCCACCCCGAGGTGGAGAACACCGAGCACGGGCCCGAGATATTCCAGAATTTCTTGGACATAGTGGCTGAACAGCGCCGCTGAGAAGCGGCGCCGCTCAGGCGCATAAAAGGGAAATCAGTTCTGCTGGCTGATGACCTCAAGCTGGCTGATGATGTTCCAGATGATGGTCCTGCCGTGAAGGGGTATATTGGGGTCGTTGGCAAGGTCGTCGAGGATGACGATCGCGCCGGTGGCGCGAACATCCATGGCTTCCTTGGTGTCGAGGAGCTTGGCCTTTGCGTCGGTGGCTCCCTTTCTGATGTTCCTCGGGATCGAGGTGTCCTCGGCCAGCATGTCGAGGCCGTCTGCAATCTGTTTGATCTTATCGGCCATTGGATCACTCCGCTCAAAGCGTCTCGAACTCTTCCTGGAGGTCCTGCACGAGCTGTTCGAGGACCTCTTCGAAGCTGTTGGACTTGTATTCCCTGACGCCTCCGAGGTCGCTCTGAATCCTGATAACGAAATCGTTGTTCTCTTTCACGATTTCAACGTTACAAAGTAGTTCTTCCATACAAACAAGCCCCCTAAAGGTTCCTATGGTCAAACTGTACTAGCATCACATATAAAAGGCGTTGCTCGGAAAATCGCTTCCCGAGCAGGCGGAAACGGGGATCGGGGGATTCCCGCACCAAGGCATGAGTGTCCGCCATCCATTTTCCAGGCCGTTCAGCTGGAAGCTCGGGTTCCTGTCTGAACCGTCGGAAAGCTTTATAATGGTAATATAATTGAGGGGTATCCCTGCGTTATAGCTATCAGTGATAACGAGGGCAGTCCGCATATGCGGAACAGGAGAACGATACAATGGCTGAAGAAGATTCATCCGTCTACGAGCTGCAGGACGAGTTCGAGTCCAAAGCACGCGGCTTCGGAAAGGGGAAGTACGGCAGAATACTGAAGATGGCACGCACACCTAGCAGGGAAGAGTACGTGAAGACGCTGTACATCACCGGAATCGGAATCATAATCGTCGGAGCTGTCGGATTCGCGATCTGGTGGCTCATGGACATCCTCCCCAGGTACTTCTGAGGTGAAGCCCATGGTCCCGATGATAGCTGGCGACAACGCTACGCAGAAAGTCCATGCAGGAAAGACTGTCCAGTGGCCCTTCCAGGTTTCTGCGGAGGAACCCAAGGTGACTATCTCGTTCTCCATCACCACAGGTCCCGACGCGGAGGATGCGCCCGAGTGGACGATCACCCTCAAGGACGGCGCCAGAGAGATCTGGGCCAGCAACTACGGGAGCATGGCCTCCGTCGAGGTCGACCTCCCCGGAAAGTCTCCGAAGGAGCTCACCCTCGAGGTCGAGTGCCCTGACGGAGCCAGGTACGGCGACATGGTCGAGACCGAGGTTTCGGTCGCGGCGGGCGCCGACGAGGATTCCATGCGCTTCAAGGCCATGGCGTCACAGTCCATTATGGTCCTCAAGACCCAGATCGACCAGGAGAAGAGCGTGGCCGACACGCTCTTCATCAAAGCCCAGGCCGAATCCAAGGAGAAGGACATATATGCGATACTGAGCCCTGCCGGGCTCAGAGGGTACGTGTTCGTCGAAGGGATGGACACCGACCGTCTCCGCGAGAAGACCCGCGACATCAAGAAAGCGAGGTCCTTCATCAACGGAGAGACCAGCATCGATGAGATAGGACCCTACCTCGTCCCGATGTCTGCTGTTGTTGGAATCGTAGAGGGAGACATCGTAGAGCTCGTCAACGGTCCCTTCAAGGGCGAAAAAGCTAGGGTCCAGCAGATCGACCATGCCAAGGAGGAGATCACTGTCGAGCTCACCGAGGCCATGGTCCCGATACCCGTCACTGTCAAAGGAGACAGCGTGAGGGTCATAGAGAAGGAGAGATGAGCAATGGTAGATACTGTTGAGGCATTGGTAGATGGAGGCAGAGCCTCCGCAGGTCCGCCCCTGGGCCCCGCACTCGGGCCTAAAGGCGTGAACATCGGCCAGGTTATCGCTAAGATCAACGAGAAGACTAAGGCCTTCGAGGGAATGAAAGTCCCCGTCAAGATCCTTATCAACGACGATAAGACATTCGACATCAAGGTCGGAACGCCCCCGATGTCCGCTCTCATCAAGGGAGAGCTGGGCGTCGAGTCCGGAGCGCACAACGCCAAGACCGAGAAGGTCGGCAACCTGACCCTCGACCAGGCGAAGAAGGTCGCGACCATGAAACAGGACGACCTCCTCGGAGCCGACATGAAGGCCAGGGTCCTCGAGGTCGCAGGGAACTGCGTCTCCGTCGGAGTCACCATCGACGGAAAGGATCCCCGTGTCTTCGTGAAGGACGTCAAGGCCGGCGTCTACGACGGCCAGTTCTGAAAACGGAGGTGGGCAACCCCCACCTTCCATCTTTATCATTCTTCAGATTTTCGTTCCGCTCATGATGCTGGCCTCAGGCCGGGGCGCGCTCTTCGCTCGTCACTTTTATATCCGTATATTTCG
>CAVHQB010000024.1:0-18908 GCA_963637895.1 Lachnospiraceae bacterium
GATGTACTACATCTCCGAGGGATGGCACAACGCCAAGTTCCACACCCAGGACGAGAGCAACCTCCTGGCCGAGGACTTGGAGACAATCACCTCCTGCATGAGGGAGGACTTCAAGCTCCGTCCGGAGGAGTCCGGAGCGCACGTGTACGGCGATGTGAACTTCACGACTCAGACCAAGAAGGGCATGAAGACGCTCAACTGCATCGACGACGTGTCCGAGGCCGGGTTCGCCGTCCCTTACAAAGTGGAGGAGGACACCTTCCAGATAGATCCCGGGAACGCGAAGTTCGTCATGGCCATCGAGACAGGAGGTATGTACGCCAGGCTGATCGAGAACGGGTTCCCCGAGAGGTACGGCTGCGTGCTCGTGCACCTGTCCGGACAGCCCGCGAGGAGCACCAGGCGTTTGATCAAGAGGCTCAACGAGGAGCACAACCTCCCCGTGACCGTCTTCACCGACGGAGATCCCTGGTCCTTCAGGATCTACGCCTCCGTGGCATACGGGGCCATCAAGACCGCCCACATCTCGGAGTACCTGGCAACGCCCACGGCCCAGTTCATCGGCGTGACCGCATCGGACATCCTGAACTACGACCTGCCCACCGACAAGCTCAACGACAAGGACGTCGGCGCTCTGAACGCCGAGCTCTCGGACCCCAGGTTCACCGACGAGTTCTGGGTGAACGAGATCCAGGCCATGCTCGGAATGGGCAAGAAATCTGAGCAGCAGGCTCTGGCCAAGTACGGTCTCGATTACGTGACGGACACGTACCTGCCGGAGAAGCTCACCGACATGGGCATCCTGTGAAACCTAATGCATGGGCGCCTCCGGGCGCCTGTGCACTTTACCCATCTCTTATTATGTTCTGTGCGGCAGGGCATCGACTCCCGTGCCGTTCCTGCCGATGGACACATCTTCCAACATCTGAGATCATCCATCCTGTATCTTTTGTCCGGGGTCTCCGTAAAACTGTCATGAATCTGTTAAAAAACAATGAGAACGGATAATCATGGATATTTGTCTATCATTATTTTCGTAAATGTTCATTTGTCTAACAATAAGGTATTTTTATTAGATTATTATTGGACGCAATCATGATGCGTCGAGGACATCCCGATCTGATTGCCTGTTTCCAGGTTTATATAACATTCCCCTAATTCGCATTCTAAACAAAAAGTTTAAATACTCAACTTTTCGACAATTACCACAAAAAAGATAACTTTATATAGAATTGATTTTGAAGTTCCTATGGATTAGGAAGTTTAATATACTACGGCGTTGATGGTATTTTCAGAGCTGACGGAAATGACCGCCGGCTAGGGATGCGTTGGACGGATCCCGAAAAAATTTGGAGGAAGCGAAAATGGCAAACGAAGCAATTCTGGCAGACCTGAAGAAGGCTGTCGAGACATGGGACATCAAACTGGTTCAGTCGGCCACCCAGGCCGCTATCGATGCCGGTATGGACATCGGAACCATCATCGGAGACGGACTCGGAAAGGGAATGGAAGAGGTCGGAGTCAGGTTCGACAAGGCCGAGATCTTCCTCCCCCAGGTCGTTGCCGCTTCCAAGACCATGGAGGCCGCGCTCAAGATCCTCGAGCCCCTCATGACCGCCGGAGCCGGAGCCCTGAAGGGAACCGTCGTCATGGCAACCGTCGAGGGAGACATCCACGAGATCGGAAAGAACGTCTGCTGCGCTATGCTCCGCGGAGCCGGATACAACGTCATCGACCTCGGATGCGACGTCACCGCCCAGGACTTCCTGGACGCCGCCGACGAGAACGAGGCCCAGGTCCTCGGAGGATCTGCCCTCATGACCACCACGCTCGAGGCTCAGAGAGAGCTCGTCGAGGCCGTCAAGGAAGTCGAGGCCCCCTACAAGTGCATCTTCGGAGGAGCCCCCTGCAGCCAGGCCTGGTGCGACGAGATCGGAGCCGACGGATACTCTGAGACCGCGAACGAGATCATCACCCTGGTCGGCAAGCTCGTCCAGTGAAACTCAATCTAAACGGAGTGATTAGAAATGGCAGCAACAAGAGCGCTCACAATCACGGACGTCTACGAGAGGTTCGTGAAGGGAAAGAAAGTCAAGGTCGAGGACTGGGACTACAAGGTCATCCCCGAGAACCTGACCGCCCTCAAAGAGAAGTACAACATCAAGATCGAGAACGACTCCATCATCCCCGAGGACAAGGAGCTCATCAACAACCTGTTCCAGGCCGGAATGGAGATGCTCGTCACCACCGGTTACTACTGCCAGGACCTGGGCCGCGTCATGCACGTGACCGAGGAAGAGGTCTGGGAGGGAATCAAGAAGACCCCCAAGAAGCTCATCCTGGGAGAGGGAAGGGACATCGCCAGGTTCTACCCCAGGCACGGCAACTCCAACGTGAAGCCCATCATCCAGGGAGGACCCACCGGATCCCCTCTGTCCGAGGACTACTTCATGAAGATCATGCAGTCCTACGCCCAGGAGGGTGTCGTCGACACTCTGGTCAACGGAGTCATGACCACCATCGAGGGAAAGCCCGCCAAGTCCAAGACCCCCTACGAGATCCGCGCCACCATGGCGGAGCTCAGGGCCACGAAAGAGGCAAGGACCAGGGCCGCCAGGCCCGGACTCGGTGTTTAGGGACCTGAGACGCCCCTCTCTGAGGCGGCACGTCTCGTCGCTGACTGCCCCAACGCCGGGCACAGGATCACCGACCCCCACGAGTGCTCCCAGCTCAACGAGCTGAAGATGGACATGACCGGACTGAACATGCTGGCCGGATGGACCACCGTCGGCGACACCATCATGATCGAGCAGATGCCGATCCTCGGTGGATACACCGGAGGTGTCGAGGAGACCGCTATCTGCGACGTCGCCACGACCCTCGGATCCTTCGCCTGCTTCAGCGGTAACTTCCACCTCGACGGACCTATCCACATCAGGTGGGGAACCACCATGGCCCGCGGAACCCTCCAGGTCGCTGGATGGGCCGCCGCCGCCATCGACGCCAACACCGACCTGCTCCTGGCCAACCAGTACTACCCGATCGCCGGCCCGTGCACCGAGATGTGCCTGCTGGAGACCGCGGCCCAGGCCATCAACGACACGGCTTCCGGAAGGGAGCTCCTGTCCGGATCCGCCGCCGCAAAGGGAGTCGTCCAGGACAAGACCACCGGAATGGAGGCCAGGATGATGGGAGACGCAGCTCAGGCAACCGCCGGAATGAAGATCTCCGATGTCAACGAGGTCCTCAACAAGCTGATCCCCCTGTACGAGGCCCACTACACCGACGCCCCCGCCGGAGTGACCTTCCAGGAGTGCTACGACGTGACCACCGTCAGGCCCACCAAGGAGTACCTTGAGGTCTACGACAAGGCCGCCGCCACCCTGAAGGACCTGGGACTGGACATCAGCCTCTGAAGGCTCAAACATCTCCTCGGGGGGCTCCGCCCCCCAAACCCCTGTGCCTGCTGGGCGCAGGGGGCAACCGCCCCGTCGGAGCCCATTTACTATTTTCCTATCCCGGCGGGGATGGACTGCTTTAAGAAAGTGTAATGTATAGAAGTGTGTGTTGTGGTCATGTGGTCGCTCGCAAGTGCTTGAACGTTTACGGTGCCTATGACAGGTTCGTCCAGGGCCAGAAGGTCTCCGAGAAGGATTGGGACTACCAGATCATACCGCATAACGCCCGCCTCATGAAGGAGCGCTACGACATATCCTTCGGCAAGGAGTTCATCCCCGAGGACCCGGACCTGGCAGACAGGCTGTTCATAGCCGGAGTCGACATGCTCGTGACCACCGGGATGTACAACCCCGATCTCGGCACGGTCCTGTCCATCGACGAGGACGAGATCTACGAGGGCCTGAAGATGGCCCCGAAGAAGCTGGAGCTCGGGAGCGGGAAGGACCACTGCTCATGCAAGGCCCGTCGCGGGAACGCGATGAGGAAGCCTGTCATCCAAGGAGGCCCCACCGGAGCGCCCGTGTCGGAAGCCATATTCTCGCAGATGATCGAGGCTTACGCACAGGAGCCCACCGTGGACACCATCGTCAGCGGGGTGCTGAGCACCATCGACGGGCGCCAGGTCATGACCAACACGCCCTGGGAGATCAAGGCCACGCAGGCCGAGGTCAACCATGTCCGCGAGGCGATCCGCAGGGCCGGAAGGCCCGGCATGTGCATATAGGGGCCCCAGACCCCGTTGACGTCCACCGGACGTCTGGCCTCCGGGCTCGGGGACCAGGGCCTGAAATGGTTCGACTCCCACGAATGCTCCCAGCTGAACGAGCTGAAGATCGACATGTCCGGACTGAACATGCTGGCAGGCTGGCACGGGGCCGGAGACATAATCATGATCGAGCAGATGCCGATGATGGGCGGATACGCAGGAGGAGTCGAGGAGACCGCCATCTGCGACATCGCATCCACGATGGCCACCTTCGCGCTGTTCAACGGCGACATCCATCTGGACGGGCCGATCCACATAAGGTGGGGGACAACCACCACGCGCGAGACCCTGAGGGTCTCCGGGCACGTGGCCGCCGCCCTGGACTACAACACGGACCTGCTCCTCGGGAGCCAGTACTACGCACTCGCGGGCCCCTGCACCGAGATGTGCCTGCTGGAGACCGCGGCGCAGGCGCTGGTTGACACGGCGTCCGGAAGGGAGCTGCTCTCCGGAGTGGCATCGGCCAAGGGGACGATCCAGGACATGGTGTCCCCGATGGAGTCCCGTATAATGGGCGAGGCATCCATGGCCACATGCGGCATGGACGTGTCGGACATCAACCGCATCGTCGACCGCATACTGATGCGCTACGAGAAGAACTATGCCAGCCCGCCGAGGGGGAAGAAGTTCCAGGACTGCTACGACGTGGACAACCTCGTGCCCACCGACGAGTACCTCGACGTCTACGACTCGGCCCTCAACACCCTGTCCGAATGCGGCATAGATTTCTGATCCTGATTGGATGGATGCATCTTCTCGGCTTCTTCATGAGCCAGCATATTCTGGATGATGGTAAGAAGGTTCCATTTATTGCATCTTCTCGGACTGTTCTATATATAATTATCGGAGAATATGACCAGATACCCATCCAACTGCACGAAGCATCTCCGCAGCCTCTCTTGCACCGCCAGGTTTTTATCCGGTCTGGCTAATGCCGTAGCCAACCATTAAATACCGAAGAACCGAGTCTTTTATCCAGTGGAGGGCGGTCCGGCGACCAGCGGGTCTCTAAAACCTAGCCAGCGGGGATCGACACCCCGGCCTTTCGCCATTCATCGATCGGTTGAGATTATGGTTGGATTCACAGACCCACAGATACAGCGCCTCATAGAGTACGGCGACCAGGACTACTCCCATATGGACTATCCCGACGCCGAGGAGCGCGACAGGCAGTTCGCGAAGCTCATGTCCAAGACGAAGGCGGCGAACGACGCAGGAATAAGCGAGCTGATAGCCAATCCGCGCAGGCACGACCTGTCCGAGCTGGAGGCCGCCATAGCCGCGAAGCTGACCGCCAGGGGTTTCATCGAGGTCCGCACACCGATCATAATCTCCAATGCCGCACTGGCAAAGATGACCATCACTCCCGATCACCCTCTGTACAAGCAGGTGTTCTTCATAGACGACAAGAGGTGCCTCAGGCCCATGCTGGCTCCTAATCTCTATGTGGTCATGAGGAAGCTCAGGGACCACACCGACGGTCCTGTGAAGATCTTCGAGATGGGGTCCTGCTTCAGGAAGGAGTCCAAGAGCTCCCGCCATCTGGAGGAGTTCACCATGATGAACCTGGTGGACATGGGCCCTGCCGGAGACCCCACCGAGTGCCTGAAGGCCTACATCGACGATGTCATGACCGCCGCCGGACTGGAGTACACCCTCACCAGGGAGGAGTCCGACGTATACGTGGAGACGCTCGATGTGGAGGTCAACGGGATGGAAGTGGCGTCCGGCGCAGTCGGGCCGCACATCTTAGATGCCGCGCACGACGTCCACGAGCCCTGGGCCGGAGTCGGGTTCGGGCTCGAGAGGCTCCTGATGCTCCGCGACGGGAAGAGCAGCGTCAGGAAGACCGGCAAGAGCATAACGTACCAGGACGGGTACAAGATCGATTGATTCTGAAGCTGATAGGATGATAGAAGAGATAATAGACAGGGCACGGAAAGGTGCCGTGACGGGAACGGATGATGTGACGGAGCTCATGTCCGTCACCGACCCTCAGGAGCTGGAGCTCCTGTTCGAGGCCGCCCGCAGGTCGAGGGAAGCCGTTTTCGGCAAGAAGATCTTCACCTACGGGTTCGTCTATTTCTCCACATACTGCAAGAACAACTGCAACTTCTGCTACTTCCGCAGGTCCAACTCGCAGATCGACCGTTACAGGAAGCCGATCGAGGAGGTCGTGCAGCTGGCCGGCAGCCTGAAGGACGCCGGGATCAACCTGGCGGACCTGACCATGGGCGAGGACCCTGCGATGTATGCAGATGACTACAAGCTGCTGATCGACATGATCTCCCAGGTCCGCGAGCAGGTGGGCATAAGCATAATGTCCTCCCCCGGGGCGCTCCCCAAGGAGGTGTTCCCCAGGATAAGGGAGGCCGGAGCCGATTGGCATGCGTGCTACCAGGAGACGTACAACCGCCAGCTGTTCGAGTCGCTCCGCGTGGAGCAGAGCTTCGACGACCGCCTGAACCAGAAGGTCTGGGCGATGGAGGCCGGGCTCCTGGCCGAGGACGGCATGATGATCGGCCTCGGAGAGAACGTCCGCGACCGCGCCGACACTATACTGAAGATGGGCAACCTCGGCTGCCAGCAGATCCGCGCCATGACGTTCGTCCCGCAGGAGGGCACCCCGATGCAGGACAACACGGCCATGGACTCCCTGGACGAGCTGAAGGCCATCGCGGTCATGAGGATCCTGTTCCCCGACAGGCTCATCCCCGCCAGCCTGGATGTTGAGGGAATAGCCGGCCTGAAGACCAGGCTGTACGCCGGTGCCAACGTCATAACGTCGATCATCCCGCCGTCGAAGAACCTGGCGGGCGTGGCCCAGCACGAGCTGGACATCGAGAACGGGAACCGTTCCGTCGAGCATGTCTTCGAGATGCTCGATTCCTTAGGATACAGGAGGGCCGAGAGCTCCGAATACGTCTCGTTCCTCGATTCTCACAGGCCCGGAGGCGCGTAGGATGAGACTATGCGTAGTGGGCGGTGCCCTGCAGGGCATGGAAGCGGTGTTCCTGGCGCATGAAGCCGGGTACGAGACCGTTGTGATAGACAGGAAGGCGGAAGCCCCTGCACTTTCGATATGCGACGAGCCCCATGTGCTCGATCCCCTCAAGGACGTCTCCGCCGCGCTGGAGATCTTCTCATCGTGCGACGCTGTCCTTCCGGCATGCGAGGAGCTGGACCTCCTGGAGCTGCTGGACGATGTCCTCTCCGATTCTCACATCCCGTTCCTCTTCGACCTGGACGCTTACGACATCTCGTGCTCGAAGCGGGACTCCAACGACATCATGGAATCCGTGGGCGTGCCCCTTCCCGGGCGCTGGCCCGAGTGCGGGTTCCCTGTGATTGTGAAGCCGTCCTCCCAGAGCGGGAGCATCGGCGTGTCCGTGGCATTCTCCCAGGAGGACGTGGATAAGGGCCTGGAGATAGTGAAGAAGCTCAACGACAAGCCCGTCATCCAGGAGTTCGTCCACGGCAAGAGCGTGTCCATCGAGGTCATAGGGTCCGGCGACTCCGCAAGGTCCTATGTGACCACCGAGGTCGTGCTGGACTCCAACTACGACTGCAAGATGGTCCGCTGCTTCCCCGACATCCTCGACGAATCAGACGATGCCCAGTTCAGGGAGATCGGGGAGAACGTGGCCGTCGCCATCGGGCTCCGCGCCCTGATGGACGTGGAGGCCATCCTCACCCCCAAGGGCCTGAGGGTCCTGGAGATCGATGCGCGCATCCCCAGCCAGACCCCTGCGGCGATATACATCGCCACCGGCGTGAACCTGCTGGAGGAGCTGGTGACCACAGCCCTGGGCGCCCCTGCCGGAAGGACATCGTCCGGAGGCTCGGGGATCTACTGGCATCTGCATTTCAAGAACGGGGTCCTCAGGACCACCGGCGAGAAGGAGTTCGGAAAGGTACGGGCTCCGAAGATGGGCTCCGGGCTGTTCGGCTCGGACCGTTTCATTTCAGATTACGCCCCCGGCGCCGGGGAATGGCACGGGACGTTCATGGTATCCGGGACGACTCCGGAAGAGGCGGAGGCCAGAAGGCTCTCCGTGCTTGAAAAGGTCGAGAAGGAGTGCGGCGTGACGGAATACGTCGACGGCACCCCGGAGGTGGTTTGATATGACAAGATTGACACCGGATTTGATCGAGGGAGTGCCCGACGACAAGATAGATTTGGACCAGAGGCTGCTGAAGAGCACAGGGAAGACCGTGAAAGGCATCGCGCTGGAGGCTGCAGGCCTCCCCGAGGACACCGACCTGTCGCAGTTCAGGGCCGTGGCCGTGCCCATCACATCGGGGATGGGAATCATCAGCGGGTTCTCCGCGTCCGTGGACGCCATCGTCAGGAGGCTCGGCATGCAGTGCCATGTCACCGACGGAACCGATGTCCTGGGGTTCTCCCAGGGGATCGACGAGGGATGCGACATCATAATGATGGCCGACGACAGGAAGTTCGTCGCCTACAACACCCATGAGCGCAGGCACACCGACAACTCGTGGGGGACCGCGAAAGGATATTCTGTGGCGCTGAAGAACGCCGCCGGAGGCCTGGAGGGGAAGGATGTCCTGGTCATCGGAGCAGGCAACGTCGGAACGTGGGCAGTGAAGTTCCTGCAGGAGATGGGCGCCAACGTGTCCGTCACCGACATCATCAGGGAGAAGGCCGAGAAGCTCTCCGCCGTCGGAGCGAAGCCCCTTGAGGACATCGCCAAGGCGATCTCCTCCCATACGCTGCTCCTGAACGCGGCGCCGTTCATCATCCCTGGGGAGATCATCGCCGAGGGCTCCATCATCTCGAGCCCCGGAGTCCCCCATTACTACGACCAGCTGGGCCGCAGCAGGGCCAAGGCGATCATCCATGACCCCTTGGAGATCGGAGCTGCGGTGATGGCGGTCAACAGCGCAGGATTCACCATTAAGGCAAGGAAGTGATGAGATGAGGTACGGGATAGCATTGGACATAGGTACCAGCGGCCTGAGATGCCAGGCCCTGGACCTGGACACCAAGGAGACGGTGGCCACCGCTGTGACGGAGAGGCACCCGATCCCCGGAATGAACGTGATAGACCACGTCAACTTCGCTATGAAAGCGGGGGAGGATGTGGCCAACGGCCTCTTGGTGGAGGCCGCCAACAACCTTCTGAAGGAGACGGGCATCGACCTGGCCTCCGTCGAGATCATAGCAGTCTGCGGGAACCCTTTCCAGCTGTCCCTCTTCCAGAACATCGAGATCAGGGACCTGGCCTACGCCGGCAAGAACATGCTGGAGTCTCTGGGCGTCGTATCCCCGCCGCGCAACGGGGACATCATCGACGCGTCCTCCGTGGGGCTGGACCTTCCCAACGCGAAGCTGTTCATCCCTCCGGCGGTCACCCACGAGATCGGAGCCGACGCCATAGCCATGATGATGATGACGGAGATCCTCGACGAGAAGGAGCCCTGCATCGTCGTCGACTACGGGACGAACGCGGAGATGGCGCTGGTCGTCGACGGCCAGGTCTATACCGGTTCGGCAGCAGCCGGTCCCGCCCTGGAAGGGCAGGAGATCGAGCGCGGGATGCTAGCCGCTCCCGGAGCCCTGAGCGAGGTGGAGGTCACCGAGAACGGCTGGAGATGCTATGTCCTGGACGACACCATGGAGGCCCAGCCCGGAGACCTGATCGACCCTATCACAGGGAAGGTCATCGAGGAGGGCCCCATGCACGGCAAGGCCGTGGGGATAACCGGGACCGGGGTCATCGCGGCCCTGGCCAACGGCATGTCCACTGGGATCATCCAGAGCCCCAAGATCCTCACCGACGACGGGAAGCTGCACCTCCAGGACGGCATAGACATCTCGTCGAAGGATGTCGAGGAGGCCGGGAAGGCCATCGGAGCGCTCCGCGCAGGATTCCTCACACTGTTCGATGCCGCCGGCCTGTGGGTGGACGACGTCCAGAAGGCGTACATGTCCGGAGCGTCCGGCCTGTACGTGAACGCCAAGAAGGCCATGGAAGTGGGAATGGTCACTCCCGGCGCCAGGCACATCATCCAGTTCGGGAACACGTCCATCGCCATGGCCAGGAAGATCGTCCTCGGAGAGATCGGCATGCCCGAGCTGACCGAGTTCGCCAAGAAGCTCAGGGCCACCCATTGCATGTTCGCCACCTCGGAGTTCTTCAAGAACGTGTACTCCATCGAGTACTCCCTGTGGTGCTCCAGCATGCCCATGGACCAGTACAACCCAATGATGGAGATCTACGGCCTCAAGGCCCTGCCCGAAGCCCTCGACCCGTCCCAGGTCAAGGTGGAGCGCCTGGCCCGCAGGGACCTGCCCGACACGGAGACGTGCAAGGTCAGGATAATCAAGTGCGGCACGCTGCTGTCCGATGTGGTCGAAGGATGCATCGGATGCAGGAAGTGCATGAAGCAGTGCCCGGAGAAGGCCCTGCAGATCGTCCCGGAAGGGGTGGCAGGGTTCCGTGCCGAGATCCAGTCCGACAGATGCGCCGGTCTGGCCTGCAGGCGCTGCGAGGCGGCATGCCCCAAGGGCGTGCTGCACACCTCCGAACTGAAAGTCGTCAGATGACGATGCAGAAGGGGTCCGGAACCTCCGGCCCCTTCACTTTATCATGATGCTCGCCACGCCCCGGCATGCTTTCAGCTCGGGGATGACGGCGGCGGGTATCTTCCCGTATACCACAACGACCAGGATGGCGGCGCTCTTGTCGCCCGTGTCGTCCACCATCGCCTGCCTGACGGAGATCCCGGCGTTGTACAGCACGTTCATGATGTCGGCCAGGATGCCGGGCATGGTGGAGTCTGTCGGGGTGATTATGACGGACGAGCACCCGATCTCGGGCGCCAGGTCGACCATGGACAGGGTGCATCTGAGCTTGGAGAACATGTCGTTCAGAGCAGGCGTGGCGGAGATCCTCTCCAGGGTCGCTCTCACGACCCTCCTGTCGACGCCGCATGCACGGCCGATGGCTGAATCGCTCTGCACAATAGAACCGCAGAAGGCCTTTCCGCCTTCCACTCTGATCCCCTGCTCCAGGAGGAGGACAGCTACCTTCTCCTGCGACGGGAAGCCCGAGAACTCGTTACCGAGTATGTCCATGCTCATAGTATAATGAGGTCATTGATAAACATTATTGTACATTAACCTATTTACGTCTATTTTCATCGAACATCGATGTACATTCATCTAGATAGTGCCGATTATTTTGTAGATAGGACGCCTAGACCATCCATAGACGAGATGATTGAAATCCTGGCGGACAAACCTCCCCTATAGAAATAATTATTATGTGTGCCACGATGGGCTCAACAGGTGCAATCATGCCGAACACCGACGAACTGAGGGAGCAGATCGAGGCGATAGACGAGCAGATCATCGATCTCATCGCCACACGCATGGAGATCGCTGACGAGCTTGCGAAAGCCAAGAAGAAGAGCTCTCAGAGATATTGGGACGAGCAGAAGGAGCGCGAGGTCATCGCCAGGTACCACGAGCTCTGCGAAGAGGTCAGCCTCTCCGAGCAGGAGGCCCAGCAGATCGCAGAGGTCCTCCTCAACATCTCCAAGGAAAGGCAGAAGCACATTTTCGAGTGATCCTTCAGGGATCCCCGCATACGCGAGGCGCAGATGGACGGAAGGCAGACGCGCGAGCTGCTGGAGAAGGTCTCGGACGGCCGCATAAGCGTCGATGAGGCCCTTCTCGCTCTGAAGAGGGAGCCGTTCGACGACCTGGGCTTCGCGAAGATAGACCTGCACCGCGGGATACGCCAGGGCGTTCCCGAGATCATATACGGCGCCGGGAAGACTCCGGAGCAGATCACGGAGATCGCACGCCACATGCTGTCCGACGGAGAGGGAGCGGTGATGATCACCCGCATCTCTCCGGAGGCCGCGGCGGAGGTCTCCTCCAATATACAATTAGAATACGACCCTGTCAGCAGGATCGCCGTCGCCGGGTCCGGGCTCCCCGAGAAGGTGGGGA
Source organism: Lachnospiraceae bacterium (assembly GCA_963637895.1). GTDB lineage: Archaea > Thermoplasmatota > Thermoplasmata > Methanomassiliicoccales > Methanomethylophilaceae > Methanoprimaticola. The sequence continues at coordinate 12,213 of CAVHQB010000024.1, forward strand.
AGGTCCTCATCATCACCGCGGGCACCAGCGACATCCCCGTGGCCGAGGAGGCCGCCCGCACCGCGGAGTGCCTGGGCAACAACGTGGTCAGGGTATTCGACGCCGGGGTGTCCGGCATCCACAGGCTCCTGGCGCATTCCGACGACATCATGACCGCCAATGCGATCGTCGCCGTCGCAGGGATGGAAGGCGCTCTGGCGAGCGTGGTCGGCGGCATGGCCGACTGCCCTGTCATAGCGGTGCCCACGAGCGTGGGGTACGGGGCATCCTTCGGAGGGCTGGCTGCTCTCCTGGCGATGCTCAACTCCTGCGCCAGCGGCGTCAGCGTCGTCAACATCGACAACGGGTTCGGCGCGGGCTATCTGGCGAGCATGATCAACCGCCGTGTAGCTTCTTCCAAGGAGTGACATCCCGCATCAGGCCAGCTCTATGTACTTTCTCAGTATATTGTACGATACATCAAAAATAATGATAACTACAATAAACTATAAATATAATCATAGTTAATCTCTTATTCAGAATCTTGCGCCATGAACAAGATTTGATACCTTTCCGCACCCAGTCCCCTCCTACCTGGATGCGGAAGGGTTTGCTTTATATCGATACAATGAATCCCGCCGGCGTGGAGCCTTACGATACTTACTGGAATTCGTTCCTGCCTGCGTTCTTCGATAGGATGAGCCTCCAGATGAGGAAGAACATGACATCCATCGTCGAGCCGTACGGCCTCACGCATGCGCATGCCATCTATCTGACCGCTCTGAGGCTCCAGGACGGGCAGACCATGGTCGGGCTGTCCCATTTCCTGGATATGGACACGGCCAACACCAACCGTGTGATCAAGGTCCTCCGCGAGAAGGAGCTGGTCTGCGACGACAGGAAGAGCGAGAGCAACAAGAAGTACCGCATCTTCCTCACGGATTCCGGGAAGGAGCTCGCCGACAAGGTGATGAAGGGCGTCAGCGACCTCAACGAGAGCTATTTCGCCAACATCCCTCGCGAGAACATCCTCATCATGCGCAACACGTTGATCCAGGTCCTGAACAACATGAACCTGAACATCGACGATTACATGCACTCGAAGTACGACAACCCGTTCTACACGCTGCTCCATCTGGTGCCTCAGTCGGAGGATGCCTACGAGGCTATCCCGACGCGTGTCGGACGCAAGAGGAAGACTTCCTGAGCGATAATAGGGATAATGCAAACTTCTTTATCATGGTCAAGGAGATAGACAGACGATGGCAAGGATAGTAGCTCTGGTCGGAAGCCCGAACGTGTCCGGGAACACATCCGGGATAGTGGATTCCATTCTCGATGGAGCCATGGGGCTGTCCACGAGCACCATCGAATGCTACAACCTCTGGAAGATCAGGGCCAACGACCGCGGCGAGTACATCCTTCACTGCCACGACAATGTCAAGCCTGTCCTGGACGAGTCCGCACAGACAGTTCTGGACAGCATCCTCGCCGCCGATCTCATCGTGTTCGCCACTCCCGTGTACTTCGACATGCCCACGTCTCAGTTCCAGCTGGTCCTGGAGTACATGTACAGCATGATCTCCGCAGACTTCTCCAAGTCCCAGCTCAAGGGCAAGAAGGCCATCGTGGCCGTCAGCTGCTCCGAGATCAACGATTCCAACCTCAACGTGCTGGACACGATCGTCCGTTCGCTGGGCGGATTCCAGATCGAAGTGGTCAACAAGATGATCTACCAGGACTGCAAGGGCCCCTTCAAGGACGATCCCGAGGCCAGGAAGAAGGCCGCGACCGTCGGCTCCAGGTTCATCTTCACCTTCGATGTGGAGCCCGAGGACGAGGTCCTGCGTCTCAACTGAGCCTCCGTTCTCCTTTCGGAAGCCTGGCCAGGTTTTCGGCTCGCATTATATAGATGTAATTTCATGTACATCCAGCATTTCTGGCTTGATTGCAGACGGGATTTGCCCGATTCGATGCCGGAAGCACATCCTTGAGGATCGTCATATAATGACAGATGTAGGCTACAGCTCCGAATACGAGGTCTATCTGACCATGCGCAATGGGATACAGATAGTCACGAACGAGCTGAGCCTTCAGATCCTGCATGAGATGCGCCATAGGGAGGTGTCCCCATCGGAGATGGCCATCTCCCTCAATCTTTTCAAGTCCACGATCCAGGGGAGCATCGGCAGGCTGCTCCGCATGGGGATCATAGCTTCCGACGTGTGCATAGACGATGCCCGCAGCACCGTCTACCACATCGATGCGATGCTCCTGTTCTCCAGCGACACCAGCGAGGACTGGCAGCTGTACGCCAGGGCCGCATCCCTCAAGAGGATCATGGCCAACGGCCAGTGCACCAACAGGGAGGACCTGTCCCTGTACGGGGTGTCGCTGATGGAGAGCGGGCTCAACATCATCCAGGGGCTCTTCAACGTCGGAGTCGCCCTGGTCAGGGGGATGGACGACCTCAACTGGTGGGACGCCACTCTGGGGTCCATCGTGTCTCAATGCGCCGAGTACGGAATCACCGTGGAGATGGACACTTCCGAAGCGCTCGTGCTGAAGTTCTCGTCCGATGAGGACATCTCAGACGTCCCACTGATAATCGTCCCTATGCTGGGGGCCCTCCGTGCGCATTTCAAGTTCTTCATAGGCTACAACCTCTCTCACGAGATCCAGCTGTCAGTCACCGACAAGGGCCGCAAGGTCTGCATAAGGCTGGACCCGTTCCAGGGGCAGGAGTACGACACCGAGGTCGGTTTCGTGGACCCGATGGGCTCCATCGGGAAGACCGAGCCTTTCGCGATATACTCCATCAACGGCAAGGCGACGCTGTTCACCAACGCTACGATGATAGGCATCCTGGACACGCTCTTCGACCACGATCAGAGCCTGAACGAGCTGGAGAAGTCCACCTGCGTTCCTAAAGCGACCGTTTATGCTTCAGTGTCCAAGCTCATGTCACTGGGAGCTGTCGAGATAGACGAGGATTCCGGGTCTCCGAAGAAGTACAGGCTCACGGCCGAGCCGTTGATGTACGTCACCGAGCCGGACACTGCCGATGTGCACAAGCGCTCGGAGATAGCCGAGAGCTTCCGCAAGGGGGAGATCGACTATTATTCCGCGGTGATCTCCTATGCGCTGGAGTCCGCCCGCTGCATGGGCATACACTTCGACAAGATGTTCGTCCGTTCCGGCAGCAGCACGGCGCTCACCCTCCTGAAGAAGGAGAAGGACATCGACCCGGAGGAGTTCGTCAGGATCGGATGCAACATGGTCTCCAATCCCGACAAGGCATCGGTCATCTCGTATCTTCCGATCAGGATCCGCCTCGACCGTTCCAGCGATACCCTGTGGGATGCCTGGCCCGGAGATTTCGTCATGGGATTCATCGACGAGGGGCTGAAGATGCTGCTCGGGATGAAGTATCCGATCTCTATAGAGACATATTATGATGATTCGGACAAGCCTGCTTCTGTGCAGAAGTCCTGAGAACAATCTCTGAAAATGCAGTTTCGGACTTCTTTTTCGTACTGTGGAATAATTCGTATTTAATGATATCTTATGATTCGCATAATTCATAATTATAGATATATTAATTTATCTGATTATTTTAAATATAGAATTCAAACTATGACTTTTCAATGAGATTTTTTGATATATTTTATGAACATTAAACTCAATTCAAAATCTACCTTTTTTAAAACTTTCTACAATGTTTTTTATATGGATGGATTGATGAAAAAATCAGACCTCAGAACCGAGGTTGAAAACACAAAATGGCGCAAGTGCGACCTCCAGGCCCCTGGCATCTCTGCATGAAGTTGCGGAGCGGTTGTAGGAGGGCCGAAGCCCGGGGCCTGGAGAGACCGCTTGCGATGGAGATGATGAGATGAGCCTAGGTTTGATCACATCCGGTCTTACGCCTTTCGGCGCAGGCCAGTCGAAGGAGGCCCCGTCCAAGGGGTGAGGAAGCTCCGTGCAGATGAGCACAGCAGGGCAAGGCGACGGATGCATGCCGCGTTCGGGCGGTCTATGTCTTCTGTTCTGCTGATCCGTCTGTATCGTCGGTGAGCTTCGTCATCCTGTGTTTGGATCGGTCCTTTGGCATTGAAACTGGTTATTTTTTCATTGTAACTTTTGAGATAACAATTTCGCTTTTTTCATTTTGAACTTTTTAGTCAAACCGTTGAAACATTGGAGATAACATGGATGAATGTAATAATATCCAATGTGAATAATCCATTAGACAAATGTCTAATTATGTCTATTTATGATGGATATCTGTATGTTTTCGTCGTTAAATTATTGATTTTCTCAATCAATAAAAATGAACGTCAGAATTAGACTGATAATTTTACTATATAAATCTAATTGATAACCATTATAAGTACAAACACTCATCTTTTTTTCAGACGAAGCAAAAGCAACGTTTGGAGGAAAAACGAAATGGCATTCGAAGCTGAAACAGAGAAGCTGAAGAAAGCGCTGGTCTCTTGCAAGGTCCCCGACATCACAGCCGCTGTGAACGAGGCCCATGCCGCTGGCATGCCCGCAGGTGACATCATCAACGCTCTCGGAGCCGCCATGTCCGACGTCGGAGTTCTTTTCGAGAGGGGGAAGCTCTTCCTGCCTCACGTCCTGAGCGCCGCTGCCGGAATGAAGAAGGCGATGGAGATCCTCGATGAGGAGCTCAAGGCCGGAGCAGGATCCGGACTCGCCAAGGGAGTCGCAGTCATGGGAACCGTCGAGGGAGATGTCCACGATATCGGGAAGTCCATCTGCTCGACCATGCTCCAGTGCGCCGGATTCGAGGTCCGCGACCTCGGAAGGGATGTGCCCCTCAAGGACTTCATCTCTGAGTGCAAGAACGGAGCCAACTTCTGCGGAATGTCCGCTCTCATGACCACAACCATGACCGGGATGAAGGTCGTCATCGATGACCTCAAGGCCGCTGGAATCAGGGACCAGATCACTGTCATGGTCGGCGGAGCACCCATCACACAGGGATACGCCGACAAGATCGGAGCCGACATCTACGGAGAGTCCGCTTCCGAGACAACCAGGAAGGCTCAGGCAATCGCTTCCGACTGAAGGTGAACACTATGGCAGAGTACTACACAAGGATGGGAGACGGAAAGAGGGTCCAGATGTCCAGGCAGCAGATCCTCGACGACATCCACGCCGGAACCGCTGACGCGGCCGACATGGGAGAGATCCCCCAGCTGACAGCAGACGAGATGGAGCACATCGCTGACATCATCTGCTGCCAGGACAGGGTCGTCGGAGTCGCCCCCGGAGAGGAAGTCGTCCTCTCCTACGACATCGGACAGCTCGACTTCACCGGAGACAACGGAAACTCCGGTAACGGAGTCGACATGGGAAGGCTCGAGGCCGCCCTGCTCCACGAGAGGGCGCTGGGTGCGGACACGTTCGAGCTGGCCCACTCCGACTACTCCATCAAGCCCGTGAAGCCCGTCATCTCCATGGAGATGCAGACGATGGAGGAGATCCAGGCTGAGATCGTCGCCCCGTTCTTCTACGGAGCGATGCCCAACCAGGGACTCTACTACGCCCCCGACGGACCTTACGGCAACCCAGCCGACCTCATGAGGGAGTTCAAGATCGAGGAGTCCATGCAGCAGTCCGAGCTGGCTTCCGCCCACGTCACCAGGGACATAGAGTACGTCGCCACCAGGCTGCAGGCAGCCGGTTCTGACGGATTCAACTTCGACACCACCGGATCCGCAGGAGATGCGGACTGCGTCGGAACCCTGAACGGAGTCAAGAAGCTGAGGGAGCAGTGCCCCGAGGCCTACATCCAGGTCGGTTTCGCCGGAGAGTCCATCATGGGTATCCACGGAGCCATCGAGTTCGAGGGCCAGGTCGTCGCAGGAATGTACCCCCACCAGTACGTCCACCTCGCCGAGAAGGCAGGTGCCAACGTGTGCGGTACTGTGGTCAACACCAACACCAGCAAGTCGCTTGCCTTCAACATCGCAAGGGCCGTCACCTTCATCAAGGAGGCCGTGAAGGAGTCCAAGATCCCCGTCCATGCAGACATGGGAATGGGTGTCGGAGGAATCCCGATGTGCGAGACGCCCCCGATCGACGCAGTCTCCAGGGCCAACAAGGCCATGGTGGAGATCGCGCACGTGGACGGTGTTTAGGTCGGAGTGGGAGACCCCGCTGGAATGGATCTCCCACACTTCATGACCTCCGGAATGGGCGGAATCAGGTCTGCAGGAGACCTTGTCGCCAGGATGGAGTTCGGCAAGAACATGAAGATCAAGGACGCCAAGCAGTACGTTGCCAAGAAGCTCGGACTGGACGTCCTCGATATCGCTGACGAGTTCGTTATGAGGGACCTCCGTGAGGAGCTCAAGATCGGAGTCGTCACCGGAGTGCCCGGTGCAACCCGTGGAATCGCGGCCAAGATGAACATCGAGGACCTCCTCGACATCAAGATCAACAGCTGCGAGAAGTTCCGCGAGAAGCTCAAGCGCTGATCCAAAACCATAAACCGAGGATGCCGGGGGAATCATGGCCCCCTCGCATCCTCAAATCGGGGGCTGTCCCCGAACATCTGCCGGTTTCCGGCGTTGCGATTAGGAGGATTGCAATAATGGATGTTGAAGAACTGAAAATTCAGAATCACAAGAAGAAGATCCGCATAGGGATCCTGATGGGAGTCCTATGCGCACTGTACTGGGG